>NZ_SMAK01000005.1 GCF_004346195.1 Tepidamorphus gemmatus | reverse complement strand
AGGGAACAACCCCCGACCACGCTGCGGCGACCCTCTCCCAGCAACCGGTGCTTCACCTTAGCCGAGGATCGCACCGATGAGTGGAAGTGTTACAAGCCGAGGATCGCACCGATGAGTGGAAGTGTTACAACCCCGTTTCTCATCCAGCCGGAAGCAGAGCCGCCGCGTGAGGTCGCGGCGGCAATCTTGCAGGCATTCGGTGGGACGCTCCCCCGTCATGAGCGTCGGGTTTGTCCCGAACCTCAATTGCCCTCGAAGACCGGACGCTGCTTGGCCACGAAGGCACGATAGGCACGTTCGTAGTCCTTGGTCTGCATGCAGATGGCCTGGGCCTGCGCCTCCGCTTCGATCGCCTCGTCGATACCCATGCTCCACTCCTGGTGGATGCACTTCTTGGTCATGGCGTGGGCAAAGGTCGGGCCGGTGCGGAGACTGCGGGCGAGGGTCCGCGCTTCCTCGAGGACGGTTTCGGAGGGGGCGAGGCGATTGTAGAAGCCCCAGCGTTCTGCCTCGGCGCCATCGATCGCACGGCCCGTATAGAGAAGTTCCGAGGCGCGGCCAGCGCCGATGATGCGCGGCAGGATATTGCAGGCTCCCATGTCGGCGCCGGCGAGTCCGACCCGCACGAACAGGAAGGCCACCTTCGAGTCGGGCGTGCCGATGCGCATGTCGGAGGCCATCGCGATGATGGCCCCGGCCCCGGCGCATACGCCGTCGATCGCCGCGATGATCGGCTGCGGACAGGTGCGCATCTCCTTGACGAGATCGCCGGTCATGCGGGTGAAGGCAAGCAGCCCGTCCATGTCGCCGGCGAGCTGCATCTCGACGAGCGGCCCGATGATCTCGTGGACGTCGCCGCCCGAGCAGAAGTTGCCGCCGGCGCCGGTGATGACGACGACCTTGACGTCGGGAGCGTGTCTCAAGTCGTGAAAGGTATCGCGCAGTTCGGCGTATGATTCGAAGGTCAGCGGATTCTTGCGCTCCGGCCGGTTGAGTGTGATCGTTGCAACGCCGTCGTCGAGTTCCCACTTGAAGTGCTTCGGCGAGAAGCGGCTGAAGTCGACCCGCTCCGGGCGGAAACGCGTCTTGGTGGACATATCGGTTCTACTCCTCATTTGGGGTGGCCACCGGCCGCTACCCAACCGGAAGGGCCTGGCCGTGGGATCGGTTTGCTGCGACAGGGGGTAGCCGAATTCGGCCGGACTGCCCAGTGGGGCAGCGCGGCGAACCCGCTGTCGCCGTCCCGGATCCACCGCCCTGTGTCAACGAGGTCGGCATGCCTGCGACGTCGCCTTGCGCTTCCTGCCCGGTCGGAGGAATGCTACCCGTTCCGGCATCGAGATCACCGGATTCGGGAGGCGCAGCTTGAGCGATCCGTTCTATCGGCCGGTGTCGGGCTTCGATCTGCCGCGCTTCGCGGGCGTGCCGACCTTCATGCGGCTGCCGCATGTGCCGCTCGACGATCCGCGCATTCGCGAGGTCGCGATCGGCATCATCGGGGCGCCCTGGGATGGCGGCACCACCAATCGGCCGGGACCGCGTCACGGCCCGCGCCAGCTGCGCGACCTGTCGACCATGATCCGCGCCGCCAACGGGGCGACCGGGGTACGGCCTTTCGACATGGTCAACTGCGCCGATCTCGGTGATGTCGGCCCGAACCCGGCCGACGTCGCCGACAGCCTGGAGCGCTTCACCCGCTATTTTCGGCGCGTGCGGGACGCCGGGATCGTGCCCCTGACAGCCGGCGGGGATCATCTGTGCACGCTGCCGATCCTGCGCGCGCTGGCCGCTGACGGGCCGATCGGCATGATCCATTTCGACAGCCACACCGATCTGTTCCACAGCTATTTCGATGGCTGCAGGTACACACATGGCACGCCGTTCCGGCGGGCGGTGGAGGAGGGCCTGCTCGATCCGAAACGCGTGGTGATGATCGGCATCCGCGGCACCACCTACGATACGGAGGATCGCGACTTTGCCAGGTCGGTCGGCATTCGGGTCATTCCGATCGAGGAGTATTTCAGGCGCGGTGTCGCCGACGTGATGGTTGAGGCGCGCGAGATCGCCGGAACCGGTCCGACCTACGTCTCCTACGACATCGATTTCGTCGATCCGGCCTTTGCACCGGGGACGGGAACGCCGGAGGTCGGCGGCCCGAACTCGTTCGAGGCCTTGCAGGTGGTGCGCGCGCTCGACGGGGTGAACATCATCGGTGCCGATCTCGTCGAGGTCTCGCCGCCCTTCGATCCGAGCGGCGCCACCGCCTGGCTCGGTGTCTCGATCATGTTCGAACTGCTGTGCGTGATGGCGCCGAGGGTCGCGGCGCGGCGGGCGACGAGCTAACCGAAATTCTTCAGGTAGGTCCGGCAGAGCGGCACCGTGCCCTCGGTATAATCGACGCCCATCGACTGGGCGAGCTCGGTCTCCGAGTGACTGCCGATCCAGGCCACGAGCAGCAGCCGGCGCAGCATGATGAAGGTGCCGATCTCGTCCTCGTCGGCCTGCGGCAGGTCGATCACCCTGCGGTAGCCGACGAGCCAGTGACGCACCAGGTCGGGCACTTCGGGCAGGTGCTCATAGAACGACACTGGCGTCGCAGCGTCGTACATCAGCCAGGAAAATCCGCAGTCATCGAAATCGATGACCTTCACCTCGGATCCGTCGACCAGCAGGTTGGCGAGGCGCAGGTCACAGTGGATCAGGCCGAAGCGGTCCTCCGACTTGCCGAAGGCGGCGAGGCGGTGGCCGATCAGTTCGACAGTATGGGCGAAGATGTCGAGCTTCTTGTCGTCCATGCCCATGCCGTCGCGCCAGCGGCCCCAGTGCGGCCGCTCGCCGAGGCTCGTCTCGAAGTCCCAGGTCAGCCGTTCGAACCAGGCTGGTCGCCGCCAGGTGCGGACGTGACGGTGCATGCGCGCCGTCACCTCGCCCAGCACCTCGAAGGGCTTGCGCAGATCCTCGTTGACGCCGGGTTCGGCGCCCGATTCCCAGTTGAACAGCACGACATTGCGCGGGCGAGCCATCGCCGGGTGGCCAACCTTCTGGATCAGCTCACCGTCATGGCCCGGAACCGGGACTGGCGTCGTCACCACGCCGGACTGGCGCAAGTCGATCAGCCAGGCGAGTTCCGACGCGATCGCCGTGTCGGAATGATAGCCGTCGCGGTGGACCCTCAGGGCCCAGCGCCGGCCGGTCGCCGCGTGCTCCACCTTGTAGGTCGCGTTCTCGGACAGGTTGACGAGCGTGACGGAGACATCGGCGGGAATGGGATAGTTCGCCGTCGCCGTTCGCGCGAGCTCGGCGAGGCAGTCGAGCTGGCGCGCGTGCGGAAGGCTGTCGAAGCCGTGGGTGTCGGGATGGACCTCAGTCATGACGACCTGCCGTAGTCGATCCTGGCGAGGCTAGCAACCGTCCGCAGCAGCGACTTGACCTCAGCGGAGCGGCAATTGACAGGCCGCGCGGCCGGGCTCACGGCTGCCGGTCTGACGAGCACGTCATCGGCGGCGGGTCAGGCGTCCCGTCCGCCGATCGAGGCGAGCACGGCCTCGATGCCCGCACGCGCCTTAGCGACATCGGCAGACCGTCCCGACAGATAGATGCGTCCTGCCGCGCCGATCATCTGCACGTCGACGAGCGTCAGCCCGGGCGCCAGCCGTTCTGCCTCGTTGGCGGCGATGGCGGCATAGAGCGCCGGCACCATCTCGCAGATCAGCAGGGTCTCGCCGGGCATCACCATCGACGCCTGACGCGTACGGTTGATGATCACCGCATGCTGGTCGGCGATGTCCTCGATCACGTCGCTGTACAGGATCCGCGGGCGCAGCTGGTCGCCCTCGGTGAGGCCGATCCCCTTCAGCACCGCGCGGCCGGCCCGTTCGAGCGCCGACCTGTCGTCGCCGTGGATCTCCAGGATGCCGAACTGACGCTCGACGAACAGGATGCCCGGTTCGAGGTCCGGATCGGATTTCAGGGCGATATCAGTCACCCGCTCGATCATCAGGCCGGGCGCGACCTCGATGATGAGAGCGTGCTGGCCTGCCAGCGGCGGATAGCCGCGGGCACGCGTCGGCGAGCCCATGTAGGCGGCGAACTGCGGCTGAAGGTCCTCGACCATCAGATAGACCCGCAATTCGCCCTTCGCTGCCGGCGAGCTGGTCGCAGCGGCCGCCTTCTGCGCGGTCCGGGCCATGATCCGTCCGCTACTTCGCGCCGCCGCCGGCGGTGAAGTGCTTGGAGACGTCGGCGTGCGGGCGCGGAATGACGTGGACGGACACAAGCGTGCCGACCTGGCCCGCGACTTCCGCACCGGCTTCGGTCGCCGCCTTCACCGCGCCGACATCGCCGTTGATGATTACGGCGACAAGACCGTCGCCGACTTCCTCGCGGCCGATGATGGAGACGTTGGCAGCCTTCACCATGGCGTCGGCGGCGGCCAGCGCGGCCACGTAGCCCTTGGTCTCGATCATTCCGATGGCATTGCTGGACATGATGGTTTCTCCCTTGTGTCCGTGAGACGGTATCACTTGCCCGTGCGGGCGGAGGCGGCTTCGTCGATCGATCCGATGATCAGCGCGTCGATCGGCGGCGCCTCGCCCGGAAACCAGGCGGCGGCGACCGATCCGGTCGCGACGATGACGCTCTCACCCTCGCCGCAGCCGAGCGGATCGAAGGCGAGAAGACGGGTCGAACTTCCGTCGACGACCACCTCGAGAATCGATCCGGCGGGGACTTCCTTGAGCCGCTTTGTCGACCAGATGCGGCCGGTGACGGTTGCGCGCAGCATCAGCGTCTCCTCTCGATGACGACACCCCTGGCGCGGGCCTTGTCGCGCGCCAGCGGGGTCATGACGGCGCCGGGCGCGAGCATTACACGCGTTCCCGGCTCGAGCTTCGCGATCCGCGCCTCGGTCACAGTCCCGGCCAGCACCATGTTGGCGCTGCCTGCCGCGACGGGTGCATCGGCGCTGACGGGACCGGCGGCCGGGACAGGTCTGGCGAGCGTGAAACGATGATGACCGGCGCGCAAGGCGGCGCCGCTCGCCGGATCATCGAGGCGGCCGATCAGCCGGGCAACGAAGGCGGCGAGATCGGCGTCGCTGGCGATCTGCACCGGTTCGACGACGGGTGCGATCGCAGCTTGCAGGGGGCGACGCGCCTTGAGCAGCTCGCCCAGCACCTCGCGGATCATGGCGCGCAGCTCGCTCTCCTTCATGCCACCAGCTCCAGCGCGGTCTCTGCGGCGGTCGCGGCAGCCCGGACTTCGGCCTCGGACCCGGACAGGTAGACCCGCCCGGTCGCGCCGATCATCCGGTAGTCGACGATCTTGATGTTGGCGGCTTTCTCGGCCTCGTTCGCAGCGAGGATGGCATAGGCGGCCGGCTCGGTCTCCAGAACGAACAGCGTCTCGCCACCGAGGATCATCGAGCCGCCCTTGTTGCGGTTGATGAGGAAGGCATGCATCGGGTCGATGCGGGTGACGATCTTGGAGGCCAGGATCTTCGGGCGGATCGCATCAGTTTCGCTCAGCCCGAGCGCCCGCAGCACCGCCTGTGCGGCAGCCTTGACGGCGGCGGTCGAGCGGGAATGAAACTCGAGGTACCCGAACTGCCGCTCAACAACGAGAATGCCGCCACGTACCTCGGCCTCCTTCAGGGCCGTATCGGTCAGAGGCTCGATGTCGAGGCCCGGCGCGACCTCTATGATCTGCGCGGCCATATTGGTGCGCGGCAGCGAGCCGCGGATCCAGGTGCCGAGATAGCACATGGTCTGCGGCTGCAGCTGGTCGATGAAGATGGAAGAGCGCAGCGTGGCCATGGTGTGTCAGCCTCCTACGCGGCCAGCACCGCGTTGAGCTCTTCGAGGATCAGCCGGCGCAGTTCGGCGCGCAGCGCGTCGGCCGGGATCTGGCCACCGGCGATCGCGGCAAGCTGCGGGACGGCCGGATGCGGGGCAGCGGGCGGGAGATCGTCGAGCCGCAGTGGATCGAGCCCCTCGAAGCGGCCGAACGGCACCGCTTCGGATCTGTTGTAGGCGATCCGCGCGAACTGCACGAAATGCTGCGGGGTCAGGTTGTCGCCGATCGAAGAGCCGCCGACGAAGCCGGTGCCGATGGTCATCGACGGGCCGAGATGGGTGTCGAAGCCTGCCGCGCCGAGCGAGCAGCCGACATTGACCACCACGCGGAGCGCCGGAACGGCGGCTGCGAAGGCGAGGATCGTTGTCTCATTGGTCGAGTGGACGACTGCGGAATGGCCACGTCCGGCGCGTCGCATCATCGAGCGGGCAGCCGCGATCGCCTGATCGAGGCCGCCGACGCGAGCGAAGGCGAGCACCGGGCAGAGCTTCTCGCGGACGAGCTTCTCCTCCGGCTGAACGAGCGCGACCGGTGTGACCAGGATACGCGCGCCTGGTGCGCGGAAACCGGCCTTCTCGGCGATCCAGGCGGCATCCTTGCCGATCACGTCGACGTTGAAGCCGTCCTCGTGAAACAGCAGGGACCGCAGCCTCGCCGATTCCTCGGTCGTGCAGACATGGGCGCCGGCCTTCCTGAATTCGGCGAGAAGACGGTCGGCAACGGCCTCGTAGGCCAGAACGGTGGACTCATTGGTGCAGAGGATCGAGTTGTCGAAGGACTTCGACTCGACGATCCGCCGCGCTGCGGCCGCGACGTCAGCCGTATCGTCGACCAGCACCGGCGCATTGCCCGGGCCGACGCCCAGAGCCGGGTTGCCGGAGCGATAGGCCGCCTTGACGACGGCAGGACCTCCGGTGGCGACGATCAGGTCGACGCGGTCGTCCGACATCAGGCTCTCGATCAACGGGATCGTCGGTTCCTCGATCACCTGGATCGCCCCGTCGGGTGCACCGGCCGCGGTTGCTGCGGCGGCAAGCGCCTTCGCGGCCTCCGCGCAGACCCGTCTGGCGGCCGGATGCGGGCTGATGATGATCGCGTTGCGCGTCATCAGCGCGAGCAGGCACTTGAAGAACACCGTCGCGACCGGATTGGTGACCGGGACCAGCGCGAAGATGACACCGGCCGGGCGCGGCAGCTCGACCATCTTGCGGGCCGGATCGATGCGGGGGGAGACGAAATCCTCGCTCCGGTAGAGATCGACGATACCCTTAGAGCAGGCTTCGTTCTTGAGAACCTTGTGGGCAACGACGCCGTAGCCGGTCTCGGCGACGGCGCGCTCGGCAAACTCGCGGGCGCGGGCATGCCCGGCCGCAGCGGCGGCATCGACCGCCGTCATCACCGCCGGACGATCCATCTTCGCAAGCTTGGCGGCGGCCCAGCGGGCGCGCTCGAGCATCAGCCGGCCGCGCTCCAGCGCGGCGTCGGGCACCTGCATGCGGGGGCGATCTTCCGTGACGCTCATCGGTGGGTCCTCAGGCTGCCTTCCTGGCCGAATGCATCAGTTCGCGCGCTCGCGGCATCGCCGCGTCGAAGCGGTCGAGGATCTCCTGGCACATTTCCTGCGACAGCAGCACGCCGGGCTTGAACTGCAGAACGCGCTTGTCGAGCGAGGAAAAGATCGCCCAGATGCCGTGTTCGTAGAGCGCGCGGGAGACGAACACCGCACCTTCGGGATGGTCGAACTCAAGGCCGAGGACGACCCCCTTCTGGCGCACGCCGACGAAGATGTCGCCGTGCCGGCGCATCATCCGGGCCATGCCGTCGCGAAAGAATTCGGTGACCGCCTTGACGTTGGCGATGACCTCGGGCCGCTCCAGCATCTCGAGCACCTTGTGGGCAAGGATGCAGCCGAGCTCGGCGCCTCCGGACGTCGAGATGTGCGCGGCGCCGTCCTCGTTGAGCCAGCCGCCGGCCCGTTCATTCACCACCGCCGCCGAGATCGGATAGAGGCCACCACCAAGCCCCTTGGCCGTGACGAAGATGTCGGGCTGGATCCCGTAGGTCTGCCAACCCCAAAGCTCGCCGGTACGCCGGAGGCCTGTTTGCACCTCGTCGGCGATGTAGATCGTCCCATGCCGGGTGCACAGGTCGCGGCAGGCGGCCAGATAGCCGTCCTTCGGCATCGGGAAGCCGTATGTCGCAGGGATGGTTTCCATGATCAGCGCTGCAACGTCGTTGCCGGCCAGCGCCCGCGCCAGCGCATCGACGTCGTTGAACGGGACGCGGATGAACTCGTCGGGATTGTCGGCGAGGAAGATCTTGGAGAATCGGTCATCTCCTGTGGCAACCGACAGGCCAGAATGACCATGATACGCCTTGATGATCGAAACGATCTTGCGCCGCTTGGTGGCATAGCGGGCACTCTTCAGGGCGATCTCGACCGCCTCGGCGCCACCGGCCCCGAACACGGCGAAGCTGAGCCCCGGCGCGCCGGCGATCAGCTTCTCGGACAGGGCAGCGCGGGCGACGGATGGGAACCAGTGGTTGCCCATGTCGAAATAGTCGAGCGCGCTCTTCAGCGTCTCGACAAGCTCCGGATGGCGGTGGCCGAAATTGTAGGTTCCGCCGTTGAGGTGCAGGTCGATCAGGCGACGGCCGCTCATGTCATAGAGGCAGTAGCCCTCGCGTCGGTCGATCACCAGATCGACGCCGACGCCCTGCCAGAACCGGGTCTTGTCGGGGTTCCAGTAGCGGATCGACTTCTCGATCAGATCCTCCTTGGAGGCGAACCGGAACAGGCCGTAGTCGAACATGAGCAATCCTCGACCGAATGTCCAACAAGATTGACCGTATCACCACACAAATATGTTGTAAAGCGGGCGTCCGCTGTGTCTAGTTGAGCTGCAATGAGGCGGTGCGTGTGTCGAATGGCAATCCGTGCTGACCGGCTTGCCAAGTTTGTTGTCGCGGCAGATGATGACCGCACCATGACGGAGCCATAGCGGTGGCGGGCCGGGGCTTCGTGGAACGGATTCGTGCCGGACGGTGCGGATCGGGAAGGCTCGGGGAGGTGGCAGGGTGTCGAAGGCGGAGCGACATGACAGGATCGTCGCGGAGCTGCGGGCCGCGCCGGCGATGCGGGTCAGCGACCTTGCCGAACGCCTGGGGGTGTCGCGCGAGACGATCCGGCGCGATCTCGCCGAACTCGATCAGAAGGGGCTCATCAGCCGCACCTATGGCGGTGCGGTCAGCCCCATCACCTACGAGCCCGCGCTGGCCGAGCGCCAGGCGCTGATGGTCGAGGAACGGGAGCGCATCGCCGAGGCCGCGGTGGCGCTGGTCGGGCGCAACGATATCCTGATGATCGGCGGAGGGGCGACAACCCTGCATTTCGCCCGCAGGCTCGCCACCGAGCCGCTGCCGTTGACCGTCATCACCCATGCCTTCAGCATCGCGATGACGCTGTCGGCCAATCCGCTGATCAAGGTTCTGATGCTGCCGGGTCTGTATGATGGCCGGGAGGGGCTGATCCACGGCGCCGATACCCTCGACGCACTGAACCGGTTCCGGGCCAATCGCGCCTTCCTGGGCGCCTCCGGTTTGACCGAGGAGGGGCCGAACGATGCCGGGATCGCGCCGGCGGCCGTCTACGGGGCGATGATGCGGCGCGCGGCGGCGACCTGCGTGCTGGCCGACCACTCCAAGTTCGAGCGGCCGTCGCTCACGGTCTATGGACCCTGGAGCCGGCTGACGACGCTCGTCACCGATCAGACGCCGCGGGGGGCTCTGGCGGCGGCGCTGGCCAGGGCGGATGTGCAGGTGATCGTCGCCGGCAGCGGCGCGCCGGGTGTGTCGAGAGCTTGATCCGCGGGTCGCGCCTATGCAATGCTGAGATTTCAGGCACTGGAGCCAGATGCCCGTTTGTGAGGCGAAGGGAGTCGATGGGCCTCCGCGATGCCATCACAGCTGTCTCCCCGGTCCGCGCGGACAGCGCGCAGCCCCGCATCATCGCCGCGGCGGCGACGGGCATCGTCGAATTCATCGAGAGGTGCGGCGGCGATGTCGATCAGATCTTCGGCAATGCCGGGATTGCGCCGGAACTGGCCGGTGCGACGACGCTGAAGCTACGGCTCGCCGATTTCTGCACGCTGTTCGAGGAAGCCTCGCGGCGCACCCGCCACGACAATTTCGGTCTGTGGTTCGGCAACCAGTTCAAGCCGCGCGATCTCGGTCTGTGGGGCTATGCGGCGATCTCCGCACCGACCCTCGGCGCCGGCCTCGAGAACCTGGTGGGGCTGTTCAGGTATCACCAGGATTCCTCGACGATGCGTCTGATCGAGGGGCACGACGGACTGGTGCGGCTTGAGTACCAGATCGAGGCCCCCGGCATCCTGTCGCGACGCCAGGATGCGGAACTGTCGCTCGGCATGTTCCTCAACGTGGTGCGCGAGTGCTGCGGGCCGGGCTGGGCGCCGGAGGAGGTGCATTTCGAGCACCCCGAGCCGATCGATTCCGACGAGCACGAACGGGCCTTCGGTGCGCCGGTCTTCTTTGCCCAGCCGACCAATGCCCTCGTGTTCCGGCCCGACATCCTGTCGCGGCCGATGCCGGGCTGCGATCTCACGCTGATGACGATCATGCGTTCATGCCTGATCGAACTGTCGCAGGTCGGGGATCGTCCGCTCGATCTTCTCGATTCGGTGCGCAATGCCGTGCGCAGCCGGCTGCCGCGAGGCTATCCGACCATCGAGGCCATCGCCGCTGACCTGCGGGTGTCGACATCCTCGATCCAGCGGGCTCTGGCGGCGCAGGGCATCCAGTTCAAGGAACTTGTCGAGGCGACACGGCGGGATCTGGCGATGGCCTATCTTGGCCAGCGCCACCTGCCGCTGACCGAGATCGCGCTGCTGCTCGGCTATTCCGAACTTTCGGCGTTCTCCCGCGCGATGCGCCGCTGGACCGGCGTTTCGCCGCGCCGGGTCCGCGAACGGCTGCACGCCAGGTAGCGGGCGCCCTGCCGAATCGCCTGTCCTCCCTGATCCGGTCACAAGACCGGGATCGGGGCACGCCTCCGGTCCAGAATCCTGCTCTGCCGGTCGCGGAACGGCACCGCCGTCGGGGATGGCGCGGCAAGGATGCTGCTTGCCGGCGGGGGAGGAGGCCGGCCTTGCGACCGTCCGGGATGACGTCAAGGCGGGCAACCGTCAGGCCTGTTCGATCGCCTCCAGCGATTCGGGGAGGATCTGGCCGCCGTCGACGATGATGGTCTGACCGGTGATGTAGCCGGCCTCGCGCGAGGCGAGGAACAGCGCCGCATGGCCGATGTCCTCGACACGACCGAGCTTCTTGAGCGGGATCGAGGCGGCCATTGTCTTCAGGTAGTCCTCGCCGAGGCCCTCCAGCCCCTCGGTGATGATGTTGCCGGGGAGCACGGCATTGACCGTGATACCGTACTTGGCGAGCTCGATGCAGGCGGTGCGCATGAAGCCGAGCTGACCGGACTTGGAAGCGCCGTAGTGCGACCAGCCGGGGAATCCGGTCACCGGCCCGGTGATCGACGAGGTGAGGATGACGCGGCCCTCACCCGACTGCTTGAGCCAAGGCAGGCAGGCCTTCACGCTCAGGAAGTTGCCCTTCAGGTTGGTCGCCATCACCTGGTCCCACTCGGACGGGTCCATCTCCTCGAGCCTGGTCTGCGGATAGATGCCGGCATTGGCGCAGAGGATGTCGATGCCGCCGAAGGCATCGGCGGCGGCCTTCGCCATTGCTTGCGCACTGTCCCAGTCGGCGACGTCGGCCGAGAAGCCCTTGGCGCCGTTGCCGATCTCGGCGGCGACCTTGCCCGCTGCCGCGCCGTCGCGCGCCACCACCAGCACCTTGGCGCCCTGGTTGGCGAAGACCCTGGCGATCCCCCGACCGATGCCCTTGCTGGCACCGGTGACGATAACCGATTTCCCGGCGATGGATGTCAGCATGGGGTTCCTCCTTGATTGACTGTGGGTTGCGGGACGCGGCCGGTCAGGTGCGCAGGCGGCGGCGCCGTGCGGTGAGCGTCAGCCAGGACAGATAGGCCAGGATCAACAGCACCGCGGCGCCCGACATGGTCAGCGACCCGAGCGCAGGCACTTGCGGCGTGTAGCCGGACACCATCTTGGCATAGAGCCATTCGGGGACGGTCGAATCCGCGCCCGTGGTGAACAGCGACAGCGGGAAATTCCCCCACGACAGCAGAAAGGCGAAGATGGCGCCTGACACGATCCCCGGTGCCAGGATCGGCAGCGTCACCTCGCGCAGCACCTGCCAGCGGCTGGCGCCGAGATCGAAGGCAGCTTCCTCGAGCGATGGATCGAAGCTGTAGACCTGTATCGACATGATCAGCACGACGATCGGCACGATCCATACCATGTGAGCGAACACTGCCGTCTTCCAGGTCGGCGTGATGCCGAGCGCCGAGAACCACAGGAGCAGCGCCAGCCCCAGCACCGCCTGCGGGAAGAACACCGGCAGCAGCACGAGACGCTGGAACAGCTTGCGGCCGTGCCAGTCGTAGCGGGCGAAGGCGAGCGCGCTGAAGAAGGCCAGCACCACCGAGAAGACGGTGACCAGCGCCGCCACGGTCAGCGATGTCCACAACAGATCGCGGATTGACAGGGAGTCGAGGGTCCGCACGTACCATTCCGTCGTCCAGTCGCTCACGGGAAAACGGAAGTAGCGCTGCCTGGCGAACGACGCGAGGACGACGGCTGCCATCGGCAAATAAAGGAAGGCGAGAACGGCGACGGTCCACAGCACGATCAGGGTGCGGGTCAGTCGCTGCGACCGGGACAGTTCCTGGGCCATGGTCTCACCTGCGGCCGATGATGCGGTCGAGATCGATCCGCCGGAACAGGAACAGCACGATCAGGCCCGACAGGACGATCAACAGAACCGACAGGGCCGAGCCGCGGGGCCAGTTCTGTCCGAAGGTGAAGGCGTTCTCGATGTCGTCAACGATCATGATGATCGCCTTGCCGCCGAGGATCTTGGCCTCGGCCAGCGAGCCCAGCGCCAGCACGAAGGTGAGGATCCCGCCGATCAGTATGCCGGGCATCGCAAGCGGCAGCTCGACCTCGCGGAACACTTGCCAGCGGTTGGCGCCCAGATCGAAGGCTGCCTCCTTGAGGCTGTCGGGAACCATCGACAGGCCGATGACGAGCGGAAACAGCATAAACGGCAGGTAGACGTAGACGAGGCCGAGCAGGATCGCCGGCACGGTGTAGAGCATGCCGGACAGTTCGACTCCGAACAGGGCCTGCAACCCGCCGTCGATCACGCCCTGCTTGACGAGCACGAGCACCCAACCGAACAGGCGGATGTTCTCCGAGATCAGCAGCGGGACGGCGATCAGCGCGGTGATCAGGTTGGCCCAGCGGCCGAACAGCTTGGTCATGCCATAGGCGATCGGATAGCAGATCGCGAACAGCAGGATGACGGTGACGCAGGCCAGCCCGAACGACCAGAGGAAGGAGATGTAGTAGCTGTCGGCGATGATCGCCTTGTAGTTGGCCAGCGTCGGCGCCTGGAACAGCGAGAAGGAGCGCGGCGGCATGAAGGAATAGGCGAGCACCATCAGCAGCGGCCCGACGAAGCCGACGATGAAGAAGATCGTGACCGGCATCGCGCAGAGCATGCCGGCCTGGCGGTACCAGCTCACATGGTCGCCTGAGCGTTCTGCGGCCATCGTCTACTCGCTCAGAAGGATGCTGTCCTCGGGGCGCCAGCCGATCACGACCTCGTCATTGACCTTGCCCTCGTAGCGCTCGTCCTGGAGGCGCTCGACCAGCCAGTGCGTCTCCGCCGACCCGGCGCGGACCTGGTACTGGATGCGCGAGCCGAGCGCATAGTCGTTGAACAGCACGCCGGTGATGCGGTTGGGGAGCGCGATGGCACTCCTGCCGATCTTCATCACTTCCGGGCGGATCACGAGATGGCCCTTGCCGAACCCCTCCGGAATCGACGCGACCTTGTAGGCGGTGCCATCGACAACGTCGCGGACGCCGCCATTGCCGTCCGAGACGACCTCGACGATGTTGACCTCGCCCATGAACTGGGCGACGAAGCGGTTGATCGGCCGGTTGTAGATCTCGTGCGGCGTGCCGACCTGGACGATGCGGCCATCCTTCATGATGCCGATGCGGTCCGACATCACCATCGCCTCCTCCAGCGAATGGGTGATGTAGACGAAGGTCTTGCCGGTCTCGCGGTGAAGATCCTTCAGCTCCTTCTCGAGCGTCTTGCGCAACCGGAAGTCGAGCGCGGACAGGGGCTCGTCGAAGAACAGGATCTGCGGATCGAAGGCGAGCGCGCGGGCAAGCGCAATGCGCTGGCGCTCGCCGCCCGAGCACTGGTTGACGCCCTTGTCATAGTAGGAAAGCGGCAGTCGCAGGAGTTCGAGAAGCTGCTCCGCACGGCGCCGGCGGGTCGGCGCATCGACCCCGGCGATCTTGAGGGAGAATTCGATGTTCTCGCCGACGGACTTGTGCGGAAACAGCGCCAGCGACTGGAACACCATGCAGGTTGGCCGGCGGTTCGCCGGCACGTCGTTCATCACCCGACCCTGCAGACGGATCTCCCCGCTGGTCGGGCGTTCCATCCCGACCAGCATGCGGATCATCGTCGTCTTGCCGGACCCGGACGGCCCGACCAGCGTGAAGAACTCCCCTTCCCGGATCGACAGGGTCACATCGCGGACGGCAGTGAACGGACCGAACCGCTTGGTGACCCCGACCAGCTCCAGGAAGGGGGAGGAAGTCTCGCTCATGGACGCTCCGTCGCTGACCTCGCCGCCGCGCTGCCGATCAGCCCTCGCGGGCCCGCTTGGCCGCGGCGTAGAGGCTGTACATCTCCGCGTAGTCCGGATTGATGTCGTAGTCGACCGAGCGCTCCATCTCCTCCTCGAGCGTATCCCACTGGATCGCATCGAGTTCGTCCTCGTCGAACAACGCCATCACCTCGGGATTGCCCATCTGGGTGACGGGATTGTAGGTGCCCTCCGCGAAAGCCACCGCCTTCGAGACCTCGGGGCGGTTGATGTAGGACAGGAATTCCTCGGCAAGCGGCGAGACCTGCGGATTGTTGACCACCGAGGTCACCTCGATCCAGACGATGCCGCCCTTGCCATTGATCGGACCCGACTTCGGCGTGATGCCGCGCACATTGGTGGCGCCGTCGAAGCGCGCCGGCGAGGCCGTGTAGGTGCCGCCGGTGAAGTAGGCGTCTATCTCGCCGTTGATCAGGGCAAGGTTCATCTGCGCCAGATCATCGGTGAGCAGCTTCGCGCCATTGAAGATCTGCCGGGCCGTCTCGCCGACGGCGGCGATCTGTTCGGGCGTGTGCTTCACGAACGGATCGATGTCCGCCGTGATGCACATGTGGTAGATGTTCCAGTTGTCGTAGGTCAGGACGCCGTAGCGGTCCTTCATCGCGGGATCCAGGAACAGCTTGAAACCCTGGTCCTCGGCCATCTCGCGACTGATCTTGTCGGTGTTGACGACGAAAGAGAACGGCCCGAACCGCTGAACCATGCCGAGCAGTTCGGTGCCGCCATCGTCCATGGCCCAGTGATAGGGCGGATGGAACTGCGGCAGCATCTTCTCGAAATAGGGCTCGAAGCGGTCGCGCGGGATCGGCTTGATCAGCTTTTCGGGATAGAGAATCTCTCGCGCCCAGGGATTGTTGACGTTGAGCAGGTCCCAGACATTGTCCTCTCCGGCACGCAGCCGGTTGATCGCATCGGGATCGGAGATCAGGCCTTCAGCGCGGACGGTGGCATCGAATTCACGGCGGAAGGGATCGAGAACCTCGTCGGAGTTGTAGCCTTCCCAGCAGAAGATGTTCAGTTCCTTCTCGCGCGCGGCATGGGCCAGCCGCGGCAGTGAACCGGCTGCGGCCGCTGCGGCCCAGATCCCGGTCTGCTGGAGGAAGTTCCGTCTGGACAGCCTGTCGAACATGCTTCTTCTCCCTTGGTGAGCCCGTGTGACGTCCGCGACCGACCAGCCCGCACCATTCGACGTCCCCACCGCAGGCTGAAGGTCCCGGACCGCGTAACGCTCTCGGCGATCCCCGATCTTCGGCGATGCTCAGCCCGCACGCTTGACCGGAGGCGAGCCGGACTTGACAGCCCGCACCTAGTCGATCCCCATGATCGCCTTGAGTTCGGCCGAGGACATCACATGGCAGTAGATCATGTTGATGATCTCGAGCTCCTTGTGGTGCAGTTCGTCGGACCCGGCGGCACAGCAGTCCTCGACGACGATCACGTTGAAGCTCTCGTCGGCGAGGCTGCGCACCGTCGAGGAGACGCACTGGTCCGTGAATATGCCACAGCAGACCACATTCCGGATGCCCATGTTGTTGAGCATCAGGCGCAAATTGGTGCCGGTCAGCGCCGAATCGGTGGTCTTTATCACGCAGATTTCGTCACCGGTGGGCTGAAGCGGATCGACGAGCTGTGACGGCCAGTCATCCTTGGGCAGGAGCAGGTTGTTCCAGCCCGGCATCTTCTGGCTGAGCGAGCGTTCACGACCGTCGCGGGTGTGGGTGGCGATGCGGGCGAAGACGCATTCGATGCCGTGCTTCCGGAACCGCTCCAGAAGGTCGCGGGTCCGCGGCACGACCATGTCGCGCATCCGCTCATGAAACGGGGTCCAGGCGTCGTAACGCGCCCGCTCCGCGTCGGACAGTCCGGCAGGATCGGGCCGGTCGAGATAGGTGTTCTGGATGTCGATGACGAGCAGCGCCGTTTCCGCGAAGGCAAGCTGCGGATCCTCCGGCTCAGGCGCGTCCTGGTAGTAGATCGAACGGTAGGCGGTCTTCCAGCTCATGTCCTGCGTCCGTGGGCTAGTAGCGCGCGGCGAACAGGCCGCGGCGCTCGTAAACGTCCGCGGCTTCCTCGACGAAAGCGGCGATCAGGGGGGCGGCATGGTCGCGGCGCAGCATCGCCGCCGCCGCCTCCAGCTCGGCTCTCGAGCGGGCCCGCCCGGGGCGCAGCAGCTCGTAGATGCGCATCACCACCTCCTGGGGGATGTCGGCGAGTTCGGCGGCGCGCTCGAAGTTGGCGGCCAGCGTCGGGCGGCCGGCGGCTCGGGCGATCTCGGCCTGCTGGCGCAGCGCCTGCGGGGTGATGCGCAGATCCTCCATCGTCACCTCGCCGGACAGCACCGCCTCGATGGTCAGCGCATCGAGCGGTTTGCCGCGCCTGCCGGTCACGATCTCCGGTCGGCGCTCGGCCAGGGGATAGTCGTCCGTCCCGAGCTTGGTCATTCGGCGGTCCCCAGAAAATCCAGCACGATTTCCTCAGGCGTCGCGCCGTCGGTAGTGAGCGAGGTCTCAATGGCGTAGATCAGCGCGACGCGGCCGTGGTAACGGGCGCCGAGAGCCTCACCGCGCTGTGGTACCACCACCGGCTCCGGGGACTCGCCCCGCGCATAGGCGGCTGCATTCTCGCCCAAACCGCGATAATGGGCGAGCGTGGTGATGGGCGCGTTGGAGAACAGCTCGAGATTGTTGTGCGGAAGCCGGTCGCGCTTGTGGATGACCGCCGTACCCTTGGCCTGCAGACCTATGCCGATGCCGGAGCCGGCGAGGCGGGCGGCGCTGAGGCCGAGAAACGAGGTGTCGGCGGTGTGGCGCAGTCGGACGATACGGGCCGTCCCTCCCCCGGACTCGATGCCGGCGATGATCTCGGCGAGCACGCGGGCGAGAGAGTGGCCGGCCAGCGTCCGGAACAGCCGCGTCCCGAAGGCCGGGCTGATGCCGACGACGATCTCGCGCGGATCGCTGCCGGCGGATGCCGGTCCCATCGTGCGGTAGCGGATCACCGCAGCCTCTGCAGCCTCGAAGGCGGCCTCGGCGCGCAGCACCTCGCGGCGGTCGAGCTGGCCGCGAATTGCAGCGATCTCGCGGCGGCGCTCGGCAGTGAGCCGGTAACCGGACCCGGGTCCTTCGTAGCGGTTGGGATCGTTGATTGCCGAGATGACGCGGCCGCCACGCACCAGCGCCCCGGTCTGAAGATAGTCGCCGGATACTCTGAGCTTGACGATGAACAGCAGGTTTGCGGCTTCCTCGATAAACCCCCGGACGTGCAGCGCGCGGATCACGTCGAGGACGGTGATGTGACGCTCGCGGATCGCCTCGCTGATCACGGCAACCTGGCCGGGCGAGTAGCTGCGGGTCTCGTCGGAGCCGGATGCGTAGACCACCGACCGCTTCATCGCCGGGTCGGGATCGCCGAGCCCGAGTTCGGCGATCACCGCCGAGATCGCGTCGACCGCGCGGGTGCGCAGGTCGAGGATGCGGTCTTCGCCCTGCGGGGTGAGGCCGCCGTCGGCCTCGAAATCGCGCTGCAGGACGAGATAGTCCTCCATCTCCTCGCCGTTGAATGAGGATGGGTTGAAGGAATTGTCGTATTTCAGGATCGAGCCGAAACCCGAACAGATCAGATCGGAGCCGGCGATCAGGAAGGGCAGGATCTTGGCGCCAACCCTTATCTCGGACTCGGACGAGCGTGCGTCATTGCCGGAGGCGCATTCGAGGTCGAGCCAGACCGCGATGAGGTTCTCCGCCATCAGCTCGCGCACACCGCCGGGGATCGCGGCGGCGAGCGGTGCACCGTCGATGCCGCCGTTCTGGGTGCCCTGCACGCCCATTGCCCGCTGCATGCACAGGCAGCGCGCCTCGAGATAGAGCAGCGATTTCCGCTCGTGAAAGCCCATCAGCAATTCCGCTGCCGCGCCGGAGGTGCAGCGCATCTTGATGCCGCGCGAGGCATAGGCGGCGGCCAGGAACGCCTTCGACCACGGCGTGTCGTCGCCGTCGATGAAGGATTTCTCGGTGCCGTAGACCGAGACCGTCTCGGCATAGGAGGTGAAGCCGGCCATGCCAATCCTGAGCTCCTCTGCCTCCTCGCTCGAGCATTGGAACAAGACCCCCGGCCGCCCGACGGCCGCCCCGACGCAGCAGGCGAGCGCATTCGACCAGGCATTGCGGGAGACACGCATCGTGGTCTCGATCTCGTCGAAGCCGAAGGCGACCGCGGTCGCCGCATCGGCGGCGAGCTGCAGCGGATCATCCTTGGCGTTGGTGACGTGGGCCTGATTGCCGGGCGTCGCCCGGGCCCGCATCTTGCCGTAGGCGAACGCGATCTCGAGCGCGTTCAGATGCGCCACCACCTCGGCAAGCTTGGCAGGCGTCATGCCGTGCGCGAGCCGGACCAGCTCCTCGCGCGGCGTCGTCAGATCGACCAGCCGGCGGGCGATCTCGAGCGAATCCGTCCCCATCGCCTCCTCCACAATCGCCGGGTCGAGGTGGTAGCGGGCGATGAACAGGTCGATCATGTCGAATTCGGCCTCGTCGCGACCGTCCATCGCGACGATGCGGCCGTTGCGGACCAGCGCCGACGGCGCCGGATCGTGCGGGCCGGACATCGCACAGAAGCCGTTGTCGGGATCTTCGAGCGCGAAATTGTCGAGCCTTAGCGGGCGCCTGTCCCAGTCGTCGAAGCGGCGCCAGCGGTTCGCACTCGGCGGTTCCTCGTTCATCGCACGTCTCCGGTCGCCGCCGATCGCCATGCTGTTCGGCATGGCCTCAGGCGATGCATTCGCCGCCATCCAGCACCAGCGCATGGCCGGTCATGAAGGAGGAGCGGTCGGACGCAAGGAACAGGATTGCCTCGGCGACCTCCTCTGCCCGTGCCCAGCGGCCGAGCGGGATCTTCTCACGGACATAGGCCTCGATCGCGGCGCGGCCGCCCATCTGGCGGATGAATGGCTCGTTGAACGGGGTATCGACCCAGCCGGGGCAGAGCGCGTTCACCCGGACGTTGTAACGCCCGTAGTCGATGGCGATCTGCCGCACCATGGCGATCACCGCGTGCTTGCTGGTGGTGTAGGCGATCATTTCCTTGTCGTAGAACACGCCGGAATTCGACGAGGTGACGATGATCGAGCCGCGGCCCCGAGCGCGCATGTGTGGCATCACCAGTCGCGCCAGCATGAAGTGGGAGCGCACGTTCATTGCCCAAGAGGCATCCATGCCGGCCGGATCGACCTGTTCGAGCGTACCCTCGACCTGGATGCCGGCGTGGCTATGCAGGATGTCGATGCGCCCGCGCGCGGCGAGCGCCGTTTCGACCAGTCGCCGCAGCTGGGCATCGTCGGCGACGTCGGTCTCGACCGCCTCGGCGCTGCCGCCGGCCTCGACGATCAGGCGGACGGTCTCCTCGGCGCGCGCAGCCGAGATGTCGGCCGCGATCACATGGGCACCCTCGCGCGCCATCGCGATCGCCCCGGCGCGGCCGATCCCCGAGCCTGCGCCGGTGACGATCGCCACGCGTCCGGCGAGGATCATCGACCGTGCTCCGGGCGTCCGGTCACTCCCGGACGTCTGGCCGATTGCGAACGTCGAGTCATGCCGCTCCCCCTCCCTTCGAAGACCGCCGGCGACTATAAGCGCATCGCGGCGCGGCGCGGAATATCGGGGATGACATTGCCTGCGGCTTGCGGTCTTCTCGACGCGTGAACCGTCAGGGAGACGTGCATGGCGAAGACCATGAAGGGGCCGGGGATTTTCCTCGCCCAGTTCGCCGGCGACAAGCCGCCGTTCAACTCGCTCGCCGCGATCACCCGCTGGGCGGCGGAACTCGGCTATGAGGGCGTGCAGATCCCGACATGGGACGCGCGGCTGTTCGATCTGACCAAGGCGGCGGAATCGCATGCCTATTGCGACGAGGTCACCGGCATCTGCGCCGAGGCGGGCGTGCGCATCACCGAACTGTCGACCCATCTGCAGGGCCAGCTCGTCGCGGTCCACCCGGCCTACGACGAGGTGTTCGACGGCTTCGCCGCCCCGCATGTGCGGGGCAATCCGCAGGCGCGCACGCAGTGGGCGATCGAGCAGCTGCTGATGGCCGCCAAAGCCTCCCGCAATCTCGGGCTCGATACCCATGTCACGTTTTCGGGCGCGCTGCTGTGGCCCTATGTCTATCCGTGGCCGCAGCGGCCGGCGGGGCTCGTCGAGACGGGATTTGCCGAGCTCGCCCGGCGCTGGCGGCCGATCCTCGATGCCTTCGACGCGCAGGGCGTCGACATCTGCTACGAGATCCACCCGGGCGAGGACCTCTTCGACGGGGCGAGCTTCGAGATGTTCCTCGAGGCCGTCGACAATCATCCGCGCTGCCGCATCAACTACGACCCGTCGCATCTCCTGCTGATGCAGCTCGACTACCTCGCCTTCATCGACATCTATCACGATCGGATCGGGGCGTTTCACGTCAAGGACGCCGAGTTCAACCCGGACGGCCGGCAGGGCGTCCATTCGGGCTATCAGCCCTGGATCAGGCGCGCCGGCCGGTTCCGTTCGCCCGGCGATGGTCAGATCGACTTCAGCGGCATCTTCTCCCGACTTGCCGCCCACGACTACGACTCCTGGGCTGTGCTGGAATGGGAATGCTGCCTGAAGGCGCCCGAGGATGGGGCGGCGGAGGGCGCGCCGTTCATCCGCGACCACATCATCCGGGTGACGGACAAGGCGTTCGACGATTTCGCCGGGTCGGGGGCGGACGAAGCCGCCAACCGGCGGATGCTGGGGATCGGGTAGGATGGAGTAGCGTCGATGCAGATAAGGGCCATCACCAATGGTGTTGAAAGAGCCGCCTACAAGCTGTCGGGCAAGGTGTACAAATGTTTTCCACCGTCATCCAATAGAGCCTCTACCGCACGAGAGTTCGATTCCATCGAAGACGCGGCAGCGTTCCTCTGCAGGAATAGAGGGTGGGGGATACGAATGAATCCTGGGTCCGCGATCATATACGACAATATCGTGATACACCTTGACGACTTAATGTTTGCATGACGGACATGGGTCAGCCCATTGACTACAATACAGCCCCCATCCGCCTCGGCATGGTCGGCGGCGGGGAAGGGGCGTTCATCGGGACGGTGCACCGATACGCGGCCCGTCTCGACGGGGAGTACCGGCTGATCGCCGGCGCGCTGTCGTCGGATCCGGAACGGGCGAAGGCGTCGGGTGCCGCCCTCGGTCTCGATCCGGCCCGCACCTATGCCGACTTCCGGGTGATGGCCAGGCGGGAGCGGCGGCTGAAGGACGGCATCGAGGCGGTGACGATCGTCACGCCGAACCACATGCACTTTCCCGTCGCCAAGGCGTTTCTGAAGGCCGGCATCCACGTCATCTGCGACAAGCCGATGGTCGCCTCGTCGCGCGAGGCGCGGGCGCTCCGCAAGCTGGTGGAAGTCTCCGGCGCGCTGTTTGCTTGCACATACAATTATTCCGGATATCCGATGGTGCGCCAGGCCCGCGAGATGGTGGCCGCCGGCGAGATCGGCGCGATACGGGTGGTGCAGGTCGAATACCTGCAGGACTGGCTGACCGAACCGATCGAGGCGTCGGGCCAGAAGCAGGCCGAATGGCGCATGGATCCCGCTCGGTCGGGCGGCGCGGGCGCGATCGGCGACATCGGTACCCATGCCTTCCAGCTTGCCACATTCGTCACCGGGCTCGAACCGGTCGAGCTGTCGGCCGACCTTGCCGCCTTTGTCGAGGGCCGCCGGGTCGACGACAATGCCCAGGTGATGCTGCGCTTCGCAGGCGGTGCGCGGGGCATGCTGTGGGCGAGCCAGGTTGCGCCGGGCAACGAGAACGGACTGAAGCTCAGGGTGTACGGCGCACGCGGCGGCCTCGAATGGTCGCAGGAGGACCCGAACCGGCTGTGGGTCACGCGCTACGGCGAGCCGAAGCGGCTCATCAGCCGCGGCGGCGCCGGGGCGGGCGCGGCGGCGCAGCGCATCACGCGGATTCCGGCTGGCCATCCCGAGGGCTTCCTAGAGGCCTTCGCCAACATCTACGCCGAGGTCGCCCGGGCGATCCGCGCCCGCCGCGCCGGCAAGGCGGTCGATCCGGCGGTGCTCTTTCCAGGCATCGAGGACGGCGCACGCGGCGTTGCCTTCATCGAGGCCTGCCTCAGGTCGAGCCGCGCCAAGGGCCGGTGGGTACCGATCTGACGGAGGCCAACCGCTCCGCCACCGGGAACCGGTCGCCAGCCGGCGGACAGGCAGCCTGCTCGGTCAGGCAGCGGATTTCACTGAACATCGCATCTGGCATCCGGCGCGCGCTGTTCCGCGGCGCAGCAGGCCCTGCCGTGTCTGTACTGCGGTGCAGCACAAGTTTCTGTTGCGAAGTTTAGTGTCTTCGTTCTACTAAACATGAAAACTAAACACGCCGGATCGCGCCGGCGACAGGACACGATCCGCGGCAGGCGGCTCGTGACGCGCTGCGGACGCCGGCTCGCCCGGGCCGCCCGGCGCGGGACTCGCAAGGGAGGACTCGCAGATGACGTACCTTCGCAGACACGCCCTCGGCGCCGCGGCCCTCGCGGTCATCGCCGGCGGCGCACTCGTACCCGGCAGGGCCGATGCCGAGGAGCTGACGCTGTGCTGGGCGGCCTGGGATCCCGCCAACGCACTCGTGGAACTCTCCAAGGACTTCACCGCGCAGACCGGTATCGGCATGAAGTTCGAATTCGTGCCGTGGCCCAACTTCGCTGACCGGATGCTCAACGAGCTGAATTCCGGCGGCAAGCTGTGCGACCTGATGATCGGCGACAGCCAGTGGATCGGCGGCGGTGCCGAGAACGGCCACTACGTCAAGCTGAACGACTTCTTCGAGAAGGCCGGCATCTCGATGGACGATTTCGCGCCGGCGACCGTCTACGCCTATTCGACCTGGCCGAAGGGCGAGCCAAACTATTACGCGCTGCCGGCGATGGGCGACGCCAATGGCTGGTTCTACCGCAAGGACTGGTTCTCCAGGCCCGAGCTGCAGGCCGAGTTCAAGGCGAAGCACGGCCGCGACCTCGCGCCGCCGAAGACCTGGACGGAACTCAAGGAAGTCGCGGAGTTCTTCCAGGGTCGCGAGATCGACGGCAAGACGGTCTATGGGGTGTCGATCTTCACCGAGCGCGGCTCGGAAGGCATTACCATGGGCGCCACCAGCGCACTCTATCCGTTCGGCTTCAAGTACGAGAAGACGCCGGGCAAGTACGACATGGAGGGGGCGGTCAACTCGCCCGAGGCGGTGGCGGGGCTGGAGTTCTACAAGGAGCTCTACAAGTGCTGCACACCGCCAGGCTATACCGACTCCTACATGCAGGAGAGCCTGGATGCCTTCAAGTCGGGCCAGGTGGCGATGGCGATGAACTGGTTCGCCTTCTTCCCCGGACTGTACAAGGATCCGGTGGTTGGCGGTGACAAGATCGGGTTCTTCGTCAATCCCGGCCAGCTCGTCGAGGCCTCGACGCTGGGCGGTCAGGGCATTTCGGTCGTGTCCTATTCCTCCAAGCAGGATAAGGCGCTCGAATACATCAAATGGTTCGCCCAGCCGGACGTGCAGAAGAAGTGGTGGTCGCTCGGCGGCTATTCCTGCCACCTGGCAGTACTGAATGATCCGTCCTTCCCGGACAGCCAGCCGTTTGCCTCGGATTTCCTGCTGGCAATGGATAACGTGATGGACTTCTGGCAGGAGCCGGCCTACGCCGAGCTGCTGCTGGCCATGCAGAAGCGGCTGCATGACTATGTGGTCGCGGATGTCGGCACCGCAAAGGAGGCGCTCGATGCGCTGATCCGCGACTGGACCGAGGTGTTCGAGGACGAAGGCAAGCTCTGACCCTCCCCGCCTGCCGGCCCCGGCCGCGCTGGTCGGGGTCGGGCTTTCCAGGGCTCGAGGACCATCAGCAGCAGGTAGCCACCATGGCAGAGACGACGTCAGCACTCGACCGGATTGCGGCCCGCGCGGCGCGGGCGACGCCGGTTCCGGTCGCCCGTCGGCTGCGCGGCCTGTCCGACCGCGGCATCGCCTGGCTGTTCATCACACCGACGATCCTGTTGCTGCTGGCGATCAACATCTTCCCGTTGATCTGGACGATCTGGCTGTCCTTCACGAACTATCGCGCCAACCGGCCGACGCTTGAAACCGAGTTCATCGGTCTGCAGAACTATCAGCGGGTGCTGTCGAACCCCGACGTCTGGCATACGCTGCAGGTGACTGCCCGCTTCCTGTGCTGGACGATGGCGATCCAGACGGTGCTCGGCTTCGCGCTCGCCTGGCTGATCAACAGGCAGTTCCGGGGCCACGGCTTCTGGACCACCGTGATCCTCCTGCCGATGATGCTGTCGCCGGCAGTTGTCGGCAATTTCTGGACCTTCCTCTATCAGCCACAGATCGGCCTGTTCAATTACGTGGTGTCATTCTTCACCGGCATCCCGCCCTCCTCCTTCCAGATGATCGGCGACGTCAACCTTGCCCCCTGGGCCATCGTGATCGTCGACACCTGGATGTGGACCCCCTACATCATGCTGATCTGCCTCGCCGGCCTGAGGTCGATCCCCGACTATCTCTACGAGGCCGCCGAGGTCGACCGCGCCAGTCCCTGGCGGCAGTTCTGGTCGATCACCGTACCGATGGTGCTGCCGTTCCTGATGCTGGCGGTGCTGTTCCGGGCCATCGAGAACTTCAAGATGTTCGATCTGGTGGTCGAACTCACGTCGGGCGGCCCTGGCTCGGTGACCGAACTCGCCTCGATCAACCTGAAGCGCGAGGCCTTCGAGAAGTGGCGGACCGGCTATTCCTCGGCCTTCGCCATCATCCTGTTCGTCACGGTGTTCGGCGCTGCCAACATCTACGTCAAGGCCCTCAACGCGGTGAAGAACCGATGAGTAGCGCCGCCCATTCCGTCGTCGAGCCCTCGCGCTGGGTGCGGATCCTTGCCGGCACGGTGGTCGTCATCTACGCGATCATCACCATCGTGCCGATGCTGTGGATCTTCATGACCGGCTTCAAGACGCCGCCGGACTCGATCTCCTATCCGCCGAAGCTGCTGTTCGAACCCTCGCTCGAGGGCTATGTCAACCTGTTCACGACGCGCACGCGTCAGACGCCGGAGTACATGCAGCAGCTACCGCCGCCGCAGACGTGGTGGGATGAACTGGTGCGGTCGCGGCAGATGGTCATCGCCGGGCCGTCGAAGTTCGGCGAGCGGTTCATGAA
This sequence comes from Tepidamorphus gemmatus, assembly GCF_004346195.1. Lineage (NCBI taxonomy): Bacteria > Pseudomonadati > Pseudomonadota > Alphaproteobacteria > Hyphomicrobiales > Tepidamorphaceae > Tepidamorphus > Tepidamorphus gemmatus. The sequence continues at coordinate 275,672 of NZ_SMAK01000005.1, read as the reverse complement.
CTCGGTGATCATCGGGTTCGGCTCGACCTTCCTCTCTGTCTTTCTCGGCACGCTCGCCGCCTACGCCTTCTCGCGCTTCAGGGTGCCGCTGAAGGACGACCTCATGTTCTTCATCCTCTCGACCCGGATGATGCCGCCGATCGCCGTCGCCATCCCGATCTTCCTGATGTATCGGGCGGTCGGACTGTCCGACACGCATCTCGGCATGATCCTGCTCTACACGGCGGTCAACGTGTCGCTCGCCGTCTGGCTGCTGAAGGGATTCATTGACGAGATCCCGCGCGAGTACGAGGAGGCCGCGCTGATCGACGGCTACACGCGGCTGCAGGCCTTCGTGAAGGTGGTGCTTCCGCAGGCCGCGACCGGCATCGCCGCGACGGCGATCTTCTGCCTGATCTTCGCCTGGAACGAATATGCCTTCGCGCTGCTGCTGACCTCAGGTACGGCCCAGACCGCGCCGCCCTTCATCCCGACCATCATCGGCGAGGGCGGCCTCGACTGGCCGGCGGTGGCGGCGGGGGCGACGCTGTTCCTGATCCCGATCGTCGTGTTCACCATCCTGCTCAGGAAACATCTCCTGCGCGGCATCACCTTCGGGGCAGTCAGGAAATGAGCCCGTTCGCCATGAAACCAGCGGTCGCCAATCCCCTCCCGTCATTCTGGCTCTGCGCTGACGCTGCGACCGGTATGATGCGCTTGAACCGGAGGAACGGCGGATGAGTGCGATCGGCCCTCAGACACGTCCTGCGCCGCCTGCGAAGGAGAGTCTTCTGAGGCGCTTCCGACGGTTCCGCCGTGGGCCGTGGGAGACCTTGGCGACGCTGATCATCTTCGTCGGCGTAGTGATGCTGATGCAGCCATTCGCCATCGTCCTTTATACCTATTCCTTCGTGACGATCCTGACAGGCACGGTGCTGTTCGTGATCGTCAGCCACTTTCCGGACTGAACGCGCCATGGCCGAGATCCGCCTCGAGAACCTGCGCAAGGCGTTCGGTGAGTTCGTCGCCGTCCGGGACTCGACGCTCACCATTGCCGACGGCGAGTTCTTCGTCATGCTCGGTCCGTCGGGCTGCGGCAAGACCACGACGCTCCGGATGATCGCCGGGCTCGAACTGCCGACCGCGGGGCGCATCCTGCTCGGCGGCGAGGACGTCACCTTCCTCAGGGCCAGCCAGCGCGACATCGCCTTCGTGTTCCAGCTGTTTGCGCTCTACCCGCACATGAATGTGCGCAGGAACATCGGTTTCCCGCTGTCCTGCCAGGGGGTGCCGAGGGCCGAGGTGCGGGCGCGCGTCGAGGAGACGGCGCGGCTGCTGCGGATCGATCATCTGCTCGACCGGCCGGTCTCGGGGCTTGCCGGTGGCGACCGGCAGCGCGTCGCGCTGGGGCGCGCCATCGTGCGCCGGCCGAAGGCGTTCCTGATGGACGAACCGCTCGGCACGCTGGACGCCGAGTTTCGCGAGCTGATGTACCATGAACTGCGCCAGCTTCACAACCGGACCGGGGCAACGACGGTCTATGTCACGCACGATCAGCTCGAGGCGATGGCGATGGCCGACAGGATCGCGGTGATGAACCACGGAGTAATTGAGCAGTACGGTACGCCGCAGGAGATCTACGACCGGCCGTCGAGCATGTATGTCGCCGACTTCATAGGCTCGCCGCCGATGAACTTTCTCACCTTCCGCAGCAGTCTCGCGCGGGGCAGCCGCGAGGTGCGGATCAATGGCGCGGCCATCGCGGTGCCAGCCGTCCACGAAGACCTGGCCGATGCCGACCTGGTGCTCGGTGTTCGGCCGGAGCATATCCGCCTCGATGACGCCTCGCCGCTGCGTGGCCGGGTGATCGACAGCGACTACATGGGAACCACCCAGATCGTCACCGTGGCGACCGAGCACGGCGAGGTGAAGGCGCGGATCGCTGCCGACCGGCGGGCGGAGGCCGGCGAGACGGTCGGACTCGCCTTTTCGACCCGGCGGCTGTCGCTGTTCGTGGCGGCGTCCGGCCGTGCGATCCGTACCGATCTGACCGAAGGCGCGGGTCATGGCTGAGGTTCGCCTCGAGGATGTCTCGAAGCGCTTCGGCGCGACGACCGCCGTCGAGGGCCTGAGCCTGACGGTGGCCGACGGAGAATTCGTCGTCCTGCTCGGACCAACCGGAGCCGGGAAGACGACGACGCTCCGCCTCGTCGCGGGCCTCGAGCAGGCGGATCAGGGACGCATCCTGATCGGCGGCGAGGATGTGACCCGGGCCGACCCGGCCTCGCGCGACGTCACCTTCGTCTTCCAGCAGTATTCGCTCTACCCGCACATGACCGTCTACGACAACCTCGCCTTCCCGCTGCGCTCGCCGGCGCGGCGGCAGAGCGAGGCGGCGATCCGGGCCCGTGTCGAGGCGGTGGCGTCGATGCTGCGGATCTCCTCGAAGCTCGGCAACAAGGCGACCCGGCTGTCCGGCGGCGAGATGCAGCGTGTCGCGATAGGTCGGGCATTGGTGCGCGAGCCGCGCGTCTACCTGATGGACGAGCCGTTGTCCTCGCTCGATGCCAAGCTGCGCTCGGAAATGCGCCTGGAGCTCAAGCGCATCAAGAAGGAACTCGGCGCGACGATCCTCTATGTCACGCACGACCAGGTCGAGGCGATGACGATGGCCGACCGGATTGGCGTGATGCGCGAGGGGCGGCTGATCCAGATCGGCAGTCCGCACGCCATCTACACCGATCCCGACGACATCTATGTCGCGACCCGGCTCGGGCAGCCGTCCATAAACCTGGTTCCCGCGGGCCTGATCCCGGACGCCGGCGCGCCGGCCGGCGCGGTCACGCTCGGGCTACGCACCGAGCATCTGCGGATCACCGCGAAGCCGAACGGCGGGGCGTGCGGCACGGTTGCCTGGATCGAGCATCTGGGCGACCAGAATCATCTGCACGTCGAGATCGGAGGGCGGCGCCTGACAGTTCTCGCCGATCCCGACACTGATCTGGCGGTCGGCGACACGGTGGGGGTGGAGGCTGTGGGCGCGTTGTATTTCGGCGCGGACGGCAGCCGGATCAGGGGAGCACGCGGATGACGGACCTACCGGGCCATATGGCCGTCGCTCTCGGGGCCGACGACATCGAGACATTGTTCGGGGCCATGGCGCGCACGATCATCGCCCATGCCGAGGAACTGACAGCGCTCGACCAGGCGATCGGTGACGGCGATCACGGTGTCAACATGAAGCGCGGCTTCGAGGCGGTAACGGCGAACCTGCCGGCCATCGCCGCGAAGCCGCTGCCGGAGGCGCTGAAGGCGGCGGGGATGGAGCTGGTGATGAAGGTCGGCGGTGCTTCCGGGCCGCTCTACGGCACGCTGCTGATGACACTGGGCAAGACCCTTCCGGCGGCGCCCGGACGCGGCGACGTCGCCGCGGCGCTGGCGGCGGCGATCGACGCGGTGAAGGCCCGCGGCAAGTCGGAGACCGGCCAGAAGACGATGCTCGACGTGCTGGCACCCGTGCAGGCCGCAGTGGCCCGCGGCGAGGATCTGGCAACGATCCGCGCGATCGCCGCCGAGGCGGCCGCGGCGACGGTGCCGATGCGCGCCACCCGGGGGCGGGCGTCGTTCCTCGGCGAGCGGTCGGTCGGCCACATGGACCCCGGCGCCCGGTCGAGCCAGCTTCTGGTCGAGGCTGTGTGTGACGCAATCGGAGATTTCGCATGAGCCTTGCCAAGACCAGCGCCGGGACACCCGCCCGCGTCGGCATCGTGATCGTGTCGCATTCGCCCGACGTGGCGCGGGGCACCGCCGACATGGTGCGCCAGATGGTCGGGACCGAGGTGCCGCTTGCCTGGTGCGGCGGCAATCCGGACGGGGGACTTGGCACCAGCGTGGAGAAGATCATCGCCGCGATTGACGCGGCCTGGTCGGAGGCTGGCGTGGCAATCCTCGTGGATCTCGGCGGCGCCGAGACCAACAGCGAGATGGCGATCGAACTGCTGCCCGAAGAGCGGCAGGAAAGGACCGTTCTGGTCAATGCCCCGCTCGTCGAGGGAGCGATCATGGCGGCGACCGAAGCCTGGGGAGGAGGCAGTCTTGACGATGTCCGTCGGACGGCCGAGGAACTGGCCCCCCGGTAACAAGCCAGAGAGACGAGATGACCGCACCCTGCACCGCCTCGGTCCTGCTGTTTCACGAGGTCGGGCTGCATGCCCGGCCGTCGGTCAAGCTGACCAAGCTTGCGAAGCGCTTCGCCTCGCAGATCGAGGTCGCCCCCGCACCGGACGGGCCCTGGATCGACGCCAAGAGCATCGTCAAGGTCATGGCGGTGAAGGCGCCGAAGGACACCGTGCTGCATTTCCGCGCCACCGGTGAGGATGCCGACCGGGCGTTGGCGGCGCTGGTGCGCCTGGTTGAAACCGATTTCGCGGACGAGGCGGTATGAGACCTGCCGCACGATCGCCGGACAAGGTCGTGCATGTCGGACGGCCCGCCTCGCCCGGTCTCGTGCTGGGTCCGGTCATCATCGACCAGGCACGAACCGGGCCGCGTCGCGTCGCAGGCGATCCGGCAACCGAGCGTGCCGCGCTGGAGGCGGCACTGGATGAGGCGATGACGGCACTCGGCGAGCTGATCGCCGCCCATACCGGCGAGGCGGCGGACATGCTCGAGTTCCAGCTTGCGCTCGCCACTGACGAGACGCTGAGCGAGCCGGCCTTCGCGGCGATCGCCGCCGGGGCGGCGGCCGACGTCGCCTGGACCGACGCCGTCGATGCGTTGATCGCCGACTACCAGACCGCCGAGGAAGAATACTTCCGCGCTCGCGCCGCCGACCTTGCCGATCTGCGGGACCGGGTGCTGGCACGTCTGAGGGGGGACGCAGAGGTTTCCGCAGTCCTGCCCGAGGCGGCGATCCTGGTCGCCGACGACATCACGCCGTCGCGGTTCCTGTCGACCGACTGGACCGGGCGTGGCATCGCGCTTGCCGCCGGCAGCGCCACCAGCCATGTGGCAATGCTGGCGCGCGCGCGCGGCGTGCCGATGGCCATCGGTCTGGGGCCGGTCGACACCACGGACGGCGACCTTGCCCTGCTGGACGGGGAGGCAGGCAGACTGGTGGTGCGGCCCGATCCGGGCGAGCGGGCCGCCTTTGCGGACGCCCGGGGCGCGTTGGAGCGCCGCCGTGTCGCCGTGGCCGCGGCTGCCCGTCGGCCGGCGCTGACAGCCTCCGGCGAGCGGGTGCAGGTGATGATCAACGTCGCCGATCCTGCCGAACTCGACGGCATCGATCCGGCGATCTGCGATGGCATCGGGCTCGCCCGCACCGAGCTGATGTTCCATGCGGGCGCAGGACTGCCGGACGAAGCCGCGCAGCTTGCCGCGTATCGTCGGCTTCTCGCCTGGGCCGCCGGGCGGCCGGTGGTCGTGCGCACGCTCGATGCCGGCGGCGACAAGCCGATCCCGGGCTACACGGTCGACAACGAGCCGAACAGCTTCCTCGGCATGCGCGGCGTGCGGCTGTCGCTCAGGCACCCCGAGGTGTTCCGCGTGCAGCTGCGCGCGCTGTTGCGCGCCGCTACGGACGGCGACATCCGGATCATGGTGCCGATGGTGGCCATTCCCGGCGAGATGCAGCGCGTGCGCGGGCTGCTCGCCGAGGCTGCAGCGGCGCTGGGGCGGGAGCAGATCCCCCATCGCGTCCCGCCGCTGGGGATGATGGTCGAGGTGCCGGCGGCGGCGCTGGCGCTCGAACACTTCGATACCGATTTCGTTTCGATCGGGTCCAACGACCTCATCCAGTATGTGATGGCCGCGAGCCGCGACGCTCCCGGGCTTGGCGATCTGACCGATCCGACCGCTCCGGCGGTGCTGAAGCTCATTGCGATGACGGTGGCGACGGCCGAAGCGCGCGCCATTCCGATATCGCTGTGCGGAGATGCCGGCGGCGATCCTGCCGTCGTCCCGGCGTTGCTGGCGGCCGGATTGCGCTGCCTGTCCGTCGCGCCGTCGGCGGTCGGTGCGGTCAAACAGGCGATCGTCGGATGGGAGCCGGCCCGCTGATGAGCGATTCCGACGCACGCGCGGCCGAGCCGGGTGAACCGATTGCTGCCTACAAGGCGCTGCTGCGCGACATCATCGACCGGCGCCCTTCGGGCACCCGCCGGCGGCTTGCCGAGGCACTCGGCAAGAATCCGAGCTTCATAAGCCAAATAACCAATCCTGCCTATCCGACGCCGATCCCCGCCGGGGATGTCGAGGTCATCCTCGAGCTGTGCCATTTCTCGCCCGACGAGCGGGCGCGGTTTCTCTCTGCCTATGCCGCCGCCCATCCCCGCCGGGCCGCGGGTGCGGCGAGCCGGCCGAAGCTCCGTGCGCTGACGCTCAACGTGCCCGATCTCGGCAGCGGACGGCGCAACGCCGAGTTCGACCGCGCCGTCCAGGATTTCGTCGCGCGGCTCGCCAGGCTGATCGATGCGGATTGAGGGAGTGCCACATCCATGAAGAAACTGATCAACGGCGTCGAGACGGTGTTGCGCGAAAGTCTCGACGGATTCTGCGCGGCGCATTCGGATATCGTGGTGCTCGGCGAGGATCACAAGTTCGTGCGCCGGCGCGCGCTGAAGCCCGGCAAGGTGGCGCTGGTTTCCGGCGGCGGCTCGGGCCACGAACCGTTGCATGTCGGATTCGTCGGCCATGGGATGCTGGATGCCGCCTGTCCCGGGCAGGTGTTCACCTCGCCGACACCCGACCAGATGCTGGCGGCCGCCGAGGCGGTCGATCAGGGGGCGGGCGTGCTCTATGTGGTGAAGAACTACGAAGGCGACGTGATGAACTTCGAGATGGCCGCGGAGATGGCGTCCGGCACGGTCGCGACCGTCGTCACCAATGACGACGTGGCGGTCGAGGCGTCCAGCTTCTCGACCGGACGGCGCGGTGTGGCCGGCACCCTTGTGGTGGAGAAGGTGGTCGGCGCGGCGGCCGAGGCAGGCGCCGATCTCGCAAGCTGCCAGGCCCTCGGAGAGCGCGTCAACGCCCGCACCCGCTCGATGGGGATCGCGCTGACCTCCTGCACGGTGCCGGCTGCGGGCACGCCGACCTTCAGCCTTGCCGAGGACGAGATGGAGATGGGCGTCGGCATCCACGGCGAGCCCGGCCGCAGGCGCGTGAAGCTCATGCCCGCTCGGGAGATCGCCGATGAGATGGTTGCGGCGATCCTCGGCGATTTCGGTGCGGATGCCAGCGGTGAGGCGCTGCTGCTGGTCAACGGATTCGGCGGCACGCCGACGATGGAGCTGTATCTGATGTATGACAACGCCCGCAAGCTGATCGAGCGTCGCGGCATTCGGATCACCCGCTCGCTGGTCGGCAACTATGTCACCTCGCTCGAGATGGCCGGCTGCTCGCTGACGGTGACCCTGCTCGATGAGGAGATCGCACGGCACTGGGACGCGCCCGTCCACACGGCGGCCTTGCGCTGGGGAATGTGAGCGGGGATTCTCTCCGACGTCATCCCGGGAACGACGCAGCCGTCTTCGGCATCGGAAGTCTTCCGGCGCGGGCAATGGTCCGATCGAGCGCTCGTCGCGGGCTATCGGCAGGGATGACGGCATTCTTGCCACAGCCGACATCAGTGGCAGGCCATCGGCAGCCGCGCCGGCGTCCCGAAACGGGCGGCCGGGCGCGGGCCTGCGCACAGCGGGGCGCTCGGCACCAGCCTCTCTCGCTCGCCGGCGGACAGGCGAGGCGGTCACCCCCTCCCGCTTGTCGCGGCGCCGGCTGCGGGTGGACTGGCGGGCGCGGCGTGGTATCAGTCGCTCGCGAGGAGCGGAAGAGTGGCCAGGCGCATCAGCGGAGACGGCGTCATGAGCACATACCAGGACATTTCGCTGGCGGTCGAGGACGGTATCGCCCGAGTGACGGTCGAGCGCGCCGAGAAGCTGAACGCGATGCGCAACCGCACGGCGGACGAACTCCGCGACGCCTTCGAGCGTCTCGAGGCCGATGCGGAGGTCCGCGCGGTGATCCTGACCGGGGCGGGGCGCGGCTTCGGCGCGGGCTACGATCTCGCGACCATCGACCCCGACGAGACGCCGGCGCTCGATCATGTGCTGGAAGCCCATTTCAACCCGCTGATCCGGCGGATGCGCTCCTCGCGCCTGCCGATCGTCAGTGCGGTGAACGGACCCTGTGCCGGCGCCTCGGTGGGTGTCGCGCTCGCAGGCGACATCGTGCTGGCCGGGCGGTCGGCCTTCTTCTACGAGCCCTTTGTCGGCATCGCGCTGGTGCCCGACGCCGGCAACACGCTGTTCCTGCCAGGGATTGCGGGGCGCATCCGCGCCTCCGCCGCGATGCTGCTCGGCGAGCGTATCGCCGCCGAGGAGGCGATGGCCTGGGGGCTGGTGTGGCGGGTCGTCGAGGACGCCGAACTCGAGGCGCAGGCGATGGCGATCGCCGGCAGGCTCGCCCGCCTCGCCCCGGCAGCCGTGGCGGCGACCAAGCGGCTGATCGCCCGAGCGAGCGAACCTGCTCTTGATGCCCAGCTCGATCTCGAACGCGACCTGCAGGCCGAAGCGGGCCGCAGTCCCGAGATGAAGGCGGCGGTCGCGGCGTTCCTTGCAAGGCGCGCGCGGTGACGACGGACGGCGTTCCGGCTCGTCGCCTCGCGGGGCCTGACTCGCGCCATCAGCCTGGTGTCGGCGGCTCGCGTGCGTGCGGCAGGCGAACGATCGGCGCAGCCTTCTCCTCGCCGACCGCAACCCGCCGCCGCCGGCGACGGCTGCGAGACTGGTCATGACCGCGTTCTGGGTCGCGGTGCCGGTCGCCGCGGTCGCCAGCGTGCTCAACGGGAGTTTCGGATCATGAGGCCGTTCACGTTCAACACAGCCGGCAGCATCGTCTTCGGCGCGGGGGAATCGCGGCGGATCGGCGCGCTGGCCGCGGCGAGAGGCTGGCGCCGGGTGCTGGTGGTCACCGATCCCGGTCTGGTCCGGGTCGGCCTCATCGAACCGCCGCTCGCGGCGCTTGGTGAGGCGGGCCTCGACGTGGCGGTCTTTTCCGATGTCGCGGCGGACCCACCGGAACACGTCGTGCACGCGGCGACGAAGCGCGCAAGGGACCACGAGGCGGATGCCGTGATCGGCTTCGGCGGCGGCTCCTCGCTCGATGTCGCCAAGCTGGTGGCGCTGCTGGCGTCAGGCCGCGAGACACTGCCCGAGGTCTATGGCATCGGCAATGCCCGGGGTCCGCGGCTGCCGCTGATGCTGGTTCCGACCACTGCGGGAACCGGCTCGGAGGTGACGCCGATCTCGATCGTCACCACCGGCACCCACGAGAAGATGGGGGTCGTCTCCCCGGTCCTGTTGCCGGATGTCGCGCTGCTCGATCCCGACCTGACGATCGGCCTGCCGCCGGCGGTAACCGCCGCGACCGGGATCGATGCCATGGTTCATGCGATCGAGGCCCATGCCTCGGCCAGCGCCAACAACAATCCCGTGTCACGGGCGCTTGCCCGCGAGGCCTTGCGGCTGATGGGCGCGGCGATCGAAACGGCCGTGCATGACGGCAAGGACCGCGCGGCGAGAGCCGACATGCTGCTTGGCTCGATGCTTGCCGGCCAGGCCTTTGCCAATTCGCCGGTGGCTGCCGTGCATGCGCTGGCCTATCCGATCGGCGGGCATTTCCACGTGCCGCATGGTCTGTCCAACGCGCTGGTGCTGCCGCACGTGCTGCGCTTCAACGCGGAGACGGCGGGCGAGGCCTATGCCGACATCGCGCCGATCGTGTTCCCCGATCTCGCCGAGATCGGCACGCAGGCGCGCGGCGCCGCATTCGCCGACCGTCTTGCTGATCTCGCCGCCCGGTGCGGGCTGCAGCCGCGTCTGCGCGACGTCGGCATTCCGGAAGACGCGCTGGAGATGATGGCCGACGATGCGATGAAGCAGACGCGGCTGCTGGTCAACAACCCGCGGCCGATGAGCCGCGCGGACGCGCTCGCGATCTATCGGGCGGCGTGGTGACACGGAGCGAAGACGGATCCGGCAGGCCGGACAGGAAGCGCCCTTGCGGGGCCGCTGCCTTTCCCCGGCGAGACGAACTGAATCGGGGGCGAGCGGGCCGGCACCGATGACGGCGGGATCCTCGACGTGACCAATCCGGCGACGGGCGAGGAAACGTCTGGTCCGCTGGCGCCAGTCGTCGGCTTCGGGTCCGAGGACAAGGCGGAGGCGATGGCCAACGATACCGGGTACGGGCGCGCGGCATCGAATTGCGGTCTCGACGAGTACCTCGACGTCAAGTACGCCTGCCTGGGGATCCGAACCCGAATAGCGAAGAGGACTGAACCCGATGACCATCACCCGCCATCAGACCGGACCGCGCATGAGTCAGGCCGTCGCCTATGGTGGCCTCGTGTTTCTCGCCGGCCAGGTCGACCTGGACGGCCCGGCCGCGACGGTCGGCGAGCAGACGGCGAACATTCTGCGGCGGATCGACGGCCTGCTGGCGGAGGCCGGCACCGACAAGAGCCGCCTGCTGTCGGCGACCATCTGGATCACCGATATGGCCCGCTTCAACGAGATGAACGAGGTCTGGGACGCCTGGGTGTCGCCCGGCAACACCCCGGCCCGGGCAACCGTCGAGGCGAAGCTGGCCGCGCCGCACTATCTGGTCGAGATCGCCGTGGTGGCGGCCGCCGGCGGCTGACGCCGGTCTTGACGGCGCAGGCCTCCATCGTCCTGTGCGCTGGCCAGCGCATTGGGGCAAGCCACCGATCCTGATCAACACCTGGCGCGACGCGGTGCAGGCGGCTGCGGAGACGGCGCACGATCTCGCCGATTGCGCGGCGGCGCCGATCGACGCCGCGGCCCGCATCGATCCGTCCGGCTGCGGGCTGAGCCATCGGTCGCGCTTCCGGATCGCCCTGCATGCCGGATCGGTCTCCGCGTCCTGCTGATGGCCGCGAAGAAGAGCAAGGCAGGCGCGGTGCCGCTGGCGCTGTCGGGCATGGCACCCCAGCTGCGCGAGGTGTTCCAGCTCAGCGGCCTCGCCAGGCTGTTCGCGATCCATGACGACGCGGCCGCCGCGGTTACGGCACTGTCGGCTCAGGGCGGCTCGTCGTTTCACAGACCCGATGATCCGCTCCGCCTCCCAGCTTCGTCGCAATTCCTGACGCGGACCCAGTTCCCACGTCTCCCGGATTTGCGCTAAGGGAGGGCGGCCGCGGCGACGCGCGGCTGCACGGACGCGGAAGGCGGATGATGGCGAAGCCGGTCTACATTCTCAACGGGCCGAATCTCAACCTGCTCGGCCAGCGACAGCCGGAGATCTATGGCCATGAGACGCTGGCCGACGTGGAGTCCATGTGCCGGCGCGCGGCCGCAGGCCTTGGGCTGGACATCCGCTTCCACCAGTCGAATGCCGAGCATCAGATCATCGACTGGATCCACGAGGCGCGACAAGGAGCCGACGGCATCATCATCAACCCGGCCGCTCTGACACACACCTCGGTCGCCATTCTCGATGCCCTGAACGCCTGCGACTGTCCGGTGCTGGAGGTGCACATCTCGAACGTTCATAGACGCGAGGCCTTCCGACACCATTCCTATGTGTCGCTGCGCGCCGACGGCGTGATCGCCGGCTGCGGAACCCAGGGTTACGTGCTGGCGCTGGAGCGACTGGCCACGCTGCTGGGCAGGCAACACAGCGATTCCCGGAGAGGGTGAGCCGGAATCGCCGCCGCAGATCGTGACGACACGAGGAATCGGCGCAAGGCTACGGATCGACGCCGGGCGTCTTCCGGGCCGGCGACTTTGTGGCAGTTGAGCCGGCCTTGACAGCCGGTCCGCGCCTGGGCGGCACGGGCGAGGGAAGCGTTTCCCGATCGGAAGACGCGGGCTGCGACCGGCGGCCGCAGATGACGGGTGAAATGCGAGCAGATCGCATGGTGGGAGACGAGGAACAGTCCGTCCCACCCGCGCGATGCATCTGCGCCTTGCCCCATGTGTTTGCGCTTTGCGCAGACGACGACCGATTCTATGCTGCACTGCGATAGAGACGATGGTCCGGGGAGACGGTGATGACGGGCGAGCGCGACAGGCCGTGGATCTTTCGCACCTATGCCGGGCATTCGACCGCGGCGGAATCGAACCGGCTCTATCGATCCAATCTCGCCAAGGGCCAGACAGGCCTGTCCATCGCCTTCGACCTGCCCACCCAGACGGGCTATGACTCCGACCATCCGCTTGCCAGAGGGGAGGTCGGCAAGGTCGGCGTGCCGGTCTGTCATCTGGGCGACATGAGGACGCTCCTCGACGGCATTCCGCTCGAGCGGATGAACACCTCGATGACGATCAATGCGACGGCGGCCTGGCTGCTGGCGCTCTACGTCGCCGCTGCGGACGAACAGGGTGCGGACCGCGCGAAGCTGACCGGCACGACCCAGAACGACATCATCAAGGAGTATCTGTCGCGCGGCACCTATGTGTTTCCGCCGGCGCCCTCGATGCGGCTGACCACCGACGTCATTGCCTGGACCTGCCGCGAGATGCCGAAGTGGAATCCGATAAACGTCTGCTCCTACCATCTGCAGGAGGCGGGTGCGACGCCGGTGCAGGAACTTGCCTTCGCGCTCGCCAACGCCATCGCCATTCTCGACGAGGTGAAGGCCTCGGGCGCCGTCCCCGAGGCAGAATTCCCGGCTGCCGTCGCGCGCATCTCGTTCTTCGTCAACGCCGGAATCCGGTTTGTCACCGAAATCTGCAAGATGCGCGCGTTCACCGAGCTGTGGGACGAGATCACCGCGGAACGCTATGGCATCGAGGATCCCCGCCTGCGCCGCTTCCGCTATGGCGTCCAGGTCAATTCGCTCGGTCTCACCGAGCAGCAGCCCGAGAACAACGTCGCGCGCATCCTGCTCGAAATGCTGGCCGTCACGCTGTCGAAGGATGCCCGCGCCCGCGCCGTGCAGCTGCCCGCCTGGAACGAGGCGCTGGGACTGCCGCGTCCGTGGGATCAGCAGTGGTCGTTGCGGATGCAGCAGATCCTCGCCTACGAGACCGATCTTCTCGAATACGGTGACATCTTCGCCGGTTCGACGGTGATCGGCGCCAAGGTTGCCGAGCTGAAGGCGGCGGCCCGCAAGGAACTCGACACGGTGCTCGCCATGGGCGGTGCGGTGGCAGCGGTCGAATCGGGCTACATGAAGCGGGCGCTGGTCGACTCCAATACGGCCCGCCTGGACGCGATCGAACGGGGCGAGCAGATCGTCGTCGGCGTCAACGCCTTCACCGAGACCGAGCCCTCGCCGCTGTCGACCGGCACGGGCGCCGTGCTGAGCGTGCCCGAATGGGTCGAGCGCGACCAGATCGAGCGGTTGACGGCCTGGCGCGCGGCGCGCGACGCTGCAGCGGCCGCAGCGGCGCTCGCCGAACTGAAGCGGGCCGCTGCCGAGGGGCGCAACGTGATGGATGCATCGATCGCCTGTGCCCGGGCCGGCGTCACCACCGGCGAGTGGGGCGCGGCGCTGCGCGAGGTCTTCGGCGAGTATCGAGCGCCGACCGGGGTCGGTCGTGCCGCTCGCAACGATGGTGAAGGGCTCGACGAGGTAAGGGCGGCCGTGGAGCGCGCCTCGCGCCGGCTCGGCCGCAGGCTCAAGTTCCTGGTCGGCAAGCCCGGCCTCGACGGCCATTCCAACGGCGCCGAACAGATTGCCGTCCGCGCCCGCGACGCCGGCATGGAGGTGGTCTACGAGGGCATCCGCCTGACCCCTGCCGAGATTGTCGCGGCGGCGGAGGAGGAGAGTGTCCACGTGGTCGGCCTGTCGATCCTGTCCGGCAGCCACGTGCCTCTGGTCGGCGAGGTGATGGAGCGGATGCGCAAGGCCGGTCTCGAGCGGATCCCTGTCGTGGTCGGTGGCATCATTCCGCCAGAGGATGCCGAGACATTGAAGGCCGCGGGTGTCGCCGCCGTCTACACGCCGAAGGACTTCCGACTGAACGACATCATGGCCGACGTGGTCAGGATCGCCGTGGCCGGCGTCGAGAGGGAGGTGGCGTGAGCGGCCGGGATCGGTCCGGCGGACCTATCGCCGCTTGCGGATCGCCAGCACGTGGACCGACTGCCCCTTCAGGCGGGTAAAATGCGCGGCCCGCTCATGGGCGACGATGTCGATGCGGCCGTCGCGTTCCAGTTCGGCCAGCGTCCCCTCGAAACCGCCGCGCCGCCAGATCGTCGCATAGACGGTGAAGGCGAGCAGGCCGCCCGTACGGGTCGCCGCAAGGGCCGGTTCGAGCGCCTCGGCGCCGACATGGCCGTGGGTGAAGAGGCCGGACGACACCACGCCGCCGTAGCTGCCGTCAGGTACCGGGTAGGGCCTGGTTGCGTCGGCGCGGATCAGGCGTCGGTAGATTCCCCTCTCCGCGGCTCGCTCCAGCATTTCCTCGGAAAAGTCGAGCCCGTCCACCTCCACATCGAGCCGTGCCTTCAGCGCCGCAGCGGTCAGCCCGGTGCCGCAGCCCAGATCGAGCACCGGGCCACGATCCTCGTCGGTCCAGTGCCGAACCAGCGCATCGACCGCGCATTCGTGGGCCCTGTAGCCCAGCGCGCCGACGAGCAGCCGGTCGTAGACGCCGGCGCCCACCGCGTAGATACCGCGAATGAGGCTCTGTCCCGCCGACCTGATGGCGCCTTCGACGGCGCTCCTGCGCGGCACCGCGCCCGATTGTCCGCTGTCCATGGTCTTTCAACGCCCCACCACCGATGTCGTTCACGCACGGCGTTACAGGATCGGGATGACCGTATTGTAAACCTCATTCTACCGTGAGGGGGACGATCGTGACCACGGCGTTGTTCGGCGCCGACCAGTAGCGCAGCTCGTAGGCGCCGGGAATGGCCGGGGCCTTGAGCCTGACCGGTCTGCCGTCGCTGGTGACGCGGACCGTCGTCTCGTGCTCTCCGGGTTCAGATCCGGGCCTGGCAACCTGGATGTCGTCACGGAATTCACCGGGACCGGTCCATTCCACCGTGAACGTCTCGCCGGCCCTGACCGGTCCGGACGGCCGCATCGTCACTTGCGGGGCGGTGACGGTGATCGGCACGCGATGCAAGACGGTGCGTGTCGGAGCAGCCCAGTAGCGCAGCTCGTACTGGCCCGGTTCGACCGGCAGCTGAAGGGTTACCGGCTTGCCGTCCTGGGTGACGCGCACACGGTGGATGGCCTCGCCATCGGCGGCGCCGGGACGAACGATCTGGATGTCGTCGCGGGGGGTTCCGGGGCCGGACCAAGCAATGCGGATTCGTCGACCACCCTCGGCGGAGGCTGGCGCCGTCATCGACACCTCTGGAGCCACGACGCGGATCGGGCGGGTCGCCAGCACCTCGCGGCCCGCGCCCGACCAGTAGCGCAGTTCGTAGTCGCCGGGCTCGACGGGCGAATTCAGCGTTACCGGCTTGCCATCCTGCGTCACCCTGACGGCAAACAGGTACCGGCCTGCATCGTCTCCCGGCCGTGCGATCTGGATGTCGTCGCGTGGTGCGCCGGGCCCCTCCCATCCGACGCGGAAGCGTGCACCGCCCTCAATTTCCTCCGGCGCATCAATCTCGACGATGACCGGCATGACAGTGAGGGCGACCGTGTGCAGCACCTTCCGGTTCGCCCCCGACCAGTAGCGCAGTTCATAGTCGCCGGGCTCCACGGGTGCATCGAGGCGGACCGGCTTGCCATCGCTGGCGACGCGGGTGGTGTCGAGATAGGTACCGGGATCGGCGCCAATTGCAGCGATCTGGATGTCGTCGCGCGGCGCCCCCGGACCCTTCCAGGCAACGTTGAACACCGTGCCGGCCTCGACGGCCTCCGGCGGGGATAGGACGATCGGCCTCTCGATCACGGTGATCTGCCGGCTGGCAAGGATCACGCCATCAGCCCCGGAGTAGTAGCGCAGCTCGTAGTCGCCGACCTCGGCCGGCACGTCGAGCATCACCGGCCCGCCGTCGGAGGGCACCCGCGCTGAGAACGCGGGGCGATTCGGCTCGGCGCCGGGGCGGGCAATCTGGATGTCGTCGCGCGGCTCACCCGGCCCCTTCCAGGCGACCCGCACCCGCGTGCCTTGCTCGACGGTCTCCGGCGCATCGAACAGTACGGCCGCCTCGACGACGTTCAGCGTCGCCCGGCCGATCACCGCGCCGCCCTCGCGGTACCAGTAGCGCAGCTCGTAGTCGCCGATATCGGCCGGCGCGATCGCCCTCAGCGGCGCGCCGTCGGGGTCGATTCGGACGGTGCGGAGGTACTTGCCGTCGTCCATGCGGGGCAGGGCGATGTGGATGTCGTCGTATCGGCCGTTCGGACCGTCGTAGGCGATCTCGAAGCGAGTTCCCTGCGGAACCTCGTCCGGCACCATGATCGTGGCGGTCGGCAGGCTCACGGACGCCGGCGGCTCGGCCGGCGCGGCGACCGTCTGCCTCAGTGCCGTCTGCAGGTCGGAGGCGTTGCGAGCGTCGAGGTAGGAGCCGCCCGTGGCCTCGGCCAGGCAGGCGACCTGCCGCCCCTCCGACTCGGAGAGGCCGAATCCGACCACATGGGCGGTGAAGTCGACGCCAAGCCGTGCCAACTCCTCGCCGAGCGCGCAAGGGTCGGCGTCGCAGGTTTCGATCCCGTCGGTGACGAGGATGACCGTTGCCTTCGTCTCGGTGAACCTCATCGTCTCGGCGGCCTGGCGCACGGCAGCCGTCAGCGGCGTCTTACCTTTCGGAGTGATGCGGTCGACGATATCGGCGATGCGCGCGCCGGTACCGGGCGCGGGCGGCACAATCACCTCGATATCGGCGCAACTTCCCTTCTGGCGGTGACCGTAGGCGGTCAATCCGAGGGCGGTGTCCGCCCGCACGTTCCCCAGCACCTCGCGCATCGTGTCGCGGGCGATCTCGATGCGCGTTCGCCCTTCAATCGTTGCCCACATCGAGCCTGAGGCATCGAAGACGATCATCGTCTGCCCGGCCATGCCGGAGGCAGGGCCGAGCCCCGAGCAAAGCACCGTGGCAACGATGATCCGGTGAAGCGAGCCGGGGGAACAGTGTCGCATGACACCCTCGAAACGACAGGCAGAAGCCTCGACAGGGTTGCAAGAGTAACCGGCAGACGGATCGGCGCAAGCCTCTGCGCCACGGCGGCGGCGCAGTCGGGCGGCTAACCGCCGATATGTTCGGAAAGCTGCTTCTCGAGCGCAGCGATCAGGGCGCGCGCGAGCCGGCGGGTGTCGAGCGGTGCGTCGGCGACCGCCGCAAAGCCCGCCGCCTGCAGGAAATCCTCGTCGAGATTGGCGCGGCCGAGCGCGACCAGCGGCGGCAGGCCGTCCCCGCCGAGATCGCCGAGCGCCTTCGCCAGAGCGAGACCCGCCAGGCCGTCCATGGCGACATCGAGGAGGATCGCGTCGAACGGTTCCCGGGCCATGCGCAGGATCGCCTCCTCGCCGCACCCCACCGCGACATGCTCCAGACCGAGCCGGTCCAGCAGGACGCCAACCAGCAGGCGATTGACCGGATTGTCCTCGACGAGCAGCACCCGGGGTCGCGGATAGTCGATGCCCGCAACCGGCGCGGCGGTCTGCGTCGCGCCGCCATCCGCGCGCGGGCTCAGGTCGGCTAGGGCGACGGCAAGGTCGTCATGGCGGAGCTTGTTGCGGCGCGCAGCCGCCAGCTCGGCCAGCGCATCGAGGCCCGCTGCGTCGTCCTTGCCGGAGTCGCCGAATGCCACGTCAGGTCTTTCCCGCATCACCGATGCACGGTTTGCGGTGTCCGCGACCGCTCCGTGCCACATGGCAGCGCCCCCGCCAGCCGATCTCGGTGGGGCCGGCGGGGGCGGCGCCTCCCTGTTTGTTGCGAGGATGATAGATCGGGCCGCTTAAGGGAAGACCAACGAAGATGCTTTCCGATGCTTAAGGTAAACGTCTCCCGCAGTCCCGCCAGGCGGCCCGCGCAGAGGCGGTCCGTACATGCGGCGGCCCGGTCGCCGGTTGACCTCCCCCGCGCCTGATCCCTAAGGTCTGCCGGCGTCCGACGGGACCGGTCTCGGCCAGGCGGCGTCTGCGACCCCAGCATTGGCGGCCCGCCCGTGAGCGACACACTCCTCCAGATCGCCTACATTGTCCTGCCGGTGTTCGGGCTGATGGGCCTCGGGCTCGGTTCGGCGTGGACGGGCTATCTGTCGGAAAGCGTCGGCGAGGCGCTCGGCGATTTCGTCTTCCTGGTGGCGTTGCCGCTGTTGCTGTTCCGGACACTGGCGACGGCGGAAATGCCCGACCAGTCGCCCTGGCCGCTGTGGATCAGCTATTTCGGAGGACTGGCCGTGGCATGGATCGTCGCGGACCAGATGATCCGTCGAATGTTCGGGCGCGACTTCAAGGCCGGTGTGATCGCCGGCGTCTCCGCCGGGTTCTCTAATGCGGTGCTGTTCGGTGTGCCGCTGGTCTTCACGGCCTTCGGCGAGGCGGGGGCGGTGCCGCTGCTGCTGGTGGTTGCAGTGCAGCTTCCTGTGATGATGACGGTCGGAACGATCCTCATCGAGCAGGCCGCACGGCGCGACGGCAGCCACATGGGACCGATCTCGCTGCGCTCGATTGCCGGCTCGGTCGCCTACAACCTGATCCGCAATCCATTGATCATCGGCGTCCTGGCCGGGCTCGCCTGGCGATTCGCCGCGTTTCCTTACGATGGCATACCCGCGGTGATCGTCGATCGGCTGTCGGCGGCGGCGTTGCCCTGCGCTCTGTTCGCGCTCGGCATGAGCCTGCGCAGATACGGCATCCGCGGCCATGTGCTGCCCGGCGTGCTGCTCGCCGGGCTGAAGCTGATCGTGATGCCGGCCATCGTCTGGTTGCTGGTGGCAAAGGTGTTCGGGCTGCCGCCGCTGTGGACCACGGTGGTCACGGTCGTCTCCGCCTGTCCGACCGGGGTCAACGCCTGGCTGATCGCCAACCGGTTCCGCACCGGCCACGCGATCGCCGCCAACACCATCTCGATCAGCGCTGCGGCGTCGCTGCTGACGATGTCGTTCTGGCTGGCGGTCCTCGGCGTCTAGAGCGGTTCGCCGGTTGACGGGATCGATGCACGGGTCCGACCGCTTGTTTCCTCGCTGTTGCGGCGGGGGAACCGGTGCCGGCTGGTCCGGCAGCGCTAGCGGTCCGCCGGCAGGCCTGCCATCCGGCGGATGTCGCGGGGGCTGTGGCCGGCCTCGCGCAGTGCCCTCAGCGAGAGGTCGCGCCGGCTCTTCGCCAGCTTCAGCCCGTCGGGGCCGGTCAGCAGCCGGTGGTGGGCGTAGGCCGGCGCCGGAAGTCCGAGCAGCACCTGCAGCAGCCGGTGGACAGACGTCGCCCAATACAGATCGCGGCCGCGCGTCACATGGGTGATTCCCTGCAGCGCATCGTCGACGACCACGGCGAGATGATAACTGGTCGGTGACCCCTTCCGGCAGATGACCACGTCGCCCCAGGCTGCGGGATCGGCGCTGATGCGCGCGCCGCGGCTCGAAAGGTCGAATGCGTCACGATAGAACGCCTCGCCATGCTCGGACCAGCTGAGGCTGTCGGGGATGGTGGCGAGCGCGCGGGCGATGTCGAGTCGCAGGGCGACCTCGCCCGCTTCGGCCCGGCCGATCGCGGCCCGGTCGGCGCGGACGGCGCGGCAGGTGCCCGGATAGAGCGGGGCGCCGTCCGGGTCGCGCGGCCAGATGATGCCCTGCGCCTCCCGCTCGGCGACCGCGGCGGCGATCTTGGCGCGCGAGCAGCTGCAGGCGAACAGCAGACCCATGTCTGCGAGGCGCGCTGCGGCGGCGCGATAGTCGTCGAAATGCTCGGACTGGCGGCGCACCGGCTGCTCCCAGGTCAGTCCGAGCCAGGCGAGGTCGCGCAGGATGCCGGCTTCGTAGACCGGACGGCAGCGGTCGCGATCGATGTCCTCGAGTCGCAAGAGGAACCTGCCGCCGAGCCGGTCGGCGGCCCCGTGCGCCAGCAGGGCCGACAGCGCATGGCCGAGATGCAGCTCGCCGTTCGGACTGGGCGCGAAACGCAGGATCGGGATCTCGGCCATCGGCCTCCGTCGGATCGCAGGAGCGGTGTGGCGACCGGCCGGGCCGGCCCCTGATCGGGTACCACGCCCGGCCGCCGCCGACTATGCTCCAGGCGATGCAGGCTCCCCGACCTGAACGCCTCGACACGCCCGGCGCTCTCGAGGCAGCGCTCGATGCGCTCGCCGACCGCGACGACCTGATCGCGCGGCTGCGCGCGGCGGTCGATCCGCCGGTGCTGCGCCGGTATCCCGCCGGCCTGGCCGGGCTGGCGCGCATCGTCGTCGGCCAGCAGGTCTCGACGGCGAGCGCCGAGGCAATCTGGACGAGGCTGTCGGCCCAGGTCGATCCGCTCGATCCGGCGGCATGGCGG
Organism: Tepidamorphus gemmatus; assembly: GCF_004346195.1. Lineage (NCBI taxonomy): Bacteria > Pseudomonadati > Pseudomonadota > Alphaproteobacteria > Hyphomicrobiales > Tepidamorphaceae > Tepidamorphus > Tepidamorphus gemmatus. The sequence continues at coordinate 255,270 of NZ_SMAK01000005.1, read as the reverse complement.
CAGACCGGTGAGGCGGCGCTGCGCGCGGCCGGCCTGTCGCGCCCCAAGATCGGTACGCTGATGGCCTTGGCGGACGCGATCGCGTCCGGCGGGCTAGATCTGGGCCGATTGGATCGGCTCGACGCCGAGACGGCCCGGGCCGAACTGTGCCGGATCCGCGGGATCGGCCCCTGGACCGCGGAGGTCTATCTGATGTTCTGCCTCGGCCATGCCGACAGCTGGCCGGCGGGCGATGTCGCCCTGCAACATGCGGCCGCGGTGGCCATCGGCCTGCCGGGGCGGCCCGATGCGCGCGCGCTGGCAAGGCTCGGCGAACGATGGCGTCCATGGCGCAGTGCCGCCGCGCATCTGCTGTGGGCCTACTATCGCGCGCTACGCGGCCGGGCGGGCGTTTCGGCCTGACGATCGCCGCAGCGGCGCACGGCAGCTCCGGTAGCGCCGGCTCGCGTCTCCCGGCTTCACAAGACCGACACCGGGCCTATACTATATATCGTCGTGCCCGCCCGAGGGCGGCGCAAGACTGCGGTGGAGTGCTGTTCTTGACGGTCGTCTCGCCCGAAGCCTGTCCCGCGCTCGTCCTCAATGCGGACTTTCGTCCGCTCAGCTATTTCCCGTTGTCGCTGTGGTCCTGGCAGGACACGGTGAAGGCGGTGTTCCTGGATCGGGTCAACATCGTGTCGGAGTATGATCGGACTGTCCGAAGTCCGAGCTTCGAGATACGCCTGCCCAGCGTCGTCTCGCTGCGCGAATATGTCCGACCCGCCGCCTATCCCGCCTTCACCCGCTTCAACGTCTTTCTCCGCGACCGCTTCACCTGCCAGTATTGTGGTGCGCAGGACGATCTCACCTTCGATCATCTGATCCCGCGCTCGCGCGGCGGCCAGACCGTCTGGGAGAATGTCGTCGCGGCCTGCTCGCCCTGCAATCTGCGCAAGGGCAGCCACCATCCGCGTGAGGTGGACATGTGGCCGCAGCAGATGCCGTATCGGCCGACGGCCTTCGATCTTCAGAAGAACGGCCGGCTGTTCCCGCCGAACTATCTGCACGAAAGCTGGCTCGACTATCTGTACTGGGATACCGAGCTCGAACCGTAGGTTGGGCTATCTCAGAAGTGCGGCCCTGAGCGACACGGCCGACAGGGCGAGCGAAATCACCGCGTTCCAGGCTGCCAACGACAGGCCAAAGACGAGCAGTGCCGGCTCGTCACAGCGGATCAGGACGGCTTCGTTCAGGCTGTCGAGCAGTCCGCCTGTGGCCGAGGGACCGCCGGTGCCGACCGCGCAGTCGCTCGGACCGGCCCACAGCTTCCATTCGACGCCGGCGTGATAGGCCGCCAGACTGGCCCCGTACAGGAACAGGAGGCCGACGAGGCCGATCAGCGCGCGCGGCAGCCGCCGGCCCTCTGCGCGGCGTGTCGTGACGAGCACCACGGCGGCGAGCGGGATGCCGGCGTAGTAGGGAAGGCGCTGGTCGAGGCACAGCGGGCAGGGCGCGTAGCCCATCAGCTCGAAGATCCACGCGCCGGCAATCGTCGCGGTGCCGACAAGAACTACGAGGATCGCCGCGACGCGGACCGGATCGGACTTCGGGATCGACACGGCAGGGGCTCTCATGGCGGCGGGGTCTCCGACAGACTCCGGACCGAGCCGGAGCATGCGACTGCTCTTGGCTAGAACATGTAGCGGGCGACAACGAAACCGCCCAGCAGGAGCACCACGAATGCGGTGAACACAAGGCCGAGGCGCCGCTCGATGAAGTCGCGGATCGGCGGGCCGAGCCAGTAGAGCAGGCCGGCGACCGCGAAGAAGCGCAGACCGCGCGACAGGATGCTCGCGACGATGAAGATCGGCAGCGACAGGCCGGTGGCGCCGCTGGCGATGGTGATCACCTTGTAGGGAAACGGGGTCAGACCGGCCATGAAGACGATCCAGGCACCCCACTGGTTGTAGCGGGCCGCGAACTCGGTGAACTTGTCGGCGTAGCCATAGACCTGAAGGATCGGCTGGGCCACCGTCTCGAAGAGGAAGGCGCCGATCACCCAGCCGAGCAGGCCGCCGAGGACCGAGGCGACGGTGCAGACGGTGGCGAACTGCCAGGCCCGGCGCCGCTCGGCGATGACCATCGGGATCAGCAGGACATCGGGCGGAATCGGAAAGAACGAGCTCTCGGCGAAGGAAACGCCGGCGAGCGCACGGGTCGCCTGCCGGTGGGCGGCAAGGCTCATCGTCCAGTCATAGAGACGGCGCAGCATGGCGGGGGATGTACGCGCTTCGCCGGGGCGTGTCCATCGCCGGTGATGCCGAGCCGCGGACAGGGTTACGGCCCGGCCGCCGCCGTCCTGCTGGACTTGCCGTGCCGGCTCATGGCAGATAGCCCGTGCGTGCCGAAACTGGCGCGACGCTGTGCGGGCGTGGCGGAACTGGTAGACGCGCCGGACTCAAAATCCGGTTCTGGTGACAGAGTGTCGGTTCGACTCCGACCGCCCGCACCAATCCCCCCTCCCTTCCGCAGTTCTTTCCGGCCACACACCACTCTGATTGGCGATCTGTCGGCTGTGGTGCCGGTGACGGCGCTCCGGGCGGCGCCGGTCTTCTCGCAGGAGCCGCCGCGGCCTCCGCAGCCAAGACAATCCTGCATGGCCAGATCCCCGGAATCGCTGGTTGACAATCGCGTGAACAAGAAACATGACTCTCAAAGTCATATTTTAAGCGTGTATCGCGTCGGGGCAGGGGGCTGGAGTTGAGTGGGCGTGTTGTTGGTGCCGTGCGCGTTGCGGCGGCCTGCGTCGTGGCCGGCTGCGCGACGCAGGCTCCGAACGTGGATGCCTATGTCACCGATATCGGGTCGGGCGAGACGGTCGTCGTCTCTCCCGGTTGGCCTTCCGCCGTGTCCCTGGCATCGCCGCCCTTGCATCAGCCGCCGACCTGGCATCTGCGGCGCGGCGCCCAGCTCGATCAGGAACTGCAGGCGTGGGCGCGGGAGGCCGGCTGGACGCTGCTGTGGCGGCCGGATTTCTCCTGGCGCGTGGCCGAGGACGCGGTGTTCGCCGGATCGTTCGAGGAGGCGGTCCAGGCCGTGATCGCCGGCCTCTATGCCGACGGCGAGCCCGTTCGCCTGCTGCTGTGGCTGGACAACCGGGTCGCGGAGGTCGTCAGCGATGCGCGGGTTTAGCCGCCTGACCCTGGCCCTGCCTGCAGCGGCCGCGCTCGGCGGCTGCGTGCTGACGGAGGCTCCCAGGCAGATCGCCGCTGACCAGGCGACGGCGCAGGCGCTGTCCAACGACATGGTGTACTCCGCCGGCTCGCGGGCGGTGACGGTGCACGAGCGGCCGAAGATCGCCGGCGACAAGGTGGCGCTGCGGTCGCAGGACGAGCTGCCGGCTCTGTTCCAGACCCCCGTCGTGCTGGCGGCGAGCGGACAAACGCTCGATTCGATCCTTGGGACCCTGTCGGAGACCTCCGGCATGCCGATGCGGATCACCGAATTCGCTTCCGATGGCGGCGGCAGCGCGACCGCCTCGACGGGCACCTCGGCACAGATGGCCGCGCGCCTCAACAAGCCCCTGTCGGTGAACTGGGAAGGTCCGCTGCGCGGCATTCTCGACCAGCTCGCGCGCGACAGCGGTCTCTACTGGCGCTACGACCCAGGTCGCAGGCGCGTCGAGTTCTATCTCTACGAGACCCGGCATTTCGCCGTCAGCCTGCCGATGGGTACGCGCACGGTGACGGGCTCAATCTCCGGCGCCGCGACCGGGGCTTCCGGAGCGCAGGCCGCTGCCACCGGCAACATCGGTGTCAATGTCCCGAGCTTCACCGTCGATCCCTACGGCGCGGTCGCCCGTACCATCGCCTCGATGCTGCTCGAGGAGGATCAGGACGTCGACGTCGTCGACACGGCGGCCCAGACCGGCGACAGCTCCGGCGGCGCGTCGACCAGTGCCGCGGCCAGCAGCCGACGCAACAGCAGCCGCGTCGTGGTGTCGCCGGAAATGGCGATGGTGACGGTAACTGCCCCGCCGCCGTCGCTGGCGCGTGTGGCCAGCTATCTGGACGCAATCAACGCACAGTATTCGCGCAACCTGACGATCGACCTCAAGGTGTTCGACGTCACGACCAGCGACGAGGGCGGCATCTACCTGTCGTTTGACGTGTTGTTCAGGGAGCTCGGCAAGTACGGACTTGCGGTGATCGGCGCTCCGTCGGTTCCGCTCGGCAGCGGCACGCCTGGCCAGATCATCTTCGAGGTGCTCGACCCAAACTCGCGCTTCGAAGGCTCGCAGATGCTGGCCCGTGCGCTCGCCACGCTCGGCGACGTTTCGGTGGTCACCTCAGGCCAGGTCCTCGCCATCAATGGCCAGCCGGCGCCATACCAGGTTGCGGACCAGGTTACCTACCTTGCCTCGACCTCCGTCTCGCAGTCCTCGACGGCGATCGACCCGACCCTGACCACGACGCTGACACCGGGCACGGTGGTAGTTGGGCTTACGGCAAACTTCCTGCCACAAATCCTTCCCGACAACCGCATCCTTCTGCAGTACCAGCTTACCATGTCGTCGCTGCGCTCGCTCGACACGGTCTCGAGCGGCAATTCCACCATCCAGACGCCGAACGTCTTCACCCAGTCGCTCCAGCAACAGGCGGTACTGCGCGATGGCCAGTCGGTGGTGCTGTTCGGCTATGCCCAGGACCGCAGCACGGCCGACGGCAACCTGTCATTCTCGAGCGGCAGCAAGGCCGCCACCAAGACCCGTACGCTGCGGGTGATCCAGCTGCAGGTGTTCGGCGGAGGCAGCAATGTCTGAGCGTCGCCTGGCCGGCATTGTGCTGATCGCGCTGGTCGCGCTGACGGCGACAGGGAGCGAGGCGCAGACGCCGACCTGGCTCGACGAAATGGCGACCATCGACGCCCAGATCCAGCTGCTCCAGAAGCAGATGGAACTCGACGTTCTGCTCGAGCAGCGCGCCGCCCAGCGATCGTCGATGCTGCCGAGCATTCTCACGATCGTCGGGTTCGGCGACCGCTACTCCGTTGAACTGCTGTTTCCGAACGGCCGCATCGGGCGATACCGCGTCGGTGACGAGATTGCGCCCGAAGTCTGGATCAGCGCCATCCGGCCGCGCGGTGTCACGGTCGACATGGCAATCGCCGATGGCAAGCGCCGCGCGGTGGCGCTCGAGTTTGCCGCCGCGGGCAGCGACGCGACCGCTGTCGCCACGGACACCGCAACAGCCCCGGCCCAGTCGCCTGCGCTCCTGCAGGCGGTGCGCCCCGACCCGCCAGCGATCAATGTCCGCGCCCAGCCCTGATCGATTTGGCAGTAGACCGGCCCGGACGGCCGCCGCTCGGCCTTGCGTGGAGGGGCGGCCGTGACGATCGTCGTGATCCGCGCCCTGCAGCTTGCCGCCGGCCTGACATGGCAGTTCCATGCCAGCCGCCGCGACCATCGTTCCGCGGCCGCCGAGGGCCAGGTCGAGGGCTGGGTCGAAGTCGCCTGCGACGATGGCCTTCTGTCTGGCTGGTATTCGCTCGCGCCACCGCCGGGGCAGCGGATCTACGCGGGCGGTCTCGTAGTCGGCGCCGTCGCGCCGGACGCCCTGATCTACCACGAGTTCGAGCCGGGGCGGGTTTGGGTCTGTGCCCTGCGGGACGGGTTGCCGCTGCCGGACACCGACCGGATCGGCGCGCCCGTCATGGCCGAGGCGGTCATGGCCGAGATACTGGCCTACCAGCCGGACACGCCGGTGTTCGGAAGCCATGCCTCGGCCCGCGCCGGTCTCGACGACCTGCTGGCCGATGTCACGCCGTCGCGGGCCTTCAGGGTACGGCGTCCGGGTGCTGACTGGCGCCGACGCGCAGTGTTGGGGGGGCTTGCCGTAGCGGTGCTCGGGCTCGTCTGGGTCGCCATCCGGCCCGAACCCGCGATGCGCCCGCCGGCGCCCGTCGAGACGCGATCGCAGCCAGCGCTGACCCAGGCCCCCGCGCCGCTGCGCCCGCTGCGCGGTCCGAGCACCGAGGCGATCGCTGCCGCGATCCATGACGCGACCGAGAGATGGTTACAGCGGCCGAGCTTCGATGTGACCGCGGACGCCTGGCTGGCGACATTGCGGACCCTGCCGCCATCGCGCGTTGGCTACCGGCCCCGCCTCCTTGAATGCCAGACTGACCACTGTATCGCGGAGTGGATCTGGACCGGCGGCATGCTCACCAGCGCCGTGCCGGGCGATCTTCCTGGCGCATTGCTGCCCGTGGCCGCGCCGCGCGACTATGCCTCGCAGGTGCGCACGCGAATGCCGCTGCCACCGCGCCAGACACAGCGAATGCCGGTGGTCGCGCCGGCAGCCGTCGAGGACCTTGTCCAGTCGGCCACCGCCGCGCTGACCCAGCCCGGCATACGGCTGGAGCTGCAGAGGCCGCAGACGGCGATCACCATCGCGGTCGACGTTGCAGGCGAGCGCCACGAAGCGGTGATCGGCCACTACGGGCTCGTCCGCGTTTCGACTTCGAACCTGGTCGCCGCCGAATACGTGCTTCGGATCCTGCAGGATTTTCCAGTGGTTGCCGAACGCTCGAGCTTCACCATCAGCGGCGGCAGTGTCACGTTCACCCTGGAGGCGCGCTATGTCGTCCTCCGGTCCTGACCGTTTCGGCGGGCCGGCAACCCCCGGGCGGCCGGCCGTAGCCCTGATCACGCGCCTCGCCGACGTTCCGGGCGGCATCCCGGTTGACGACATGGTGCCGGAGGAGTGGCGCGATCGCTTCGTCGCGCTGATCGACGAGGTTGCGGCAAGCGTTCACGTGCTGACCGTCCCGGAGGCGATGGGCAGCCATGCGATGTTCGACCTGCGGCGACGGCTTGGCGAGCGCGGCATCGCCAACCCGATATTCGTTCGCACCAGTGCCGAGATCGTCAAGGTCGTACGCGAGCACCGTCGCGCGGCCGGCTCCTCCAGTCTCGCGGGCGCGGACGCCACCGGGATCGAGCGCTTCGCCCGCGAGCTGATCGACGAGGCCCTGCTCAGCCGTGCCTCCGACATTCACGTGGAGACCCGCAGTACCCATGCCGAGGTCTTCTTCCGCGTCGACGGCCTGCGCCGCAGGCACAGCAACATCTCGATGGAGTCGGCGCGCGGCCTCGGTGTTGTGCTCTACTCGGTGCACGCCGACGCCAGCTCCAAGGACGTGGCCTGGGATCCACAGCAGGTCATGGACGGCGTGATCGAACATCAGGGGCTCGGCGGCGAGACGGTTCAGTTGCGCTTTTCCTCTGCACCGATCTTCCCGACCGGCAATTTCCACATCGTCATCCGGCTGTTGCGCATGGACGTCTCGCAGCTGACGCTTGATCAGCTCGGCTATACGCAGGACCAGCGCGCACTCCTGGAGACCTTCATCGCCAGCCTGTCGGGCATGGTGCTTCTGTGCGGGCCGACCAACTCCGGCAAGAGCACGACGCTGCAGGCCCTTATGCGGCGTCTGCACGCCCATCACGGCGAGGCGTTGAAGATGATCACCGTCGAGGATCCGGTCGAGTACCTGGTTCCCGGTGCCTGCCAGATCAGCCTGTCGCGCCGCCGTCGCAACCAGATCGACGAACGCACTGGCAGCGTGTTCACCACCTATCTGCGCGGCGCGCTGCGGCAAGACCCCGACGTGGTGATGATCGGCGAGATCCGCGATCACGACTCTGCCGTCGTCGCCAAGGATTTCGTTCTGACCGGCCGCAAGCTGTTCGCCACCCTGCATACCTATTCAGCTGTCTGGGCGTTCGTAAGGCTCCGCGAACTTGGCCTACCAAGCGAACTGCTGGCAATGCCGGGATTCATCTCCGGCATCGTCTATCAGCGGCTGGTGCCGACAGTCTGCAACGGCTGCGCCGCGCCACTGCGTACCGCAGATGCCCTGCCCCGTGCTCTGTATGCGCGCCTCGAAGGCCTGGGCGCGGATCGCCTCGCCGGCATCAGGCTGCGCGGACCGGGATGCCTTGCCTGCGGCGGTAGCGGGATCGGCGGCCGCACTCTGTGCGCCGAGTTCGTCGCGACCGATCCCGAGCTTCTCGATCTCATCGGCAAGGACCGTCACCACGACGCCGAGCGCCATTGGCTGGCCCGCGGCGGTGTGGCGGTCGGCCACTTCGGTGTCACGGCGCTGGCGCACGGTGCAGACAAGATGTGCCGCGGCGAGGTCGACCCGCGCGACCTGGAAAGCAGCGTCGGCCTGTTGTCGATGCTTTCCGGTCGGGATCGCAGAGGCGCGCCATGAAGCTGCCCGCATTCCGGCTGCCGCCCTCGACCGGGCAACGCGCCGACTTCTACGAGCTGCTCGCAGGCTTCACTGCCGACGGCATTCCAACCTACGATGCGCTCACCGAGATCGACCAGCAGTATCGGCGCTTCCGCAGCCCGATGGCGCCGGTGACCGGACGCCTGCTGCGGCGGATGCGCGGCGGCGAGGGGCCGGCCCGTTCCTGCGGCGCGGCGTTACAGGGGCTCGTCCCAGTCGTCGAGGCGCTCGCCGTGTCGAGCGGCGAGGATGCCGGCGACATCCCGCAGGGGCTGCGGCGTGCCGCCGCGGTGGCACGGGTCAACCAGGAAATCGTCCAGACGATCCGCAGCGAGCTGTCCTATCCGCTGCTGCTGCTCGTCCTGCTGGCGGGCCTCCTGCTCGTCATCTCGTTCTACGTCGTTCCTGCCATGACCGAGGTGATCGGCGAGGAGCGGTGGCCGACAAGCGCCAGGCTGGCTGCCTCCTTCGCCCGTGCCGCGCCTTGGCTGGTGCTCGCCGGCACCCTGCTGCTGGCCGGCGGGACCGTGCTCTTCCTCATGTTGCGCAGCCGCTGGACGGGCCGGTTCCGTGATCTGCTCGACCGTTTCGTGTTCCCCTGGACCATGCATCGCCGCGTCACGGCGGCGATGCTGCTCGCCTCGCTCGCCTCGCTCTTGCGCATCGGCGTCCCCTTCTCCCATGCGCTCGAACGCCTGGCGGCGGCCTCCGGCGCCTGGGAGCGGGTCCATATCCAGCGTGTCCGCGCCCGGCTGCGGCGCGGCGAGCGTGAGGGCGCGGCACTGGCCGGTCCGCTGTTCGACGACGAGTTGCGCTGGCAGATCCAGCTCTATGGCCGGATGAGCCGCTTCTCGGAAGCGCTCGATGCCTTCTCCGAGCGTTCGCTCTCCCACACCCGCGCCCGTATCCGGTCGGGCTTCGCCACCATCCGTATCGGCCTGCTGATCGCGGTCGCCGGGATCATCTACTGGATCTACAGCGCCGTCCTCGCGGTCACGCTGGCGGCGCGCAGTTGACGGCCGATCCGTCCATCCCAGGAGGTTGAAACATGGATCCGAACATCGCAGTGCCCACCCTGACGGGAGCAATCACCGTTGCCGCCGGACAAGGGCGGCTGCGACGGCAGGCGGGAGTCACGCTGACCGAGACGCTGCTGGTGCTGGCCCTCGCGGCGGCGCTCGGCGCCGTTGCCTACCGATCCTACAGCAGCGCCCGCGAAGAGGCCCGGCTCTCCGACATGACGACCGGCGCGATCGCCCTGATCGGCAAGATCGGCCAGTTCTACAGCGCGGCCGCCGATTACAGCGGTCTGACGCCGGAGATCCTGCACAAGGCAGGCATCGTGCCGCCGCAGTTCCGGACCGTAACCGACTCCAATGGCACCGTCGAACTGCGCGATCCGTTCGGCAACACGGTCGACATCAACGGAACCGGCGGCTCCTATGCTCTCGCCTTCCGCCGCCTGACGCAGGCCGCCTGCTCGTCACTCGCCACGGCGTTGACCAGCATCGCCCATCGCATTGCCGCCGGTGCGTCCGTGACGGCAGCCAACGGCGTGATCGACACTGGGGCGAACGGCCGCATCTACAAGGACGAGACCACCAGTGCCGACCTCGCCGGTCTTGTCGACGGCTGCAGCCAGGACAGCGCGCTGCTCGCCGTCGAGGTCCGCTAGAAGCGGTGCGGCCATGGAACGGGGCGGATTGCTCGGGCGGCACAGCGATCTTCATCTCAAGGCGGATGATCTCGCACGATCGCTGGCTTTCCCTGGCCCCATCCGGCTGGCGGAGGCGCATCTGGGACTGGCCGCGGAGCTCTTGGAGCTGTGCCAGTCGATCGGGCGGGACGACTTCACCGTCGAGCATCTCGGCGTGACTTGGCGGGGCCGGCGCGACAGGCTGGTCGTGGACGGGATCTGGTATCGCCTGCGACGGCTCCCCGACGCGCCGCCACGGCTCGACGCGCTGCCCTCGCCGCTGCCCCGTCATGTCCAGGCGATGTTGATGTCGGAGCGGCTGCAGCCCGGCGGGCTCGTCTATGTCACCGGTGCTGCCGGCGCCGGCAAGACTACCACCGCGTCGGCAATGGTTGTTTCCCGGCTCGCCCGCTTCGGAGGCATCGCCTACACGATCGAGGATCCCCCGGAGATGCCGCTCAACGGCTGGCATGGCGACGGATACTGCTCGCAGACCACGGTTGCCGGGGACAGCAGCGCCGACTGGATGGAATCCTTTCGCGGTGCGCTGCGTTCGCAGCCTGCTGCAACGCACCAGATGCTGTTCGTTGGCGAGATCCGCAACCGGGAGAGCGCGCAGTTGATGCTACGCGCGGCGTCGAACGGCTTTCTGGTGGTGGCAACCGGTTTCGGAACCGACATCGTTTCGGCACTCGACAGCTTGGCGAAACTGGCCGGCGCCGAGCATCAGGCGATGCTCGGCAACATGGTCCGGCTCGTCATCCACCAGCGGCTGCGCGACGGTCGGCTGGAGGCGCGGGCGCTGGCATCGCCATCGGCCTCGGGGCCTGTTGCCGCGCGCATCCGCGGTGGCCAGTTCGTGCATCTGGTCGGCGACATCCAGCAGCAGGAGGCGCTGATGATCCGCAACATCTCCCCGCTCGAGGTGCAAGACCATGCTGCTTAAGATGATCATGGCGCTTGGCATGCTGGTCATGCTGGCGCACGCGATGGCGCTGGGCATCTGGCGCTTGCCGGAGGACGAGTCGGCCCGCGACGCTGCGGTACAGTACGAGGCGCTGCGCGGCTTTGCCTACTCGGTCGACCAGTACGTCAAGGCAAACGCGGGCTTCTCGGGCGAGCTGGTGTGGCGCCAGGCCGTCGGCCAGGTGAGCTCGCAGACCGTGGCGCTCGCCGAGCAGTCGACGACCCCGCCGGGACTGCGTGGCATGGCCATGCCCCCGTCATGGCGGGCGGTTGCGGACGACGGCGACTACGTGATCTGTGCCGCGGTGAGTGAGCGCGTCCTGCGAAGGGTCGGTGCGGGCATGCCGGCGACGCTGCCGGGCGTCGTCGTCGCCGGCGGCAGCGGCCACGACTTCCTTGTCTTCGACGATGTCGGGAATGCCGAAGCGAGGGCCGCCCGATGCCGCTAGTCCGTGCCCGCTCGCTGAAGCGGCAAGGCGGCTTCACGCTCGTCGAGATGGTGCTCGCCGTCGGGTTGACCATCCTGATGATCGCCTCGCTGAGCAGCCTGCTGCTCGATGCACAGCGCGAAGCGAAGGCAGGCCGCGAGGCCGAAACGCTGCTGGCGTTCCAGCGGGCGGCTGCCGAGTACTTCCTTGCCAATCGCACGTCGATGATGGTCGCCATGGAGAGCGGGGAGGATCCGGACAGGCTTTGCCGCACCCATCTCGGGAATCCTCTCGACGGCCGGCCCGGCGCCGATGCCGTACGGCATACCTGCCGCGTCGATGCGAGCCTCCTGAAGGCCAGGCGTCTGTTGCCGTCCGGTACGGCGGAAACCAACAGCTATGGCGAGCGCCTGATCGCCATCTTCCGCAGGATCTACGACGACGACGGCGATCCGACCGACAATGTCGAAATGGTGGTGCTGGCGGCCCTGGAGCCGGACCGCAGCTACGTCCGGTCCGATGCCCGCCTGCGGGTCAGCCAGTCGGTAGCTGCCGCGCTCGGCGCTTCCGGCGGCACCGTCGCCGATGCCGATCGCGGCCTGTGCCGCTCGGTGGCAGCGGACCGTGTCTACGAGGTCTGCGGATCGAGCTGGAAGGTCGATCTCACCCTCTACCTGAGCGAGAGCGAGCTGTCGGCATTCGCGCAACTTCTTCCCCGATGAACCGAGGCACCATGGATATGAAGAGAGCCGAAATGACGAGATACCCTGGACTTTGCCTTCCTGCGTTGCTGCTGGCGCTCATTCCGGCAACGGCAACAGCCGATTCGATCATCGTCGTTCCGGGAAGCAATGCCGGTTATCTGTATTTCCCGGCCTCGACCGGCGGACCCGGCGAGGAGCAGACGCATCTCGTCTCGGTCCAGAAGGAGGACGGCTACACCGACTTCAGGATCACCAGCCTGCCAGCGGGGATCGACTGCGACGCAAGCTGCGACGCGGCAAGCGCGGAGCTGCCGCTCGGGGAGGTGACGCTCGTCATCGAGGGCAATTATGACCTCTTCGGCATCCAGCTGCCGAAGCGTGGGACGTGGAGCGGCGGCTGCACCTCGGCAATGGCGAGAACCTGCAGGTTCATCCTGACGACGGCGCTGGCCGAAATCGTCAGGGTCAAGGTTCCGCCGAGCGCGCTGGGTGCCCAGATTCCGCTCGGTGCCGACGACGGGCCGCTGGTTCGATATGTCGGACAGAGCGGCGGTTACCACCTCGTCGCAGCCGATCTCCACGCCAAATCGGGTCTGAAGCTCTCGGAAAGCGAGAAGAAGGTCACCGGCGCCACGAGCATGACTGACGGCGTCGTGAATACAGACACCCTCATCGCCAACGACAGTGGTGCGCGAGCTGCCGCCTACTGCAAGAACCTTGCTGCGGAAACCGGCAACCAGGCCTTGGGCGGTAACTGGTATCTGCCTGCCTACAACGAGCTCAGCCTTCTGCAAGGTCTGTCTCCGGCGATGCTGACCGACATTTTCGGCACCGGCGATATGAAGATATGGTCCTCTACGGAAAAGAGTGACGGTAGTGGATACCGGGCAAAGATAAAGAAGGAAGGCGGCGGATTCGAGAAGATGGAGGAAAAGGAGAAAAACAAGACCGACTCCCTCACGCTCTGTTTCAAGCGCATTAACCCCTAACGACCTCGCCGCGCCGGGAAAATAGGAGGTCAGAAATGGAAATAATATTGTCTAAACTGCAGAGCAAGGTATGGTCCGTCTTGCGCAACTGGCACATATGGCTCGGCGTGGCGTCGGCGATCCCGATCCTGATCATCGCCGTCTCGACGGTCTTCCTCGTTCACAAGAGCCTCGATTTCCACATTCCAAATCTCCTCGCGGCAGGGGCCGACACGGGGTTCAGCGCGCCCGGTAATGGTGAGATCGATCGCGAGATCAGCCATCTCGAGGGCCTGCTCGCCCAGGCCGAGGCCCGCCCGCAGCCGGGCAAGGCCGATAAGCCCGAAAAGGACCATCGCGAGAAGGACAGACGCGAGAAGGACGCGGCGGCGAAAGATCGCGACAAGCGCAAGCCCAAGGGTTCGATGGACGCAAAGGGAGGCCACGCGCCTGACGGTCGCGAACCTGACGGCCGGCCTGTCACTCAGGCCGAAGAGCCGGAAGGGCAAAGCGGCACCGTGACGCTGCCTGATACGGGCGTTCGAACGGTTAGGGTCGACGGCTTCATCCCGACCTTCATTGCGACGGCCCATGCCGATCCCGGCGAGGGCGAGCGAAAGTTCGAGAAGGAAAGGAAGGATAAGGACAAGTCCGGTGTCTCTGTGCGAAAGCTCATGAAGAGCCTGCACACCGGCAAATTCCTCGGCCCGCTCGACTGGCTGTGGGCCGATCTGATCGCGCTCAGCCTGTTCTTCTTCGTGCTGTCGGGTGTGATGACCTGGTGGCGGTCGAGCCGGCGGTCGGCCGGAGGCGGTACGGGCGCGGCGTGATCGCAAGCGGGATCGGGCTGCTGCTCGTGGCGGCATGGATCGCCGTGTCGGGCCTTGCCGTCTGGATGACCGTATCCGGAGTGAAGGCGGCGCGTGCGGCGGCGCTGGACATCCGCGCCGCCACGCCGTTGACGCTGGTGGTGACGGAGCGCAGCGACCATGGCCGGTTCGCGCGGATCGTGCTCACCGCTCCAGGCGGCGACGGGCGGCTGCCGCGCTACAGCGCCGGCGACTATCTGACAGTGCTGGCCAGCCCCCAGGGGCAGCGCCCCCAGCGACGCTGCTATTCGCTGGCGGGCTGGCAGGCCAGCCCGGACAGCTATGAGCTGCTGGTCAAGCGCGAGGAGAACGGTCTGGTCTCCGGCTGGATCCACGACGTGCTGCAGGTCGGCGCGCGCATCGAGGCGCTGGGGCCGCGTGGTGGATTCCACCTGACCGAGCACCGCGGCGAGCGGCTTCTGGTCGCCGCAGGCGTGGGCATCACGCCGCTGCGGGCCATGCTGCACCGGATCAGCGCCGGCCGGACCATGTCGCCGACGACATTGTTTTGGTCCGTGCGCCATGTGACGGAGCTGGAATGCTATCATCCAGAGTTTCTTGACCTGTCGCGCACCTGCGACTGGTTTCGATACGTTCCCTGTGTGACACGTCCAGGGCCGGGCTGGCGCGGCACGGCGAGGCGCCTCGATGCCGGGATCGTGCTCGCCGCTCGGCGCAACATGCCCCTTGCTGGCGTATGGATCTGCGCCTCCGCCACGATGACGCGCCAGCTGACCGAGGATCTCGCGCAACGAGGCGTTCCGGCCGATCGCATCCATTTCGAGCTGTTCGGCGCCGATGCGGCCGGGGCGCCCGCCGAGGTGGCGCTGGTGACCGTGCAGCCAGGTGGCCGCTGCGCGAATTACCTCGGCGAACCGACCCTGCTGCATTGTCTCGAGCGTGAAGGGATTCCGATCAGCAGCGACTGTCGCGCCGGCCATTGCGGCGCCTGCCGCATGCAGCTGGTAGGCGGTCGGGTCGACACCGTGCTGCCGCCGCAGATGGCCGTGCCCGAATCCCAGGTTCTGACGTGTTGTGTTCGGCCGGCGAGCGACATCGTCATCGCATTTCCGGACCGTTGACGCACATGGTCGAACCGGCACTCGTCCTCATCGCCGCCTGTGGCGGCGGCCTGGTCGGTCGTCTGGTCGCCCATCTGGCGGTGGTGGTCCCGCGCCGTGTCGTCTCGGAGGCGATGGCGGAGGCTCGCGCGATGCTGTGCTCGCCGGGCATGCCTTGCCAGACGACGCGCAGCTTCGACTTCGCGCCGAAGCATCGCTGGGAAGGCGTTGTGATCACGGTCCTGTCCGTGCTGATCTGGACGCTTGCCACCGTGTTGGCCGAGACCGCAGAGCGGGCCTTCGCTTGCGCCTGCGTTGGCAGTGTGCTGCTGCTGCTGGCCATCATTGACGGCAGGTCGCGGCTGTTGCCGGATATGCTGGTGCTGCCGTTGCTGTGGGGCGGACTGCTGTTCAGCGCGCTGGGCGGTTCGGTCGCTCCGGCCGACGCGATCCTGGGGGCGGCCATGGGCTATGGCGGCCTGATGGCGCTGGCGATCGGCTACGGCGCGATCCGGCGGAAGGAGGTGCTCGGTGCGGGCGATGCCAAGCTTGTCGCCGCCCTCGGCGCCTGGCTTGGCTGGATGGCGCTGCCGACGGTGCTGGCAATTGCCGTTGCGGTCGGCCTCCTGTACAGCGCCGTGGCGCTCGCCACGCGCCGCATGGCCTTCGACAGCCGCATGCCGATGGGTCCGTTCCTCGGCCTCGCCGGCTGGGCGGTCATGCTCGTGGAGGCGTCGCGATCGCTGCCGCTTGGCGGTCCATGAGGTCGGAGAACGCTGCCGTCCCGGCGAGCCGCGCCATCGACATCATTGTCGCGGCTTGACTGCCCTTGGTCGGTGTCGCGTCGACCCGGGCCGTGTCGTTGCGTTTCCGATCGGCCCGCCGCTGTGGGGGGCGAAGAAGGAAAGACGCGGTCCGACGGGGGCGAGGCGTCGGACCGCGCAGCCTTCCCCCACCTGTCTGCGGGAGCGGGGGAAACGCGAGTAGAGGTCAGGTAGGGCTTGCCGTATCAGTTCTCCGGATCGTCCGACCGGGGGCCGACGTCGCCGGCCGGCCCATCGCCGCCGCGCCAGTAGCCGTGCGGATGCGGACCGCGGGGCTGCCAGCCGTGCCATGACCCCCCGTCGGAGCCGCCCTCGAACATGCGCACCAGCCGATCGGTGGGCCGCAGGAACTCTTCCGACGTGATCTGGCCGTCGCCGTCCGGATCGAGGAACTGGAAGGATCGGACCATGATCGGCCGGGTGATGTCCCGGAACAGAGCGTCATACTCCTCGAGCGACAGGCGCCCGTCGCCGTCGCGATCATGTCTGGCGAAGATGTCGGAGCGGAAGGTCTCGATCTCCTCGGCAGACAGGCGCCCGTCGCCATCCTTGTCGGCAAGCTCGATGACGCGCTGCATCATCATGAAGCGCATCATGCCGCCCATCGGCCCGCCCATCTCCCCGGGCGGCATGGCGCGCCAATGATGGCGATAGCTGGTCAGCCTGACCGGTCCGGATGTCATCATGCCGGCCTCCGGCGAGCTGTCGGACCAGCCGATCCGATGACCGCCGGCCACCGCCGCCGAGGCGAGGCCGACCGTGATGGCGACGGCTGCCGCAGCGATCGCCAGGGACGTAGAGGTCTTCATCTCAAGACTCCTGATGTCTCGTGCGTCCGACTTGACGGGCATTTGACGGGCGACCGGTCGCAGGAGTTTGTCAGCGAGCGCGCGATTTGTATCGGATTGTGTCGAATCGCCCGCCGGGCCGTGTCCGCGCCGGCTCGGCCGCCCGGATGGATACCGATCGCGGTGAAGTCGGCCGTCGGATAGTAGGACGCCTGCCGGTGGATCCGGCCGCGCTGGGCCTCCGTCAGCGCTGCGCCGCGCCCGACAATGCCCTGGTTGAACAGGACGGGGCGGGTCGCTGCGGCGGCGATCGCCCGGTCGATGTCGGTTGCCGACGCCTCGAGGCCGAGCCGGCGGACAAGACCTGCCACGACGGCGGGCGGATCGCGCACCAGATCCTCGTAGCGCACCAGCACGGCATCAGGACACGACAGCCACGAGACGTAGAAGTCGATGTACCAGGGCGCAGCCATGTCGACGACGAAGTCGAGAAGTTCGTCGTCCAGGGCGAGAACCTCGGGCGTGACCAAGGCCTGGGGCAGTTCGGACCAGTTGCTGCGCAGGTGGTCGGCGAGGCTGACCAGGCAATCGAAGATATCGCGCACCAGGACCACGGGCTTCAGGCCGAAGCGGCTGATCTGACGGCGGGTTCCATCGTGGAAGCGCACATGATGCTGGGCCACGAAATCGTGGAAGCCGGCGCCGGCGAGTCGGTGCGCCGACAGTTCCTGCTCCGCGCGTCCGGCGCCCTCGCTGATCCAGGCCGCCCGCATGCCGGGCAGTCCGGCCAGGATCGTGCGCAGCCAGGTCGAGCCGGACTTCGGGAAGCAGGCGAGAAGGATCCGATGGCGCCGGCCTCCCAGCCGTTGCAGCCTGGGGGCCGCACGGACGATGTACCGCTGGGCGGCGCGGACGGCGGTCGAGGCGCACAGGGCTACCAGCCCGGAGCCTGTGCAGGCGGCGGCGCGGCGGGCCGCAGGTGACGGCCGCCGGGTCATCCGACATTCTCCGCCGTTGCGAGCGGCCCGGTCGGGCCGACGGCCTCCGGCTGAGCAAGCCGTCCGGCACCGGCGATCAACAATGCGGCGATCATGCCCGCGAGAACCGCGGCACAGGCAAGTCGACGGGTTATCATTGACGGTATCACTGGCAGTCGGGAGCCCCCTGCCCGATGGACGGCAGTTTCGGTCCGGCCTGTCGCGGAGATTTGCGCGCCGGGGACCGTTTGGTCACGCCCTGTGTCGGACCCCGGCCGCGGAGACCTTGTGATACAAATTCATGGCGGCGCATGCCGGCTGCGACTGTATGTTCCGCCCCATGGAAGGCCAACCGCACATTCTCGTCGTCGACGATCACCGCGACATCCGCGAGCTCGTCGGACGCTATCTCGGCAAGAACGGCTATCGGGTGTCGACGGCCGACGGCGCGCCCTCGGCGCGCAAGATCCTGAAGTCCTCCGCCATCGATCTCGTCGTCCTCGACATCATGATGCCGGGGGAGGATGGCCTGTCGCTGTGCCGCCACCTGCGCGAGACGACGGACATACCCGTCATCCTGCTCACCGCGATGGCGGAGGAGACCGACCGGATCGTCGGGCTGGAGATTGGCGCCGACGACTATCTGGTCAAGCCGTTCAACCCGCGCGAGCTGCTCGCGCGGATCCGTTCGGTGCTCAGACGTACCCAGGCACTGCCGCCAAGCCGCGAGCCGAAGCCGGGTCCGGCCTACCGGTTCGCGGGATGGCTGCTCGACCCGGGCCGGCGCGAGCTGGTGCGCGAGGACGGGGTGGCAATGCCGCTGTCGACCGGCGAGTTCAGGCTGCTCGTCGCCTTTCTCGACCGCCCCGGCCTCGTGCTCACCCGAGACCAGCTGCTCGACATCACGCGCGGCCGGGAAGCGGCCCCGTTCGATCGGTCGGTCGACAACCAGGTCAGCCGGCTGCGCCGCAAGATCGAGCCGGATGCGCGCAATCCGACCCTGATCAAGACGGTATGGGGCGGCGGCTACTGCTTCAGTGCCGAGGTCGAGCGGACATGAGGCTCATGCCGCGGAGCTTCACCGGCCAGCTGGCGTTGCTGCTGGTGCTTGCGCTGCTGGTCGCGCAGGTGGCCGCCATCCTGATCTACAGCCACGAACGGCTGCAGGTGGCGCGTGACATGTTCCAGGAGTCGATCGTCGAGCGCACGGCCGCCATCCTGCAGCTGCTCGAGGACGCACCTGAGGAACTGCATTTCCGGATGCTGGACACCGCGAGTTCGCCGTTCTTCCGCTTCTCGACCTCGGCGCAGGCCCGCACGCCGCGGCAGGAAACGGCCGAGGCCGAACTCGCCGCACGTACCCTCGCCCGCCAGCTCGGCATACCGCCGCGCCGGGTGATCGTGGCGCTCGGGCAGGGCGCGAGGGAAAGTCGGTGGCCGGCGCTTCAGGTCGTCAGGATGCTGGTCCCTGGCGTGAAGCGCCCGGACCCAAGGAACGCCGAACCGCCATACTGGTTGCGGGTCTCGATCGCCATGCGCAACGGATCGTGGCTCAACCTGGCGGTTGGGCCACCGCCGGGCCCGCCGCCGTTCGGCCGGCCATTCCTGATCAGCCTTGTCCTCTCGTCGCTGGCGACACTGGCGGTGGCGATGCTCGTGGCCGGACGGATGGCGCGGCCGATGCGCCGGCTCGCCGATGCAGCCGATCGGCTGGGCCGTGGCGAGCAGGTCGAGCCGCTGCCAGAGACCGGCCCCGACGAGGCACGACGGACCGTGCGGGCGTTCAACACCATGCGCGAGCGCCTCGGATGCTTCGTAAGCGATCGCACGACAATGCTCGCTGCGATCTCGCACGACCTGCGCACGCCGCTGACCAGCCTGCGGCTGCGCGCCGAGATGGTCGAGGACGAGGAGACCCGCGACAGGCTGGTCGAGACCATCGAGGAAATGCGCAGCATGAGCGATGCGACGCTGGCATTCGTGCGCGCCGATCAGGCTGGGGAGGAGACCCGCGCCGTCGATCTGGCAGCCTTGGCCGAAAGCGTCGTCGAGGATCTTGCCGAGCTTGGCCAGACGGCGACGCTGGAGGAGGGCGATCATCCCGTGGTGCGATGCCGCCCGGTTGCTGTCAAGCGGGCGCTGCGCAATCTGGTCGAGAACGCCGTCCGTTACGGACGTGACGTCCGGGTCGTGGTGACCGGCAAGGGCGGTGAGGCGGTGATCCGGGTCTCGGACCGCGGTCCGGGCCTGCCCCCGGAGGATCTCGACCGGGTGTTCGAACCGTTCGTGCGCGGCGAGACGTCCCGCAATCGCGAGACCGGTGGCCTCGGTCTCGGTCTGGCCATCGCCAGGACCATCGCCCGCAGCCACGGTGGCGACATCCGCCTCCGCAATCGGCCGGAGGGCGGACTGGAGGCGACCCTGTCGATCCCCGTGTCAACCTAGCATCCGGCCGGGCGCGGCCGCAGGGCAGGGAACCGCGGCCCGGACTCTGCTGCCGTCATGGCGGGGCCGTGCGGACCGAAGCCGGCAGCAGGCCGGATGCATTCTTTACCATATGTTCAAGGCGGAGGGGCGATAGTCCTGTACGGACCGGAGCCCTGACCGAGCAGCATGCGTCTGCCACTGCCCCTCCCACGTCACGCGCTGGCCGAGCTCCTGTCGGGCGGCGTGGCGCGGCACGTAGCGCTGACGGTGTTCGTCTGCGGGCTCATCGCCAGCGCCCTTGCGGCCGTACCCTCCTACATGAGCGCCAAGGCGCGATTCATCGAGGGATTGCGCGGGCATGCGACGGCCCTGTTCGTCGCCGCGGTCGACCCGTCGCGCTACCCGGGGGTGGACAGCCTTCTGCGCCTTGGTGAAACGGTGATGTCGCAGTCCAACATCGTCGGCGGAACCATCTACAGCGGTGCCGGCGAGGAGCGGGGGCAGTTCGGTACGCCGCCCGATCTCGACTGGACGAATGCGCGCCTCGGGCGGGAGGTCACCCGGTTCACGCCGCTGGACGGATCGTTCGAGACCTATCTTGCGCCCGAGGTCACCGGCATTCCCTACGGGATCATGCTGCGCCTTGATGCGAGGGATGGCTGGGCGCGGATCGTGACCGATCTCCAGGAGCGCTTCCTGGTCTCGGCGCTCGCCGCGCTGTTGGTCGCGATCGCCAGCGGCCTTGCCGTCTCGGTCTGGGTCACCCAGCCCGTGCGCTCGATCGCGGCGGCGGTCGACAATGCCCTCAACGATCCGGCCGAAGCGACCAGGCTGCTCGCCCGCGTGCCGCAGCGCGACGAGCTCGGCCGTCTGGCGCAGGCGATCGACCAGCTGCTGTTCTTCACGGCCGCCTCGCAGGAGGAGGAGCTGATGCCGGTCTTGATGATGCTCGACCAGTGCGCGCACGGCATCCTCATCATGTCGGCCGAGGGACATCTCATCTCGGCGAACCCGGCGGCGCTGCGGTTGTTCGGAGTGCGCAGCCTTGCAGCCCTCAGGGCCCGGCCGCCCGACAGACTGCTCCGGTTCGAGCAGCGGCCGGTCGAACCGCTGGCTCTCGTCGCGAAGGGGCCGGTGATCGGCCATGGCGAGATCCTGCGCGGCGATGGGGAAATCCCGTGTCTCGTTTCTGGCGATTCGATCCGTGGCCGCAACGGCGAGATCACGCGCCGCTTCCTAATGCTGGTGGACATGCGGGGGCTGCTCGACGAGGTGCGCAACGAGGTTCTCAACCGGCAGCGGGCGGAACGCGAGGTCGCCCGGCTGGCGCTCGATCTGCGCCGCGCGCGCAAGGCCTTCGATGCCTGTCTGGTGCTGCTGGAACTGGACGGGGCGGACGCGCCCCGGGCAAATGCAGTGACGGTGCAGCCGGACGAACTGATCGACGCCTGGATCGAGCGGCTCGCCGCCGAATCGACGGCGGCGCCGAAGCTGTTTCGCGCGGCTCTGCCGCCGCTACTCGGCGATCCGGGCGAACTGCGCCGCCTCGTCGACATGGCTCTCGAGATCGTCAGGATGCGCAGTTCCGCCCCAATCCCGCAGATGAGGATCGTGGCGACGGTCGAAGATGACGAGACCGCGCTGTTCGTCGTCAGCGAGATTTCGCAGCAAGACGGCAGCGATACGGTGGCGCCGATCGCACGGGCAGAAGATGCTGCCATCTTCCTTGCTGCCCTGTCGGTGCTGTGCCGTCGCCAGCAGGGGGCGCTGCAGAGTGCAGCGGCACGCGACAACGGCAACGCCATCGCGGTGCGGCTGCGGATCGACCGGACGACCATGGAACTGACCGGACAGGGCCGGTCGGCGGCCTGAGACGGTTCCGGCATCGCCCTGCCTGCCGCGATTGTCGCCGCGCACCTCGGGCCCGGCCGCGGCCGACTTTGCGTCGGGCCGGGAATCCGGGTAACAAGGAACCATGATCACCCGCCGGCGACCCAGTCCGCCGGAGCGTCGTGGCCGCTGGCGTGCGCTGCTCCTGGCATTCGCAGCCGGCTGGTCCGTGCTGTTCGCCCCGAGCGAGGGCGAGGCCGGCCCAGCCCTGGTCTTCGACGCGCGCAGTGGCGAGGTGCTGCATGCCTACGGAGCCTACACGCCCTGGCATCCCGCCTCGCTGACCAAGCTGCTCACGGCATATGTCGTGTTCGACGCGGTGCGCAGCGGGCGCGTCTCGCTCGACAGTCCGGTCAGGATCTCCGAATACGCCCTGTCGCAGCCGCCCAGCAAGATGGGCTTTGCGGTGGGAACCGAGATCAGCCTGGAGTACGCGCTCCGCATCCTGATGGTGAAGTCGGCGAACGACATCGCCGTTGCCGTCGGGGAGGCGATTTCCGGCAGCGAGCAGGCCTTTGTCGCGGAGATGAATGCGACCGCGCGGCGGCTTGGCATGATCGACAGCCATTTCGTCAACCCGCACGGACTGCACGATCCCGCACAGCGCACGACGGCGCGCGACATGGGCATCCTCGCTCGCGCCCTGATCCGCGACTTTCCGCAGTATCAGCGCTTCTTCGACATCGAATCGATCCGGGTCGGCCAGGCGGTGATGACCAATCACAACAAGCTGATCGGCCGCTTCCAGGGCGCCGACGGCATGAAGACCGGCTATATCTGTGCCTCAGGCTTCAACATCGTCGCTACCGCAACGCGCGGCGGACGCCGGCTGGTTGCGGTGGTACTCGGCGGCATGACCGCGGCGCAGCGCAACGAGGTGACGGCCGGGCTGCTCGAGGCGGGGTTCGCCGCCGGCACGGGCAGCTTCGGGCTGTTGTCGGGCAACCGCACGACGCTGGACAGCCTGCACCGTCCGGTGAACGTCGGCGCGCCCATCGATGTCAGTCCGTATGTCTGCCAGAAGAAGAAGGCGCCGCCGGAGATCCTTTCGTTCGGAACGGAGGCGACGACGGTAGCGGCAGGCAGACCCTCGGAGGCAGATGGCGCACGCATCATCGACAATGCCGGCGCTGGCGTCCTTGCGCTTGCCTCCGCACCGGTCATGGGTCTGCCGGCGGCGCGGGTGGCGACCGATCCTCTGGTGGCCTTCGATGTACCGCTGCCACGGCCCAATCCCTTCCGTCAGGCGTCGCCGACCGGCCCCGCCGTGCCGGCGCCGCCGGCAACGCCGGTGTCGACGATGGCAAAGCCGCGGCCGATGGTCAATCCGTTCGAGCCGCGGCCCAATCCGCTGCGCTGAATCGGTCTCCTGCCCGGGCCGCTCTCATCCGTCCTTGCGGCGGATCAGGAACCGGTAGATCGGACCTGCGCGCGTCTGCTCGACGAGATGGTGGCCCGACTCCGCGCAGAAGTGCGGAATGTCGATGACGGAGGCGGGATCGGTTGCCTCGACCGCGAGAAGATCGCCGGGCTCAAGCCCCTGCAGCGCCTTGCGCGCCTTCAGCACCGGTAGCGGGCACAGCAGGCCCTTCACGTCGAGCTCCGCCACCATGTCGTCTCCTTTGCCGCTGACCGGGGATGGGAACCATTCTGCCGCCGCGATGTCAAATCGCGACCGGTTCCATTCGCCGCAGCAGGGTGGTACTCAATGAGGCAACAGGACGAGCACCTTTCGCCAAGAACCAGCTCGCAAATTCCGGTTGAGTGGCGCGACGACCATGATCCGGGGGAGGATATGGGGCTCATCGAACGGCTGCGCAGCGAGTATCTCTACGCCGCAGGTGCGCTGCGTATCCTCAGGCGTGTCACGCCGATCGCCAGGAACCGGACCCGGACATTTCCCGACGTCCTCGACGATCTGGCGGCGCAGCATGCCGACAGCGTCGCGATTCTCGACGAGAGCCGTAGCCTGACCTACCGCGGCTTGCTCGCCCGCTCGAACCAGTATGCGCAATGGGCGCGCGCGGCCGGCATCGGCAAGGGCGATACGGTTGCGCTGCTGCTCTCCAACCAGCCCGAGTATCTCGCCGTGTGGATGGGCATCATACGGGTCGGTGGCATCTGTGCGCTGCTCAACACAAACCTGACCGGGGCAGCGCTGGCGCACTGCATCAACATCGTCGGCGCCCGCCATGTCATCGTCGGTGCCGAGCTGATCGGCGCCTACGAGACGGCCGAGCCGTTGCTGACGGGTGGGCCGCAGGCATGGGTGTCGGGACGGACCGCCTCGGGCCGGGAGCGGATCGACTATGCCCTCGAGCAGTTCACCGGCGAGGCGCTGCCGCGGTCAGAGCTGCCGGGGCTCACCATCGACGACCCGGCGCTGTACATCTACACCTCCGGAACGACCGGGCTGCCGAAGGCAGCGGTGATCAATCATTACCGCATCCAGGCGATCATGGCGGGCTTCGCCGCGCTGTGCAATTCGAAGGCGAGCGACCGGATCTACGTCGCGCAGCCGATGTATCACACCGCCGGCGGCGTGATCGCGCCCGGCATTGCGCTGATGGCCGGCGGGTCCTGTTTCGTGCGCGAGAAGTTCTCGGCCAGGCAGTTCTGGGACGACATCGTCGCCCACGACTGCACGATGTTCCAGTACATCGGCGAACTGTGCCGCTACCTGCTCAACGCGCCGACGAATCCCAACGAATCGCGCCACAAGATCCGGCTGTGCAACGGCAACGGGCTGCGGCCCGACATCTGGATGGACTTCAAGACCCGCTTCCGCATCCCGCAGATCATCGAATGGTATGCGGCGACGGAGGGCAACGTCACGCTGTTCAACCTCGACGGCAAGCCGGGCGCCGTCGGTCGCATCCCGAAATGGCTCGAAAGGCGCTTCATGACCAAGATCGTCCGCTTCGACGTGGAGTCGGAGAAGGTCGTGCGCGGCGCCGACGGTTTCTGCATCGAATGTGGGCCTGACGAGGTCGGCGAGGCGATCGGACGCATCCTGATCGACCCGAAGGCGCCGGCGCAGCGGTTCGACGGCTATGCCGATCCGAAGGAGACGGAGCGAAAGGTGCTGCGTGACGTCTTCGAGAAGGGCGATGCCTGGTTCCGTACCGGCGACCTGATGCGCAAGGACAGGCTGGGATACTTCTACTTCGTCGATCGGATCGGCGACACCTTCCGCTGGAAGGGGGAGAATGTCTCGACCTCCGAGGTCGCCGAAACGATCACCGTCTTTCCCGGCATCCGCGAGGCCAATGTCTACGGCGTGACGGTGGATGGCCAGGACGGACGCGCCGGCATGGCCGCGGTGGTGGCCGACGAGGATCTCGATCTGGGGGCGCTGCGCGAGCACCTGACGGCGCGGCTGCCGTCCTATGCCCGGCCGCTGTTCCTGCGTATCCGCAAGGAGATCGAGGTGACGGGAACCTTCAAGCAGAAGAAGGTCGAGCTGCGCGCCGAGGGATTCGATCCCGACCGGGTCGGCGACGACATCTATTTCAATGACCCCACCACGGAACGGTTCGTGCGGCTCGACCGCGATCTTTACCGGCGGATCCAGTCCGGCGACGTCAGGCTGTGACCGGCGGCGGGCCGACAGGCGGTTCGCGACCCATGCCCCGGAGGCGAGGATGACTGCGCTGCCGACCCAGTTCGACGTCCTGGACTTCTGGTGGAGGGCCGGTGCGTCGCGCTGGTTTGCCGGCGGTGACGCATTCGACGGCGCGTGTCGCGAGCGCTTCCTCGATCTGCTCGAACATGCCGCAGCGGGTGGTCTCGCCGACTGGGAGGCGACGCCGAGCGGGGCGCTGGCGCTGATCATCGTGCTCGACCAGCTGTCGCGCAACATCTACCGCGGAACGCCGCGCGCCTTCGCCCAGGACGCCCGCGCGCTTGCAGTGGCCGAGCGTGCGGTCGCGGCCGGGTTCGACCGGGCCTATCCGATGCCGGCGAGACAGTTCTTCTACATGCCGTTCGAGCACAGCGAGGACATGAGGGTGCAGGAGCGCAGCTGCGACCTGTTCCGCGCCACCGGCGATCAGGACGCCTATTACTGGGCGCTGGTCCACATGGATGCGATCCGCCGTTTCGGCCGCTTTCCGCATCGCAACGTCATTCTCGGCCGGGCGACCACGCCCGAGGAACAGCGCTATCTCGACTCCGGCGGGTTCTCGGCCTGACGGCCGACCGTCCGGCTCCCGGAACCGTTTCTTAAGCGCTCGTCGGGCATGCTGCAGGAGGCCCCGCAGCCGGGCTGCCGAACGGGAAGCGAGAGCGTGCATCAGTCTGCTCCGGCCGACAACCGGAACGAGGCGACCGGATTGGCCCGGTTCGCGACACAGCTGCGTGAGATGCTGGGGGCGATCGTACGGGCCGAGGACGACCGGACGCTCGCCCAGCGCACGGCATTCATCGCCTTCTTCATCCGCGCCTCCAGCGCCGCCCTGGCGCTCGTCTCGCAGATCCTGCTGGCGCGCTGGCTCGGCTCGCACGAGTACGGCATCTTTGCCTTCGCATTCGTCACGCTGGTGCTGGTCGGCGGCCTGATCCCGCTTGGCTTCCCGACGGCGGGACAGCGCTTCATCGCCGAGTACACCGAGGCCGGACGGCCCGATCTGACACGCGGCTACGTGTTCGGCAGCCGGCTGTTCGTGGTCGGCGTCGGCACCCTGGTCGCCGTCGTCGGTGCGGCGGGCCTGTGGCTGTTCAGCGAGCGGATCGGCGGCGACTATGTGCTGCCGCTGTATCTCGTCCTCGTCTGTCTGCCAGTCTATGCTCTGATGGAGGTTCAGGACGGCATCGCCCGAAACTATTCCTGGATCGACCTGGCGCTGGCGCTGCCCTATCTCGTCCGCCCGCTGTCGATCCTTGCCATCGTCGGCGGCACCATCCTGGTGACCGGACATGCCGATGCGGTGACCGCAGGCTATGCGCTGATCGCCGCGGTCTGGATCACCGGCATGGCACAGCTGATCCTGCTCGACATCCGGCTCGGCCGACGCCTGCCGAAGGGCAGGCGCAGCTACGCCTGGAAAGGCTGGACGGTCACCGCGCTGCCGATCTTCCTGGTCGAGAGCTTCTACATGCTGCTCACCAACACCGACGTGCTGGTGGTCTCGCTCTACATGGGGCCGGCCGATGTCGGCGTCTATTACGCGGCCGTGAAGGTGCTGGCGCTGGTGTCGTTCGTTCCCTTCGCGGTGACTGCGGCCTCGGCCCACAAATACGCGGAGTACAACACCGCGGGCGACGTCGCCCGGCTGCAGAGCTTCGTGCGCGACACCGTCAGATGGACGTTCTGGCCGGCGCTGCTGGCCTCGCTGGCGATCCTGGTCGCCGGCAAGCCGCTGTTGTGGCTGTTCGGTCCGGATTTCAGCGCAGGCTATCCGCTGCTGTTCATCCTGGTGATCGGGTTGATGGCCCGCGCGATGGTGGGGCCGGTAGACCGGGTGCTCAACATGCTCGGCCAGCAGAACGCCTGCGCGATCGTCTATGCGGGCGCCTTCGCGCTCAATCTGGCCCTCAACTTCACGCTCATCCCGCGCTTCGGCCTGTCCGGTGCGGCATGGGCGACCAGCACCGCGCTGATCGTGGAATCGATCTTGCTGTTCTTCGTGGCGAAGTCGCGGCTCGGCCTGCACGTGTTCGTGCTGGATAGCCGACGCTAGGCGGCGTCGCAAAGCGGGACGCGCGGCTGGTCAAGGGGAGACGGCATGTGACGACAGTGTCAGGAGGTATCGGCACGATCCTGCTGCGGGCGAGAATGTCGCGGCCGATAACGGCTGCGAAGGTCGGCTGTCACGGGGCGCTGCGCAAGACCGAACCGCGCCACGTCGTCGAAGTCGCCAACTGGCGGATCCTGCGCGAGATGGAGCGCGGCTGGAAGGAACTCGCCGCCCGCGCGGCAGAGCCCAACATCTTCTACGATCCCGGCTTCGCGCTTGCCGCGATCGCCGGGCTCGGTCCGATCGAGCATGTCCGCGCGGTGCTGGTCTGGCGCAGTGCGCCGCCGGTCGAACGGCCTTGCCGACGCAAGCTGATCGGCATCTTTCCCTATGTCGAGCGGCGACGCTGGGGCCTGTCGCTGGTGGCGGCCGAGGCCTACATCCATCCCTTCGCGATGTCGTCGGCGCCGCTGGTTGATCCTGGCTTTGCAGAGGAAGCCTGGGGGGTGCTGTACGACTGGCTGGAGGCGGGGGGCCGCTGCACGCCGGATGCCTGGCTGTTCCGGCACCTGCCGCAGGACGGCCCGGCGGCCGATGCCATGCGCAGCGCGGCCCGGCAGCGCGGCATCGCGCTGCGGGAGTTGGAGCCGCGCGACCGGGCGGTGCTCGACACCACGGGGCTGCCGCCGGCTTGGCTCGACGAGACCCTGTCGGCGAAGGCACGCAAGGAGTACCGTCGCCTGCGCCGACGGCTCGGCGAACGCGGCCGGCTGGAGCGCACCACTGCCCACCTCGCCCAGGATATCGGTCCGACGATCGAGGCGTTCCTGGCGCTGGAGGCGTCAGGCTGGAAGGGCCGCGCCGGCACCGCTGCTGCGCAGTCGCCGCAGATTGCCGCGATGTTCCGCCGGGCGGCGGCGGCCCTTGCCGGTCATGGCCAGATCCGGGTCGATATGCTGCGGCTCGACGGACATCCGATCGCCGCCACCATCACGCTGGTGTCCGGCGCCGACCGCTGGCTGTGGAAGATCGCCTACGACGAGGGCTTCGCGGCCTATTCCCCGGGCGTGCTGCTGACCCTCGACCTCACCGAGGAGGCTCTGGCGGAGGCCCAGCCGCTCCGCTGGGATTCCTGTGCGATGCCCGGTCATCCGATGATCGACCGGATCTGGCGCCAGCGCCGAGCCTATGCCGACGTCCTGATCCTCCCGCGTCGCACGCCCCCGCTGCTGGCCGCCGCCGCCCACTGGCTCGAGAGGCTGGGGCGGGCCGGATTGCGCCGTCTCAGGGCGATCCGCGGTCGCCTCCGCTGATCGTCGGGGTGCCGGCGCCCGTCAGGCCCGCTCGCGCAGAAGCCTGCGGATCACCTTGCCGGTCGTGGTCAGCGGCAGTTCCTGAAGGAACTCGATCTCGCGCGGATACTCGTGTGCCGCCAGCCGTTCCCGCACAAAGGCCTGGATATCCGCGACGAGTTCAGCCGAGGGAACGACGCCTTCGGCAGGAACGATGAACGCCTTGACGATCTCGGTGCGGACCGGGTCCGGCTTGCCGACGGCAGCGGCCAGCGCCACGGCAGGATGGGCGATCAGGCAATCCTCGATCTCGCCCGGGCCGATCCGGTAGCCCGCAGAGGTAATGACGTCGTCGTCACGGCCGATGAAGGTGACATAGCCGTCGGCATCGACAAAGCCCTCGTCGCCGGTCTTCATCCAGTCTCCGACGAACTTCGCCACGGTCGCATCCGGTCTGCCCCAGTATTCGAGGAACATGACCGGGTCTGGCCGGCGCACCGCGATCTGACCGATCTGGCCGGGCGGCAGCACGTTGCCGGCCGCGTCGATCACCGCCACCTCATGCCCCGGCACGGGCTTGCCGATGGCGCCAGGGCGCGATACCCCGATCGCCGCGCAGGACGACAGCACCAGATTGCATTCGGTCTGTCCGTAGAATTCGTTGATGGTCAGCCCCAACTCGCTGCGGGCCCAGTCGTAGACCTCGCGACCGAGCGACTCGCCGCCACTGCCGATCGTGCGCAGCGACAGGTTCCAGCGCTGCCTCGGGGATTTGACGGTCCGCATCATCCTGAGCGCGGTCGGCGGGATGAAGGCATTGCGGACGCCGAACTCGGCCATCAGCGCGAAGGCCAGCTCGGGATCGAACTTCTCGAAGCGGTAGGCGACCACCGGGACGCCGAGGTACAGCGCCGGCAGCAGCACATTGAGCAGGCCGCCCGCCCAGGCCCAGTCGGCCGGCGTCCACATCACGTCGCCCGGCTGCGGCAGGAATTCGTGCGGCATCTGGACGCCGGGCAGATGGCCGAGCAGTACCCGGTGACCGTGCAGCGCGCCCTTGGCAGGACCGGTCGTGCCGGACGTGTAGATCATCAGTGCGGGGTCATCTGGTCCGGTCTCGGCGCGCTCGGTGAGCGGTTCGACGGCGCCGATCGCCTCGTGAAAGCCGATCGCAGCTGCCTCGGGGCCGTCGATCGAGATCACCGTCTGCAGGGAGGGTGGGGGCGAGTCGATCCGGTCAAGCTTGGCGAGGCCGCCCGAGCCGGTGATCAGGACCGCCGCACCGGAATCGGCGAGACGATAGGCGAGCGCGTCGATCCCGAACAGCATGGCGAGCGGGACCGCCACCGCGCCGATCCTGTAGACCGCGAGGTGGGCGATGGCGGTCTCCGGACACTGCGGCAGCAACAGCGCCACCCGGTCGCCGCGTCCGACGCCCGCGTCCGCGAGAACGCGGGCGAGACGTTCGGATGCATCGCGCAGCATGCCATAGGAGACGTGCGCGACCTTGCCGTCCGGGAGTCGATGGATGATCGCAGTGCGACCCGGTTCGCGGGCCGCCCAGCGGTCGCAGCAGGCCTCGGCGATGTTGAACCGCTCGGGGATCTCCCAGCGGAAGCGGTCACGCAGATCCTCGTAGGTGTCGGCGCGGGGCAGCATCGGCTCCTGCCAGATGGTTCGGGTGAGGCGGCAGCGTAGCGCGGTTTGGTGTCCCGGGGAATGTGTCCGAGGGCTGGCGTCGATCCCGCCGATGGCATTCCGCCGATGTCGATCGGAACGTTCGGCGCGCCCCATGGCCGGTCCGGCCGATGCGCATCCCGTGCTCGTCGGGTGTCGAGACAGCACCCATGCCGGGCGGGATGTCGACCGCGACCGTGTCATGCGCGCAAGATGATCCCGCCCATCGGCGAGCGGCTGGGATGGAAGGCCGGGGTTCAGCCCTCGCGGGCCATCACCAGCACCCAGTAGACCTTGTACTTGGTGCCCGGCACGTAGACGGCGGCAATTCCCATGTCGTCGGCGTCCGGCATCAGCATGGTCTCGCGGTGGGGCGGGCTGTCGCGCCAGCCGGAGAAGGCCTCGGCCAGCGTGTAGTAGCCGGCGCTGACACTCTCCTTGGCCGCGGCCTTGGCATAGCCGGCCGCGGCGAGACGGGAATCGAGCCGGCCATCGGGGCGGATCGCCGTGCCGCGGTCGGCGGCGGCCGCGAGCTCGCGGGCATAGCCGAGCGCCAGGCCGGTGAGCCGCGGATCGATGCGGACCGGCTTGACGCCGTTGTTGGCCCGGTAGGCGTTGACCATCGACAGCGCTGCCGCCTCGTCGAGCTGACCGGCCGACTCTGCGAGGTTCCGGTAGATCGGCGGACGGACGCCGGTCGGCTGTTCCGAACACCCCGACACGATGACGAGGAGGGCGAGCGCGGCGCGGGTCGCGCCGGACCGCAGGACAAGGAGGAGGCTCATTGATTGCGGGGTCTGCTGCTGGTTGCGCTGGAGCGGTAATGTTCGGGAATGTCCGAGCGGTCGGGCCGGCCCGTTGAAGACCCTGAGTCCTGATTCATATCGGGCTCCGGTTCGGCCGCGCCTGCAACCGCCATCAGCCGCTCGATCCCCTTGATGTGGAGGTCGCGCTGCGGGAAGGGAATTTCGATGTCGGCTTCGCGCAGGCGCTTCAGGATGGCGAAGCGGATGTCACTGCGCACCGACAACGAGACGTTGACGTCACCGACGAAGGCGAACAGCCGGAACAAAAGCGCACTTTCGCCGAAATCCACGAAGAACACGCGGGGTTCGGGATAGGCCAGAACGTTAGGATGGCTGCGGGCGATGTCGAGCAGGATGTCCCGCACCTGCTCAGCGTCGGAGTCATAGCCGACGCCGATGTCCACGTCGATGCGGCCCATCAGGCTCGAATGCATCCAGTTCTTCACGGTGCTCGTGATCAGTTCCGAATTGGGCACGATGACCGTGGCGCGGTCGAAGGTCTCGATCTCCGTCGCACGGATCGAGATCTTGCGGACATTGCCCTGTTCCGAGCCGACGACGATCCAGTCGCCTTCCTTGATCGGGCGCTCGGCGAGCAGGATCAGTCCGGAAACGAAGTTGTTGACGATCGACTGCAACCCGAAGCCGATTCCGACCGACAGGGCGCCGGCCAGCAGCGCCACGTTCTCGAGGTTCAACCCCATGTAGGAGGCGGCGAACAGCGCAGCGACAATAATGCCGGCATAGCCCACGACCGTGCTGATCGAATTGCGCAGACCGC
This sequence comes from Tepidamorphus gemmatus, assembly GCF_004346195.1. Taxonomy (NCBI): domain Bacteria; kingdom Pseudomonadati; phylum Pseudomonadota; class Alphaproteobacteria; order Hyphomicrobiales; family Tepidamorphaceae; genus Tepidamorphus; species Tepidamorphus gemmatus. The sequence goes on along the minus strand of NZ_SMAK01000005.1, from coordinate 223,158 downwards.
GGTCGAGGCGGGTGTTGGGCAGGAAGCGGTTGCTCAGCCAGCCCTGCACGGCACGGGTGGCGGCGATCCCGATCAGGAACAGCACCACCGCCATCAGCAGCGTCGACAGCGAGATCGTCACATCGCCGATCGTGAAACCGAAGAAGGCGCTGCGCAGCCAGCTCGACCATTGTCCGGTGTCGAAGCCCCACGGCAGCAGCACCATCATCGCGCCGAGCAGGATGATGCCGATGCGGGCCAGCCCGTTGACGACGAGACCGAGCTGTATGAGCGCCTGTTCGGAGATGCCGAAGGCGGCGCACAGCGCCTTGCCGATCCGGTGTTCGGCAACGAACATCGTCGCGACGATCTCGTCGGTGAGACCGATCAGCAGCCACATCAGCGCGATGATGACGACGATGAAGACGAGCTGGATCGCCAGGAAGTGGGCGAGCGCGATGTAGCCGAACAGCAGCGAGACGAAGATCGCGACGACGATCAGCCAGACGAGACCACGGGTCCAAGGCCACACCAGTCTGCCGTGCCCGGCGCTGGTTTCGGCGTCGGCCGGCACCTCCTGCTGCCACCCGGCCGTCAGACGCCACAGCGCGCTTGCGACGAGGATGGCGATCAGCAGCGAGGTCAATGCTCGCCGGGCGACCTCGAGCGGCAGCGGCGCGACGGTGACCTGGTGGATCGTGTCGAGGAAGGCGGAGATGCCCACGACGACGCCGATCATCGCGACCGAGGCGCCCACCTGGGCCGCGGTCGCATCGGGTACGGGGATCGGCCGCCAGCCCGGCCGCAGCGGCGCAAGCAACGCGCGCGCCAGCCCGAACAGGAAGGCGGCGAGCGCCGCGCCGACGATCGCGCCGCGGAACAGTTCGGCAAGCCGCGGGGTCAGCAGCAGGTTGGCGCTGAGCGCCATGTAGAGCACGACGAGCGCGACGGTCGGCGCCAGCACGTCGCTGAATACCACGAAGGCGACCCTGGCGAGCTTGTTGAGGCGCGGGACGTCGCGGGCATCGCCGATCGGCGGTGCCAGGCGTCGCAGCCAGCGCCGCAGCACGATGCCGAGCAGCGCCGCGACGATCACGGCGAGGGCCACCGAGAGCGCGGAGAGGGTGTCGATGCGGGTCGTGGCGACCGACCAGGAGTCGACGATAAGCAGCCGCAGCGACCGCAGCACCCGCGGCGAGGCGGCCACCGCGTCGTACCAGAGCTGCGGATTGAGAACGCTCTGGCTGCGGGTGGTCAGCGCGGTGGCGAAGCGGTCGCGGCGGATCGAGGCGACGTCGCGGATTACCTGCTCGGCCTGGACGATATTGAGCCGGGCCTGCTTGAGGATCGCGTCAATGTCGGCGACGGTGCGGGTCTGGGCGGCGCGCACGGCGGCGATCTGCTCGGATTCCGGCGGATCGCCCTCGCCGGGCGCTGGACCGAGCTGGTCGAGCCTTGCCCGGCTCGCGGCCAGCATCGGCTGCAGTCGCATGACCATGCCGTTGGCCAGTCCGATGATCTCCTCGGCACGACTGCGCAATGCGGTGAGCTGGTCGTCGCGCAGGCCTGGCCGCTGCACGGCCAGGATCATGCTGTCGAGTTCGACGGTCCAGCCGTCGACCTCCTCGCGCAGCGGCTGCAGTTCGGGGCTCAGACCCGCATCGGGCGGCGGCGGGCCCGGCGTGGCCGCCTCGACCGGCGCAGCGTCGGGCGCCGGCGTCGCTGATCCTGCGGCCTCCGGAGCCGGCACCGTCTCCTGGGCGAAGGCGGAATGCCACGACGCCGCGCCGATCAGCGTCAACGCGAGCATTCCAGCCATTCCACGGCGCGCAAGGGTGTGGATCATCCGGAACCTCCCCGAGCGAATCTCGCGACAGGATAGTCGGGACGAACCGATGACACGAGGGTCGGGCACCGTCATGGCTCGATCGCGGCGCCTGAGCGGATCATCTCCTCGATCTCGTCGCTGCAAAGTCCGGCGTCGGCGAGGATCTCGCGCGTGTGTTCGCCCAGCAGTGGCGCCGGCCGCCGGATGCCGCCGGGCGTTGCAGAGAGCTTTACCGGCAGTCCGATCGCAAAGGTGCGACCGGCCCTGGGATGCTCGAGCGCAACCACCATGTCGCGGGCCTGCACCTGGGGATCCTGGTGCATCTCGCCGACCGTGAGCACCGGCCCGGCCGGCAGGCCCGCCTGCTCGAAGATCTCGAGCCATCGCGCGGTGCTGTGCGCCTCGAAATACGGGGTCAGCACCTGCTCCAGCTCGGCGAGGTGCGCCATGCGGTCGGCATTGGTGGCAAAGCGCGGGTCCTCGGCAAGCGCCGGCGCGTCCAGCGCCTTCAGCAGGCGCAGCCAGTTCGCCTGGTTGGCTGCACCGACATTGATCCAGCCGTCGGCGGTGCGGAAGGCCTGATACGGCGCGTTGAGCGGATGCGCCGAGCCCATCGGACCGGGGCTGATGCCGGTAGCGAAGGCGATGGCCGACTGCCAGTAGGTGTGAATGATCCCGGCCTCGAGCAGCGAGGTATCGACCACCTGTCCCTCGCCAGTCTTCAGGCGGTGGACATAGGCGGCCAGGCAGCCCATGGCGGCGACGACTCCCGCCGTGATGTCGGTCAGCGGTGCTCCGACCTTGACCGGCGGTCTGCCCGGCCCCTCGCCGGTGATCGACATCAGCCCCGACATGCCCTGCGCGATCAGGTCGAAGCCGCCGCGCGTGGCGTAGGGGCCGGTGCGGCCGAAGCCCGACAGGCCGCAATAGATCAGGCCGGGATTGTCGGCCTTCAGCGTCTCGTAGCCGAGCCCGAGCTTCTGCATCGTATCGTGCCGGAAATTCTCGACCAGGATGTCGGCGCCGGCGATCAGGCGGCGGAGCGCGGCAACCGCTTCGGGCTGCTTGAGGTTCAGACAGATGCCCCGCTTGTTGCGGTTCATCATCATGAAGGCCGCGCTCTCGCCATTGACGTCGGGCGGCAGCGAGCGGCGGGTGTCGTCTCCCTGCGGCTTCTCGACCTTGATCACGTCGGCCCCGAGATCGGCCAGCATCATGCCGCAGGTCGGCCCGGCCATGATATGCGAAAGCTCGATGACGCGGACGCCCGCGAGCGGGCCGACGGCAGACGGTGCCATCTCAGCGCCCCGTCCAGTTCGGCTTGCGCTTGGCAAGGAAGGCCTCGATGCCCTCCTTGAAGTCGGCGCTCATGTAGGCCTCGACGATGAGGTCGCGATCGTCGGCGCCGGCACCCTCGGTGCGCAGCCGCCGCAGCGCCTCCTTGGTGACCCGCAGCGTGATCGGCGCATGGCTCGCCAGGAGCTCGGCGAGTTCGCCGGCCCGTGCGATCAGGGCGGCATGGTCCGGCAGGATCTCGCTGACCAGCCCGGCGGCGAGCGCATCGTCGGCGCCTATCAGCCTGGCGGTGAAAATCAGTTCCTTCACCCGTCCCGCTCCGCACAGGGCGGCGAGGCGCGCGAGGTTGGAAATCGACAACGCATTGCCGAGGGTGCGGGCGATCGGAAAGCCGAACCGGAGGTCGGCGGTGGCGAGCCTGAGGTCGCAGGCAGCCGCGATGCCGGCACCGCCGCCGGTGCAGGCGCCCGACAGGGCGGCAATTGTCGGCACGCGGCAGGTCTCGATGGCGCGCAGCACCCGGTCGATGTGCGCCTCGTAGTCGAGCGCGTCCTGCGGTATCGAGAAGGCCCGGAACTGGCGCATGTCGGTTCCGGCGGCGAAGGCCTTGCCGCCGGCGCCGGTGAGCACCAGCACCCGCACCGGACCGTCGTCGGGCACCTCCGCGCAAATCTCGGCGATGCGGTCGTACATCGCGAAGGTCAGCGCATTGCGCGCCTCGGGGCGATTCAGCGTCACCCATCCGGTGGTGCCGCGGATGTCGTACAGGATCTCGTTGGTGATGGTCATGAGGTCGAGCGGCGGTTGATCTGGTGGCGGGCGTCGATACCGGGCATGGCGAAGCCCTGGTCGGCGAGAATGGCGGCCAGTTCGGCGCGCTGGCCGGCATCGAGGGCGACAAGCGGCGGGCGCACCGCAAGCCAGGCCTCGTCCCCGAGGCAGTGCGCGATCGTAGCCTTCAGCGCCGGGATCATCGGCAGCTTCGCCACCGCCTTGCGGAACGCGGTGCATTCGGCCTGCAGCCGGTCGGCATCCGGTCCCTGCCAGCCGTCGAAGAGCCGCACGATGGCAGGACCGTTGATGTTGGCCGTCGCACTGATGCAACCGGCACCGCCGCCGCGCAGCGTCGCCAGCAGGAATTCCTCGCTGCCGGCGAAGATCCCGAAGCCGGGGAAGCGATCGAGCATCGCCTGCGTGTTCGACCAGTCACCGGAGGAATCCTTGATCCCCGCCACGGTGTTGGGATAGGCCGTCAGCAGCCGCTCGATCAGCGCAATCGGGATCGGCACCTGGGCCACTGGCGGGATGTGGTAGAGATAGATCCTGAGCCGGTCGTCGCCGACCCGCTCGATCACCTCGGCAAAGTACCGGAACAGCCCCTCCTGGCTGACCCCCTTGTAGTAGAAGGGCGGCAGCATCAGCACGCCTGCGACCCCGGCGGTCACTGCGTGTGCGGTCAGTTCGACCGTTTCGGGAATGGAGCAGCAGCCGGTTCCCGGCATCATCCGCAGCGGGTCAATGCCGTTGTCGAGGAGATGCTCCAGCAACGCCTTGCGCTCGGCGACCGACAGCGAGTTCGCCTCGGAATTGGTGCCGAACACCGCAAGGCCGACGCCGGTGCCGACGAGCCAGCGGCAATGGGCGAGAAAGCGATCCGGATCGGGCGACAGGTCCGCCTTGAACGGGGTGACCACCGGCGAGAAGACGCCGGAGGCGGCATGTCGGGCTTCTTCAGGCATCAATCTGCTTTCGATCGGTTCATCCTGAGGGTCTCGTCTACCGCACTCCGGCTGGAATTGGGATTCCCCGGCCGGCGAAACTGTTTCCGCCGGCGCCGCGATCGAGGCAGCGAATCGCGATCGGGATGTGCTTGCGGCCGTTCCTGCCGCAACCCGAGGAGGCCGGTCGGGCGCGGGAGGCTGTCGGTCCCCGACGGCGAGCTGGTCTGCGGGCCTCCGGCCGACGCGCGGTCCTGATCGCCCGGGCGGGCGCCGCGGCGCTGTTCCGAGACCGGTTCAGGCGACCCGGGTGCCCCGCAGCTCCGGCGCGGCGCGCGGCCCGTTGGACCGTACGACATCGGCGAAGGCTTCGATCGGCGCGGGCCGGCCGAGCAGGTAGCCCTGCGCCTCGCCGCAGCCTTCCCGACGCAGGAAATCCAACTGCGCCATGGTCTCGACGCCTTCGGCCAGCACCGGGATGCCGAGACTGCGGCCGAGGCCGATCACCGCCCGGATGATGGCCGCGGCCTGCGGCACGCGATCGGCCTCCGCCATCAGCGAGCGATCCATCTTGATCTTGTCGAACGGGAAGGCGCGCAGCACCGACAGCGACGAATAGCCCGCCCCGAAATCGTCCATGGCGATGCGAACGCCGGTTGCCTTGAGTTGGCGCAGCACATGCAGCGTGTGATTGAGATCGCTGATGACGGCCGACTCGGTGATCTCGAGCTCGAGGCGGGAAGCCGGCAGACCGGTCTCGAACAGCACCTCGCGAACCAGTCCGACCACGTCCGACAGGGCGATCTGCCGGGCCGACACGTTGACGGCGACAAAGAGCGGCCGCGTCCACGATGCCGCCTCCCGGCACGCCTCGCGCAGCACCCAGGCACCGATCTCGACGATCTGCCCGGTCTCCTCGGCGATCGGCACGAAATCCGCCGGCGAGACCCTGTGGTCGTCACCGCGGTTCCAGCGCAGCAGCGCCTCGAAGCCGATCATCTCGATCGTGGCCACCGAATGCTGCGGCTGGAACTGCAGCCTGAGTTCGTTGTTCCGCAGCGCCGACTTCAGTGCCAACGCGAACTCGCTGCGGCGGCGCGCGGACTCGTCCATCGACGGTTCGTAGAAGCACACCAGCCCGGAGCCGTTCCGCTTGGCCCGGACCAGCGCCAGATCGGCGCGGATTATCAGATCGTCGGCCGCCGTTCCGTCCGACGGGCAAAGCGCTGCCCCGGCGCTGGCCGACAGGGTGATCAGCCGGCCGTCGGCGGCGACCGGCTGGGCGATTCGCGCCAGCAGCCTTGTCGAGAAGGCGGTAGCGGTGGCGCGATCGGGACAGTCGGGCTTGACCGCGATGAAGTCGTCGCTGCCCACGCGCGCGAGGAATTCGTCAGGCCCGAGGCTGAGACGCAGGCGTTCGGCGACCGCCGCCAGCACTTTGTCGCCGGCGCTGTGGCCGTAGACGTCGTTGATCTCCTTGAACCGGTCGATATCGATCGCCACCACCGCCAGGTCGCCGCCGTCGAGGATGCGCCGGTCGAGGAGCCTGCTCAGATGCTCGCTCAGATGGGCCCTGTTCGGCAGATTGGTGAGCGGATCGTGCCGGGCGAGATAGTGGTAGCGTTCCTGCGCCTCGCCCTGCATCGAGGCGCCAATGGCGTGCGTCGCGAAGGCCGACCCGATGATCAGCGACATCCCCGCGACGATCAACAGCGCCAGCAGGCCGTTCGACATGCCGAGCCGCGGCAGGAAGATCGCCGGATCGTGATGGATGGTCATCGCCGCCATCCCGATGAAATGCAGGGCGCAGATGGCAAGCACCAGCGCGAGCGCCGCGCCGTAGCGGCACCAGCGCGTGACCGGCCGCGATGCCCGACTGACCGCCAGTGCCGTGAAGCTCATCGACAATACGATCGAGGCGACGACCAGGCGGGGCTCCCAGACGACGATGCCGGGGACCCGGTAACCGGCCATTCCGAGGTAGTGCATTGCCGCGATCGCGACGCCGGCAATGGCACCACCCAACTCGATGTGCAGCCCCCGGCCCGGCTGCGCCGCCAGCCAGAAGCCGAGACCGAAGCCCGCGATGATGGCGAACAGCGATAGGACGGTCAGTCCGACGTCGAACGCGCTGGGCAGATCCGGCCTGTAGCCGAGCATCGCCAGGAAATGGGTCGTCCACACCGTCGAGCCGCCGGCGACGGCGGCAAGCAGCAACCAGCTGCGCTGCCTCGCTCCGCCGGTCTCGCGGACGCGCTGATAGAGGCGCATCGTGATCCACGATCCGAACGTGCAGGTCAGCGCCGCCAGTGCCACGAGCCACAGGTCGTGATGGCGGAGGAGGGATTCGGTCAGCGATAGCATGTTGGCGGCGATGTCGGTTCCGGATCCTGTCTAACGCTGGTCGGCTTAATTTTTCCTCACAACATGCATCAATTTCGCTGCCCTGTTCGGTGCATCGCCGAGATCGCCGAGATGGATGGCGCGGCGCTGCAGTTCGCCAGCTCCCGGCTGGACCGGCCGCGGGCGGACCTGGTGGTGCCGGAGGCTGGGACGTCGGCGCGGGCGTGCGACGCTTGAACGCGACCGTCGCTCCCACCATATTTCCGACATCGGGCGGGCCGCTGGTCGCCCGATGTCGGAGGCGGGTGCTACGGGCCCGCGAACAAGGTCGCTTCGGAAGGACTTTGCCGGTGACGCGCGTTTCCTCTCTCAACAGCCCCTACCTTCTCGGATTCGACGGTATCGAGCGCCTGCTGGAGCGGGTCTCGCGCAGCGCCGGCGACGGCTATCCGCCCTACAACATCGAGCGTGTCAGGCCGGCGGACGACGGTCCCGCGCTGCTGCGCATCACGCTGGCAGTGGCCGGATTCACCCGCGATCAGCTCGAGGTCACGCTCGAGGAGAATCAGCTTTCGATCCGTGGCCGGCAGGGCGAGGAGGAAGGCGGACGCGAGTTCCTTCACCGCGGCATCGCTGCACGCCAGTTCCAGCGGACCTTCGTGCTGGCGGAAGGCATGGAAGTGACCGGGGCGAAGCTGGAGAACGGCCTGCTTATCGTCGACCTGGCACGACCCGAGCCGCAGCGCGTCGTGCGTACCATCGAGATCCGCGAGAACCGCTGAACGATCAGGGATCGCAGATCATCGCTCGCAAGAGGATAGATACCATGGAACGGACCAAGAACGACCATGCCCGCGCCCATCCGGTCATCTCGCCGGAGATGCTGGCCCGCCTCGGCGGCGGTCAGATCGCCTATGTCAGGCCGATCATGTCGGAGGTCCTGAAGGACCTGTTCCCAAACGCCCCCGCGATGGCGCCGGGCATACGCCTGTTCGCGCTGCACGCGGCGGACGGCACGCCGATCATGCTGACCGACAGCAAGGACGCGGCGATTGCCGGCGCCCATCAGCACGAACTCGTCACGGTCAGCGTGCACTGATCGACGATGGCGACGCCGGCCCGATTCAGGCGGGCCGGCGGCCCTCACGAGTTGTCGTTCCGTTCGGACCGATCTGGCCGATCAAGCAGCGTTGGGTTCGGCGGCGCGACTGAGCACCGCGTAGATGGCGGCCGCGTCGCGCGAGGCCCTGAGCTTCTGCGCCATGCCCGGCTCGCGCATCAGCCGGGCGATCCGCGCCAGCGCCTTGAGATGATCGGCGCCGGCACTCTCCGGCGCCAGCAGCAGGAACACCAGATCGACCGGCTCGTCGTCGATCGCGTCGAAATCGATCGGCTTGTCGAGACGGGCGAACATGCCGAACAGGCTGCCAATCTTGCCGATCTTGGCGTGCGGGATGGCGACGCCCTGGCCGATACCCGTCGAACCCAGGCGTTCGCGCTGCAACAGATGATCGAAGATGTCGCGCGCCGGCAGGTTGAGCAGCGCACCGGCCCGCTCGGCCAGCTCCTGGATCACCTGCTTCTTCGAACTCGCCTTGAGCGAGGGAACGATCGCGTCCTGGCGGATGAGATCGCTGAGGTCCATGTCCCACCGTCACGCCGACCCCGGTCGCCGAAAGGCGTCGGGGCGGAAGCGTGCCTCTGTTCAGCCGGCGTCAGCCGGGTCGATCCAACCGACGTTACCATCGGTCCGACGATAGACGACGTTCAACCGGCCATTGGCCATGTTGCGGAAAACGACCACCGGGGCCTCGGACAGATCCAGAGCCATGACGGCCATGCCAACCGTCATCCGACGCACCTTGGTCTCGGTCTCGGCAACGACGACGGGATTGTCGTCGCCGATTTCCTCTTCCTCCTCGCTCCCTTCCTCGGTCGCCGCGATCACATAACTCATCGCCGCAACCGGCCGTTCCTCGGCTGCCTGCTCGTGGTGATTCTTCAGCCTGCGCTTGTAGCGCCGCAGGCGCTTCTCGATGCGTTCGGCAGCGTTGTCGAAGCTCACATAGGCGTCGTTGGCGATGGCGTGGCTCTGCAGGTCAATGCCGGAATCCAGATGCAGGCGGCATTCGGTCCGGAAGCCGATTCCCTCGCGCTCGATGGTTACCTGGCCCGACCAGCCGCCGTCGAAATACTTCCCGAGCGCCGAGGCAAGGCGATCGCCCACCTGCTGCCTGAGAGTGTCGCCGATATCGATGTTCCTGCCGGTGATTCTGAGCTGCATGATGCCGTCGATGTTGGGGTGCGTGCCGATCGTGCTGTTGTCGACCAACAATTCAACCCGCTGGCGGGCCCGGAATGCCGGGCTGGCTCCACGGGACGTGAGTTGCCGCTCCGCGAAACTGGCAGGCGGACCGGTCGCGGCGGTCGGACCCTACGGATGCGCCCTCGTCAAGTCAATCGGCATGCGACCTCGAGCGGCTTCACAACCGCACGCGCTTGGCCCGGCGGCGCTCCACCGATGATGGAATCCTGAGACTTTCCCTATATTTGGCGACCGTCCGGCGGGCAATATCCACACCTTCCTCGCGCAGCAGCTTCACGATCGTGTCGTCGGAGAGAACATTGTCCGGCGATTCCTGGTCGATGAGGTCCTTGATGCGGTGACGGACGGCCTCCGCCGAGTGGGCCTCGCCGCCTTCGGTCGCCGCGATCGCGTTTGTGAAGAAGTACTTGAATTCGAAGATCCCGCGCGGCGTCGACAGGTACTTGTTGGCGGTGACGCGGCTCACCGTCGATTCGTGCATCTGGATGGCGTCGGCGACCGTGCGCAGGTTGAGCGGTCGCAGGAAGCGGACGCCCTCGGCAAGGAAGGCATCCTGCTGCCGGACAATCTCGGTGGCCACCTTGAGGATCGTCCTGGCCCGCTGATCGAGGCTGCGCACCAGCCAGTTGGCCTGCTGCAGGCATTCCGACAGATAGGTGCGCTCACCGTCGGTGCGGGCTGCGCGTGAGACGGTCGCATAGTAGGACTGATCAATCAGCACCTTCGGCAGAAGGTCGCTGTTGACCTCGACGTGCCAGCCGCCGTCGGAGCGCGGTCGCACGAAGACGTCCGGCACCACGGGCTGGACCGGTTCGGCGGCGAACCGCCAGCCGGGCCTGGGATCGAGGCGCCGCAGCTCGGCGATCATGTCGAGCAGATCCTCTTCGTCGACTCCGCACAACCGGCGCAGCTGCACGAGCTCGCGGCGGGCGACGAGCTCGAGATTGGCCACCAGCATCTGCATGGCCGGATCAAAGCGGTCACGCTCGCGCAGCTGGATGGCGAGACATTCGGCCAGATTGCGCGCGCAGACACCGCTGGGATCGAAGCCCTGGACCACGCTCAGCACCTGCTCCACCTCGGCGATGTCGACGCCGAGCCGTGCCGCGACCGCGTCGAGCGGTTCGGTGAGATAGCCCGCCTCGTCGACGAGGTCGATCAGGCAGCGGCCGATCATCCTGCCGACCGGGTCGAGTCGCGCCATGCCGAGCTGCGCGAGGAGGTGGTCGTGCAGTCCGATCTCGCCGGAGATGGCGGTCTCCAGGAAATCGCCCTCGCCGTCGCCGCTGCGGCGGTCGCCGCGCACGCCGGCCCATCCGCTGTCCGCTGCCGGTTCGGCAGCGACGGGCCCAGCCGGCACCGAAACCGGCTCGCTGTCGAAGACATTGCCGAAGTCCGCGTCGAGGGACTCGGAGATCGCTTCCGCGTCACCACGGCCGGCGGCCTCGACCAGATCGACCGGTCCGGCGTCGGCGGACGGTCCGTCGTCACCGTCCGTCTCGGCGATGATGCCGGCGTCGGCCGCATCGCCGTGACTGTCGTCGGCCCGTTCGAGCAGCGGGTTGCGCTCCAGTTCGGCCTCGACATAGGCGGCGACGTCCATGCTGGAGAGCTGCAGCAGCTTGATGGCCTGCATCAGCTGCGGTGTCATCACCAGCGACTGGGTCTGCCGCAGATCCAGTTTCGGTGAAAGCGCCATGTCTTCGCAGCCCCTAGAGCCGGAACTCGTCGCCCAGGTAGTAGCGGCGCACGTCGACGTTGGCGACGACCTCCTCGGGCGAACCCTGCATCAGCACCTGCCCGTCATGGATGATGTAGGCGCGATCGATCAGGCTGAGGGTCTCGCGGACGTTGTGGTCGGTGATGAGCACGCCGATGCCACGCGCGGAGAGATGGCGCACCAGGGCGCGGATGTCGCCGACCGCGATGGGGTCGATGCCGGCGAAGGGTTCGTCGAGCAGCATGAAGGCCGGCCGCGAGGCAAGCGCGCGGGCAATCTCGACGCGCCGGCGCTCGCCGCCCGACAGCGCGATCGCCGGGGAGTGGCGCAGCCGGGTGATGTGGAATTCCTCGAGGAGCGACTCCAGCTCGGCGGCACGGCGGCGCCGGTCCGGCTCGGCAATCTCCAGCACCGCGCGGATGTTCTGCTCGACCGTCAGACCCCGGAAGATCGACGGCTCCTGCGGCAAGTAACCGATACCGAGACGGGCTCGCCGGTACATCGGCAGCAGGGTTATGTCGTTGCCGTCGAAGGTGATCTGGCCGGCGTCGGCGGTGATCAGGCCGGTGATCATGTAGAAGACGGTGGTCTTGCCGGCACCGTTGGGACCAAGCAGCCCGACCACCTCGCCGCGGCGCACCGCCAGGCTGACGCCCTTGACCACCGGCCGCTTCTTGAACGATTTCCGCACGCTGTGGACCTCGAGCCAACCATCGCCGTGGTCCGGTTCCTCGATCGGCATCAGCCCGCCCTCGACCCGAGGCTCCATGTCGTGCTCGAAGGCGTCCCAGTCGAAGTCGTCGAGCGGTCCGGCCTCGCCGTGCGGAACGGTCCGGCGCTCACCACTGGCGCGTGCGCGGCGCAGCAATGTCAGGAGGCGACCCAAGACCCGTTCAGCTCCAGCGGTTCATCCAGCCCGCGACCGGCGAGGCCGGCGGCGAGCTCGGATCTCCCGGGGGGCGTCAGTTGGTAGTGCCGCCAGCGTTGTCATCGCCCTGGCGTCGTTCTTGCTTCTGCCCCATCGAGCCGGGAATTAAAAGCCCCTGGACACGTCCGCCGCCCGTGCCTTCGGGCTTGGCCGAGACCAGCCGCGACTGCCCGGTCTCCAGGTTCACGACGAGCTCGGTGCCGCGCAGCACGTTCTTGCCCTGCGACAGCACGACGTTGCCGCCCAGCGTCACCAGCTGGGTGTCCATCTCGAACACCGCCCAGTCGCCGGTCGCCGTCTGCCCCTTGGCGTTGATCAGCACCTTGCCGGTCGCCTCGAGCCGCGAGACGCGCTGTCCGGACGAGGCGCCCTCGCTCACCAGCCCATCCCCCGAGTAGAAGACCTTCAGCTGCGCCGTCCGCATGCTGGTGTCGCCCTGCCTGACGACGACGTTGCCGGAGAAAACGGCCGTCTTGTCGGCGTCGAACACTTCGAGCTGGTCGGCCTCGATGCGGACCGGCGTGTCGGAGTCGACGGCCAGGCCGGAGAAGGCGTCGCTGACCTGGGCGTGCGCCTCCGGCATGGCGAACGACACCGCAAGCACGGCCGCCGCGAGGCGGGCGAAGCGCAGGCGCGGCCGGGGCGTATCACTCGACATCGGCGGGATTCTCCTGGGGCTTGCGGGCCGTGCGGTCGTCCAGACTGCCACCGTCGAGCCGCAGCTCGACGACCACCTTGCCCTTGAACAGCATGTGGGCACCGCGTTCGGCGATATCCATCGTGTCGGCGCGGATGCGGCCGCCCGGCGTCTCCGCCCGGATCGGCTCCGTCGACACGATGGAGCCGGCCTTCATGTCGACGTCGGCGGATCTCAGGAAGGCACGGCTGCCATCGTCGGCGCGCACAACAATGTCGTTGGACAGCTTCAGGGTCTGCTCCTCGCTGTCGTAGACACCGTCCGCGGCAGTGACACGGACCTTGGTTCCGTCCGGCTTGGTCATCGTGCCGTCGATGAGCTGAAGCGTCACGATCCGGGGATTGGTCACATCCTGTAGCGCGCGCGCGGCCGTCACCTCGTAGGAGGTGCCGTTCTCGTTGTAGCCGGAAAGGGCAGGGTTCTCCATGGTCAGCGTTGTACCGTCGAGCCCCACCTCGCCGAGATCGACGTTGCCGATGGTGGGCGGAAAGGCGCGCGCCGAAACAATCAGCCAGGCGACCGTCAGCAGCGCCAGCGCCGGCAAGCCGATCCGCAGGACGCGCACGGCCCGGCTGTGGCGACGGGCATCGTGCCAGCTGCGCGGCTGGCGACGCGGCTGCTGCCACGCCGGCACCGCCTTCAGGCCGTCGAATGCTCCCGTGTCGACATGCATCTGCGCAGCGTTCCGATCCTGACACGCCTCCTGCTACCGGATTGCGGTGAAACGGCGGCGGCCGCGTTCAACTGTGCGCGAAGACATCTTCCTCTGCCCAGCCGGCGATGTCGAGCAGCGCCCGCGTCGGCAGGAACCGGAAGCAGGCATCGGCCAGATGCGTGCGCCCGTCGCGGGCCAGAAGGGCGTCGAAGTGCCGCTTGAGCTCGTGCAGGTAGAGGACATCGGCGGCAGCATACTGGAGCTGTGCATCCGTCAGGGTCGCCGCGCCCCAGTCGGACGTCTGTTGCTGCTTGGAAATGTCGATGCCGAGCATTTCCCGCACGAGATCCTTCAGGCCGTGCCGGTCGGTGTAGGTCCGCGTCAGTCGCGAGGCGATCTTGGTGCAGTAGACGGGCTCGGTCATGATGCCGAGATGGCGGGCGAGCATCGCAATGTCGAAGCGCGCGAAATGGAAGATCTTGGTGACGGCCGGGTCCGACAGCAGGCGCTTCAGATTGGGCGCCTCGTAGCTGCGCCGGTCGAGCTGGACGAGATGGGCATCGCCGTCTCCGGCCGACAGCTGCACGAGACAGAGTCGGTCGCGCACCAGGTTGAGGCCCAGCGTCTCGGTATCGACGGCCACGAGCGGGCCGAGGTCGATGTCGTCCGGCAGGTCGCCCGCATGCAGCGTGATCGTCATCGGCCGGTTCTCCTGATTCGTCGGGTTGCCGGGCCGCCGCGCGCGTGCGCCGTCCGGCCATGGCCCTGCCCGATGCGTTGAACAATCGCGCAAGACTGTTAGCAACCTATTGAACGGCTTGGCAATGCACCGCGGCATCGGCAGGGCGCGCAGGCGGCCGACGCACACGCCGGCAGCAGAGGGGCAGCGATCGATCGGAGGGAGGTTCGACCGGAAAGGCCGATGGTGCCCAGGAGAAGACTCGAACTTCCACGCCCTTTCGGGCACTAGCACCTGAAGCTAGCGCGTCTACCAATTCCGCCACCTGGGCAGGTGGGTTGCGAACAGTTATTGGCGGGCCGCCGCGTTGTCAATCGGCTGGTTGTCACTCGGCTGGCCGGGTCGTTTCCGCAATCAGGTTTCCTCGTCGCCCTCGATGTCGCCCTCGATGAGAACGGAGACGTCGTCGCCCTCGTCCTCGTCATCGGGCAGGAATTCGTCGTCGGCGTCGTCCCCGATATCCTCGTCCTCGAGGTCCGGGATCTCGTCGTCGTCGATCTCCGGATCAGCGCGGCCGGTATCCTCCTCCTCGGCATCGGCGTCCTCGAGGGCGACGAGCGCCTCGTCCTGCTCCTCCTCGTCGAGGTCCTCGGCATCCTCGGCGGCGGGCTTGGCGGTGGCGGGCTTCGTGCGCGCCGCGATCACCGCAACGTCATAGATCGTGCCGCATTTCGGGCAGACGATCGGATCCTTCATGAGATCGTAGAAGCGGGTGCCACAGGCGCCGCAAATGCGTTTGGTGCCGAGCTCGGGTTTGGCCATCGCGCTAGAAACCCCGTCCTGGAGGCCGCAAGCGATATCAGCGGCGGCCTGGCGACTGTCCGGAAATCGGCGCCTCCCATAGACGGAAAGCCGGAACCCTGTCAAAGGCTAATCCGAGCCGGCGGGATGACGGCCGCCGGCCGCTGTGGTAGGAGCGCCGGCGGCGCGGTTCCGGCCGACCGGTGCCGCATTGCGCAAGCCCGAGAGACGGCACGACCATGACGGCACCAGCGACCGATCGCAACACACCGCTCGCGGCTCGCGCGGGCGCGCCCCTGCGCGGGCGCGCCGACATTCCAGGCGACAAGTCGATCTCCCACCGGGCATTGCTGTTTGGCGCACTGGCCACCGGCCGGACGCGGATCCGTGGCCTGCTGGAGGGACACGACGTGCTGGCCACCGCCGCGGCGGCGCGTGCCTTCGGGGCGGCGGTCGAGCGGGCGGCAGACGGCAGCTGGTGCGTAGACGGCGTCGGCGTCGGTGCGCTGCTGGAGCCTGCCGCGCCGCTCGATTTCGGCAATTCCGGCACCGGCGCCCGGCTGGTCATGGGCCTCGTCGGCGGCCACGGCATCACCGCCCGGTTCGATGGCGACGCCTCGCTGCGCAAGCGGCCGATGGGGCGCGTCCTGTCGCCGCTCGAATCGATGGGGGCACGCGTCGTCGCCTGCGCCGAGGGTGGCCGGCTGCCGCTGACATTGCAGGGAACGCAGGATCCGCTGCCGATCAGCTACCGGCTGCCCGTCGCTTCGGCGCAGGTGAAGTCGGCCGTGCTGCTGTGCGGCCTCAACTCGCCGGGCACGACCACCGTCATCGAGCCGGAGCCGACACGCGATCACACCGAACGCATGCTGGCGCATTTCGGGGCATCGCTCGCGATCTCGACCGATTCTGACGGCGCCCGCCGCATCGCGCTTGCCGGGCGGCCGCAGCTCAGGGCCCGCGATGTGGTGGTGCCGGCCGATCCCTCCTCGGCCGCCTTTCCGATCGTCGCGGCGCTGATCGTGCCCGGTTCCGCGGTCACGATCCCCGGGGTGATGGTCAATCCCTCGCGCGCCGGGATGATCGCCACCCTCGTCGAGATGGGCGCCAGGATCACGCTGTCCGACCGGCGCGAGGACGGCGGCGAGCCGGTCGCCGACATCCTGGTCGAGGCCGGGCCGCTGAACGGCATCGAGGTGCCCGCGGCGCGGGCGCCCTCGATGATCGACGAGTATCCGGCGCTGGCAGTGGCGGCCGCCTTCGCGCACGGTACCACGGTGATGCGCGGTCTGTCGGAGCTCAAGGTGAAGGAATCCGATCGTCTCGCCGCTGTGGCGGCCGGTCTGGCGGCGAACGGGGTCGAGGTGCGTGTCGAGGGCGACGATCTGATCGTCGAGGGTCGCGGCGGACGGACAGGCGGGGTGCCCGGCGGCGGTTGCGTCGCGACCCATCTCGATCATCGGATCGCCATGGCGTTCCTGGTGATGGGGCTCGGCACCGAGCGGCCCGTCATCGTGGACGATTCCTCGATGATCGCTACCAGCTTCCCGGACTTCGTTGCGCTGATGACGCGGCTCGGCGCGGATATCTCCCCTGTCGCTGCGGCGGAGGCGGCCGCCGCGGCGGGTACTGCGCGATGATCATCGCCATCGACGGACCCGCAGCGTCGGGCAAGGGCACCATCGCCCGCAAGCTTGCTGCGCATTACGGGCTGAGACATCTCGACACCGGCATGCTCTACCGTGCCGTGGCGGCGCGGCTGATTGCCGCCGGGGCGAGCCTGGACGATCCGGCGGCACGGCTTGAGGCCGCCCGCGGCCTTGCGATGGAGAACCTGGCCGACGAGGCGCAGCTGCGCGGGCCCGGCATGGGTGAAGCCGCCTCGATCGTCGCTGCCGATCCGGCAGTGCGCGCTGCCATGCTCGACTTCCAGCGCAACTTCGCCAGGACCCCGCCGGGGGCCGTGCTCGACGGCCGCGACATCGCCACGGTGGTCTGTCCTGACGCCGATGCCAAGCTCTTCGTGACCGCTGCCGCCGAGACCCGCGCCCGCCGCCGCTTCAAGGAGATCATCGCCGCCGGCGGTGATGTCAGCTACGAGCAGGTCCTGGCCGACATTCGCCGCCGCGACGCGCGCGATACGGCGCGGGCGGTCGCGCCGTTGCGGAAAGCCGACGACGCGCACTTGCTCGATACCACCGACTTGGATATAGAAGCCGCGTTCCGGGCGGCTGTGGACCTGATCGGCGGCTCGACGGCGGCGAAGTGAGGGTGCGCGGGTCACGCGCGCCCATTAGCGTGTTTCCGGGGTGACGGTGATCAGCCGGCATGCCGGACGCAGGTCCGCCCGCATCCCCCGGTAACGAGGTTCATCGCCGACTTCAAGGGTCCTCGGGCGCGTCGATAGCGCGTCGGCAGGTCCAGACAGTCCAAGACGAGGTGGTTCCGGACGATCCGGTGCGGTCGGAGAGTGCGGACGAGAGCAGGAAAGCACCGTGGCCTTAGCCAGTATGGAAAAATTCCCCACCAAGGAAGATTTCGCCGCTCTTCTCGAAGAGAGCTTCAACACCAGCACCCTCGCCGAAGGGTCGGTCGTGGAGGGGCGGGTCGTCGCCATCGAGAAGGACATGGCGGTGATCGACGTCGGCCTGAAGACCGAAGGGCGCGTCCCTCTGCGCGAGTTCGGGCTGCACGGGCGCGAACCGTCGATCAAGGTCGGCGACAAGGTCGAGGTCTATCTCGAACGTGTCGAGAACGCGCTCGGAGAGGCCGTCATCAGCCGTGACAAGGCGCGCCGCGAAGAGAGCTGGGAGAAGCTCGAGAAGGCCTTCGAGGCCGGCGAGAAGGTCGAGGGCGTGATCTTCAACTCGGTCAAGGGTGGCTTCACGGTCGATCTCGACGGCGCGGTGGCGTTTCTGCCCCGCAGCCAGGTCGACATCCGCCCGGTCCGCGACGTCGGCCCGCTGATGAACACGCCGCAGCCGTTCCAGATCCTGAAGATGGACCGGCGGCGCGGCAATATCGTCGTCTCGCGCCGTACGGTGCTCGAGGAAACGCGGGCCGAGCAGCGCTCGGAGCTGGTCCAGAGCCTCGAGGAAGGCCAGGTCATCGAGGGTGTCGTCAAGAACATCACCGACTATGGTGCGTTCGTCGATCTCGGCGGCATCGATGGGCTGCTGCATGTCACCGACATCGCCTGGCGGCGCATCAACCACCCCACCGAGGTGCTCTCGGTCGGCCAGACCGTCCGCGTGCGGATCATCAAGATCAACCACGAGACGCAGCGCATCAGCCTCGGCATGAAGCAGCTGGAGGCCGATCCGTGGGAGGGCGTCGAGGCGAAGTATCCGATCGGCGCGCGCTTCAAGGGGCGGGTCACCAACATCACCGACTACGGCGCCTTCGTCGAGCTGGAACCGGGCGTCGAGGGCCTGATCCACGTCTCGGAGATGAGCTGGACGAAGAAGAATGTCCATCCGGGCAAGATCGTCTCGACCTCCCAGGAGGTCGAGGTGGCGGTGCTCGAGGTCGATCCGGTCAAGCGGCGCATCTCGCTCGGCCTCAAGCAGTGCCTGCCCAACCCGTGGGAGAGCTTTGCGGAGCGCTTCCCGGTCGGCTCGATCGTCGAGGGCGAGGTCAAGAACAAGACCGAGTTCGGCCTGTTCATCGGGCTCGAGGGCGACGTCGACGGCATGGTGCATCTGTCCGACCTCGACTGGAACCGCCCCGGCGAACAGGTCATCGAGGAGTTCAACCGCGGCGACATCGTCAAGGCGCAGGTGCTCGACGTCGATGTCGAGAAGGAGCGCATCAGCCTCGGTATCAAGCAGCTCGGCGGCGATCCGTTCGCCACGGCGGCCGAGGGGGCGGATCTGCGCAAGAACGCCGTCGTGACCTGCGAGGTCCTCGACGTGAAGGAGGGTGGCATCGACGTGAAGATCGTCGGCACCGACCTGACGGCCTTCAT
This sequence comes from Tepidamorphus gemmatus, assembly GCF_004346195.1. Classification (NCBI taxonomy): domain Bacteria; kingdom Pseudomonadati; phylum Pseudomonadota; class Alphaproteobacteria; order Hyphomicrobiales; family Tepidamorphaceae; genus Tepidamorphus; species Tepidamorphus gemmatus. The sequence goes on along the minus strand of NZ_SMAK01000005.1, from coordinate 204,221 downwards.
CCGTCGCTCCGACCTCGCCCGCGACCGGTCCGAGCAGCGTCCCGAGCGCTTCGCCCGCGGCGACAAGGTGGATGCCCGCATCACCCAGTTCGATCGCAAGAACCACAAGGTGTCGGTGTCGATCAAGGCGCTTGAGATCGCCGAGGAGAAGGAGGCGGTCGCCCAGTACGGCTCGACCGACTCCGGCGCCTCGCTCGGCGATATTCTCGGTGCCGCGCTGAGCAAGGCGCAGGCACAGTCCTCCGAGACGAAGAACGACTGACACGTTGCCTTCCGGCCGCGGCTGCGCGCCGCGGCCGGTGTCCAACCCTAGCGAGCCGCCATGTCGCTGGACGCCGACCAGATCCTCGACCGGCGCCGACTGCGCCGCAAGCTCTCCTTCTGGCGGGTCGTTGCCTTTGTTCTCGCCGGCGTCGCACTCGTCGCGCTTGTCGCCGTCTCGATGCCGGACACCGAGATCGGTTCGCGCAAGGCGCACATCGCCCGGCTCGCCATCGACGGCATCATCGTCGAGAACCGCGATCTGCAGAAGCTTCTGGAGCGGATAGAGAAGTCCGGCAGCGCCAGGGCCCTTATCGTCTCGATCAACAGTCCCGGCGGCACCACGGCCGGGTCCGAGGCGCTCTACGAGGCGCTGCGCAAGGTTGCGGCCAGGAAGCCGGTGGTTGCCCAGATCGGTACCGTGGCGGCCTCGGGCGGCTACGCGGCAGCGATCGCTGCCGACCACATCGTTGCCCGCCGAACCTCCATCACCGGGTCGATCGGCGTCCTGTTCCAGTGGGCGGACGTCAGTGAACTGCTGTCGGACATCGGCGTCGAGGTTGATACGGTGAAGAGCGGTCCGCTGAAGGCGGAGCCCAATCCGTTCGAGCCGACCAGCCAGGAGGCACGCGCCGCGATCCAGGCGCTGGTGCTTGATTCCTACGACTGGTTCATCGGCCTGGTGGCGGAGCGGCGCAATCTCGACATGGCCACGGCACGGCGTGTCTCCGACGGGCGCATCTACACGGGCGGCCAGGCGCTGGCGCTCGGTCTGATCGACGCGATCGGCGGCGAGGATGCAGTACGCGACTACCTTGCTTCGACGCACAACATCGACCGCGACCTCGAGATCCGCGACTGGACACCCGACGGCCCACTCGGCGGACTCGGTCTGGTCGAGACGGTTGCGGCGATCGCGCGGCTGGCAGGGCTCGACAAGCTGGCGGCGGCGCTTGCGCGGCTTCACCATTTGCAGATTGGCGCACTTGACGGGCTGGTATCGCTCTGGCAACCTCAAAATATTGAAAAATAAGAGGGATCATCCGGGGGCCCGATGATCAAGTCCGAGCTCGTTCAGCGCATCGCGCAAGCCAATCCGCATCTCTATCAGCGGCATGTCGAGCTGATCGTGAACACCGTCCTCGACGAGATCACCGCCGCGCTGGCGCGGGGCGACAGGGTCGAGCTGAGAGGCTTCGGCGCCTTCTCGGTGAAGGATCGGCCGGCCCGCACCGGCCGCAATCCGCGCACCGGCGCGAAGGTCGAGGTGGATCAGAAGTTCGTTCCGTTCTTCAAGACCGGCAAGGAACTGCGAGAACGCCTGAACGGCAGGAGCTGACCGCCGCCAACGATGATCCATCGCCTCGTCCAGATCCTGATCACGCTGCCGCTCGCCGTGCTGATCATTGCCTTCTCGGTGGCCAACCGCGCACCGGTCCGGGTTTCCCTCGATCCGTTCGGTTCGGGCGATACCGCGCTCTCGGTCTCGGTCCCGCTGTTCCTGCTGGTGCTCGGCTGTCTCCTCGTCGGCGTGCTTGTCGGCGGGACGGCGGCATGGCTCAGTCAGGGCAAGTGGCGGCGGCGCGCGCGGCTGTCACGCGAGGAGGCCGCGCGATGGCGCCACCGTGCCGGGGAGGCGGACCGCAAGCTGCCGGCGGCGCCGGGCCTGCCCGCGCTCAGACGCTGATCCGATTCGCCAGCGCGGCTGGCGCCGCGCCCGATGCCGCCCGGCGGCCCCGGTGGCGATGCCGGCCCGGCATGGACTCCGGCCGCCATTCCGTGGCACCTATCGCCGCATCCGATCCCCGATGCCGACATCCGGCAGGAGCCCAGTCGCGTGAACCAGAGCGGGCATATCGACGTCAAGATCTGCGGGCTGACCGACGAGACCGCGGTGGCGGCCTCGCTGGGGGCCGGCGCCGACATGCTCGGCTTCGTGTTCTTTCCGCCGAGCCCGCGACATGTCGATCCGGCGCGGGCGGCGCAGCTGGCCGCGCCGGTGCGCGGCAGGGCGCGGATCGTGTCGCTCACCGTCGATGCCGACGACCTGACCTTCGATGCGATCTTCCACACGCTCGGTCCAGACATCCTCCAGCTGCATGGGCGCGAGAGCCCCGAGCGGGTGGCTCAGCTCAAGACCCGCTATAACGTCGAGACGATGAAGGTGATCGCGGTCCGCGAGGCGGCGGACCTTGCGGCGGTCGAACCCTATCTCGGCGTCGCAGACCGGATCCTGTTCGACGCCAAGGCGCCAGCCGCAGCGAGCCGGCCGGGCGGCCTCGGCATCCGCTTCGACTGGCATCTGCTCGCCGGGCTTGACCTTCCCCGCCCGTGCATGCTGTCGGGAGGGCTGGACGCCGAGGTGGTGGCTGCGGCGATCGGAATTGCCCGGCCCGACGGCGTCGACGTTTCCTCGGGCGTCGAGGCCAGGCCGGGTGAGAAGGACCCGGCAGCCATTGCCCGTTTCGTCGAAGCCGTACGGCGAACCGAGCGGACACTCGGCGCGCCCAGCCGGAGGAAAGCTTCGTGAACGTCGCCAACACCTATCGCGCCGGCCCCGACGAGCGTGGCCATTTCGGTCTGTACGGCGGACGCTTCGTTGCCGAGACGCTGATGCCGCTGATCCTCGACCTCGAAAGGGCGTGGAATGAAGCCAAGACGGATCCGGCCTTCAAGGCCGAACTCGACGATCTCAATGCCCACTACAGCGGGCGGCCGAGCCCGCTCTATTTCGCCGCGCGGCTGACCGAACATCTCGGCGGCGCCAAGATCTACTTCAAGCGTGACGAGCTGAACCACACCGGCAGCCACAAGATCAACAACTGCCTCGGCCAGATCCTGCTCGCCCGCCGCATGGGCAAGACCCGGATCATCGCCGAGACCGGCGCCGGCCAGCACGGGGTGGCGTCAGCGACGGTCGCGGCCCGGTTCGGCTATCCCTGCATCGTCTACATGGGCGCTACCGATGTCGAGCGGCAGAAGCCCAATGTGTTCCGCATGAAGCTGCTGGGCGCCGAGGTCCACCCGGTCACCTCGGGCGCGGGCACTCTGAAGGACGCGATGAACGAGGCGTTGCGCGACTGGGTGACCAACGTCGAAACGACCTATTACATCATCGGCACCGCGGCCGGGCCGCACCCCTATCCGGAGATGGTGCGCGACTTCCAGTCGGTGATCGGCCGGGAGGCGAGGGACCAGATCCTCGCAGCCGAGGGACGTCTGCCGGATGTGCTGGTGGCCGCCGTCGGCGGCGGCTCGAACGCCATCGGCCTGTTCCACCCGTTCCTCGACGATGCGGACGTCGAGATCTACGGAGTCGAGGCCGGCGGCCACGGTCTCGACGGCGACCAGCACTGCGCCTCGCTGAATGCCGGACGCCCCGGTGTTCTGCATGGCAACCGCACCTATCTGCTGCAGGACGACGACGGCCAGATCCTCGAGGGCCACTCGATCTCGGCCGGTCTCGACTATCCGGGCATCGGGCCCGAGCACGCCTGGCTCAAGGATACCGGTCGGGTGACCTATGTGCCGATCACCGACGAAGAGGCGCTGGAGGCGTTCCAGCTGTGCACGCGGCTCGAGGGCATCATCCCGGCGCTCGAGCCCTCGCACGCGCTGGCGCAGGTGATGAAGCTTGCGCCGAGCATGGGGAAGGATCAGATCATCGTCATGAACATGTGCGGCCGCGGCGACAAGGACGTCTTCACGGTGGGCAAGATCCTGGGGTTCGACCTGTGAGCGTGGCGACCCGTATCGACCGCCGCTTCGCCGCGCTGCAAGACGAGGGCAGGGCGGGACTTGTCACCTTCGTCACCGCCGGTGATCCCGACCCCGACACCTCCCTGGCGATCCTGAAGGCGCTGCCCAAGGCGGGTGCCGACGTCATCGAGATCGGCATGCCCTTCTCCGACCCGATGGCCGACGGACCGGCGATCCAGGCCTCGGGCCGCCGTGCGCTGCTCGCCGGCCAGACCATGCGCCGGACGCTGTCGATGGTGCGCGCCTTCCGGGAGGGCGATGACGAGACGCCGATCGTGCTGATGGGCTACTACAACCCGATCTATTCCTACGGCACAGAGACCTTTCTCGTCGACGCGAAAGCCGCCGGCGTCGACGGACTGATCGTCGTCGACCTGCCGCCGGAGGCCGACGACGAACTCTGCCTGCCGGCGCTCGCGCACGGGCTCAACTTCATCCGGCTGGCGACGCCGACGACTGACGAGAAGCGGCTGCCGCGCGTCCTCCTGAACACGTCCGGATTCGTCTACTATGTCTCGATCACCGGGATCACCGGAACAAGGGCGCCGGACACGACCGCGGTGACCGCCGCGGTCGCACGCATCAAGCGCCACACCAGGTTGCCCGTGGCGGTCGGCTTCGGGGTGAAGACACCGGAGCAGGCCGCCGCGATCGCGGCCGGCGCGGATGCGGTCGTCGTCGGCTCGGCGCTGGTCGAAGAGGTGCGAGGCTCGCTCGACGCGGCGGGCCGTGCTACTGATCGTACGGTCGATGCAGTGGCCGGACTGGTCCGCCGGCTTGCCGCCGGCGTCCGCGCCGGCCGGACCGTCGCCGCCTGAGGCGGCCGAACGAAGAGGCTCAGTTCGTGAACTGGATCAACAACGTCGTCCGTCCGAAGATCCGCGGCCTTCTGCAGAAGCGGGAAGTGCCGGAGAACCTCTGGGTCAAGTGCCCGGAAACCGGCGAAATGGTGTTCCACCGCGATCTCGAGGCGAACCTGTATGTGATTCCTGGTTCCGGCCATCACATGCGGATGCCGGTGGAGGCCAGGCTCAGGCATCTGTTCGATAGCGGCGAGTTCGTCGACATCGAGACGCCGGAGGTTCCCGCGGACCCGCTGAAGTTCCGCGACGAGCGCCGCTATTCGGACCGCATCAAGGACGCCCGCGCCAAGACCGGCATGCGCGACGCCGTGCGGGTGTGCTACGGCACGCTCGACGGACTGCCGGTGACAGTCGGTGTCCAGAACTTCGAGTTCATGGGCGGGTCCCTCGGCATGGCGGCCGGTGAGGCGGTGGTCACCGGCATGGAGACGGCGGCCGAGCGGCGCACGCCCTTCATCATGTTCGCGGCTTCCGGCGGGGCGCGCATGCAGGAAGGCATCCTGTCGCTGATGCAGATGCCACGCACGACGGTTGCCGTGCAGAAGCTGCGCGAGGCGCGGCTGCCCTACATCGTGGTGCTGACCCACCCGACCACCGGCGGCGTCACCGCCTCCTATGCGATGCTCGGCGACATCCATATCGCCGAACCCGGCGCCCTCATCGGCTTCGCCGGGCCGCGCGTGATCGAACAGACCATCCGTGAGAAGCTGCCGCCCGGCTTCCAGCGCAGCGAATACCTGCTCAAGCACGGCATGGTCGACATGGTGGTGCACCGTCACGACCTGCGGGCGACGCTCAGCCGTCTGTGCCGACTGCTGCTGAAGGCCCCCTCGCTCGCCGACGAGCGCCCGCTCGCAGGCATGCCGGACGTCGCGGCCGCGCCGCAGGCGCTGCCACCGCCGCTGGCCGAGGCAGCCGACTGACGCGCGAAGCCGACGCGGGACGTCGTTTCCTGCATATCGTCCCGGGCCGCGGGACCCTATGAGGTTGCGAATGGCCGCATCTGACCTGATCCTCGACCGTCTGGCCGCGTTGCATCCGCGCAAGATCGACCTGTCGCTCGACCGCATGCACCGGATACTCGCCGCGCTCGGCAATCCGGAGCGGCGGCTGCCGCCGGTCGTCCATGTCGCCGGTACCAACGGCAAGGGCTCCACCGTTGCCTATCTGCGGGCCATCACCGAGGCGGCGGGCCGGCGGGCCCATGTCTATACCTCGCCGCATCTGGTGCGGTTCCACGAGCGTATCCGGCTGGCCGACGAGAACGGCACCAGCAAGCTGGTCGGCGAGGCTGAACTCGCCGCGGCGCTCGAGGAATGCGAACGGGCCAATGCCGGCGCGCCGATCACCATCTTCGAGATCACCACGGCTGCCGCCTTCCTGATCTTCTCGCGGCATCCCGCCGACCTGCTGCTGCTCGAGGTCGGCCTCGGCGGACGGCTCGACGCAACCAATGTGATCGACCGTCCGGCGGCGACCATCATCACGCCGATCTCGATGGATCACGCCCAGTATCTCGGCGACACGATCGAACTGATCGCCGCCGAGAAGGCCGGCATCATCAAGCGCGGCGTTGCCTGCATCGTGGCGCGGCAGCCGCGCGCTGCGGAGCAGGTCATCGCGCGGGCGGCGGCCCGGCTCGCGGCGCCGCTGTCGATCTCCGGCCAGGACTGGCACGCCGGGGAGGAGCGCGGTCGCCTCGTCTATCAGGACGAGCACGGGTTGATGGACCTGCCGATGCCGCGCCTGCTCGGCCGGCACCAGATCGAGAATGCCGGTGCAGCGATCGCCACGCTCGGCCATCTGCCGTTCGCCGTCGACGAGGCGGCGGTCGCGACGGCCATGCAGACGGTGGACTGGCCGGCGCGGATGCAGCCGCTGCGCGTCGGGCCGATCGCCGATGCGGCGCCTGCCAATGCCGACATATGGCTGGACGGCGGCCACAATCCCGCTGCCGGCGAGGTGCTGGCGGCAGCCCTCGCCGAACTCGAGGAGCGCAATCCGCGCCCGGTGTACCTCGTCAGCGGCATGCTGACCAGCAAGGACGCCTCGGGCTTCTTCACGCCGTTCGCAGGTCTCGTGCGCGAGGTCGTCACCGTGCCGATCCCGGACGTCGAGGCCTCGTTCGATCCCGTCGAACTCGCCGCGGACGCGGCGCGCGCCGGCCTGTCCGCCCGCGTCGCGGCGAGTGTCGAGGAGGCGCTGGCAAGCCTGCCGCGCGACGAGCCGGCTCGCGTGCTGATCTGCGGCTCGCTTTATCTCGCCGGACACGTACTGCGGATCCAGGAGACGGTACCGCAATAGCGCAGCTCATCTCCGGCGGCCTCGATGATCCGCGTCAGCTCGCTTCGGCGTCGCAAATGCTGACGGAGGCGCGGCGTCCGCTTCTCCGGGAGGTGCGCCAGCCGGCGACGGGGGGCGCGGCAGAGAACGAATCTGCGGCGACGCCCGGGACGCCGCCGTCAGGCGGAGACGCGATGTCGGTCCGACCGGTCGCCTCCGGTCAGATCGATTCGTTGATCCAGGAGATCAGCCGGCTCTTCGGCTGGACGCCGACCTGGGTGCCGACCGGCTGTCCATCCTTGAACAGGATCAGGGTCGGGATGGCGCGCACGCCGTAGTTCGACGGCACCTTCGGGTTCTCGTCGACATTGACCTTGGCGATCTTCACCTTGCCGTCCAGCTCGGTCGCGATCTCGTCGAGCATCGGCGCGATCTGGCGGCAGGGACCGCACCACTCGGCCCAGAAGTCGACCAGGACCGGCTCGGCTGAATCGAGCACGTCAGCCTGGAACGAAGCGTCGGAAACGTGGGAAGCAGCCATCTGGTACCTCGTGGGGATGGAGTCTGCCGGGCGGAGGTCCGGCCGTGCGTCGCCGGAAGGTAGGTACCGGGCCCGGCAGCGTCAAGGCAGGGCCGGCAGCCGGATGCCGCAGACGCGGCTCAGCCGATCTGCATCAGGCGCGGGGCTGACGTCCACAACAGCGCCGTGCGCACGGTCTTCCCGGGCCAGATCCGCGCTGCCAGCCTGCGATAAGCATCGAGCTGTGCGCGGTAGGCCTGTGGCACCCCGTCCGGGCCGTCCGGCACCAGGCGATCCGTCTTGTAGTCGACGATCAGAACCTCGTCGGCGCAGACCAGCAGCCTGTCCACCTGTCCGAGCACGCGCTCGCCGTTCGGCCCGCCAGGGCCGGCGATGGTGGCCTCGGCGAGCCCGCCCGGCGCAAAGACCGGAGCGAACACGGGGTCGGCCAGGATCGCCAGCACGCGGGCCGCGATCGCCTCGCGATCCTGCTGCGTCCAGTCGGGAGCGAGCACCTGCAGCGCTCGCGCGGCGGCGGCAGCACGATCCGGCACGGCGATCTCCGGCAGGCTTTCGAGCAGACGGTGGATGACGGTCCCGCGCCGGCGTGCCGCTGCTGCGCCGGCCGGGTCGGTTGCGGCCCGAAATCCCGGCGCGTGCCCGGCGAGTCGGGACGGGGCAAGTGCGGGACCGGTGGCTGCCTCGGCCGCAGCGGGTTCACGCAGCCAAGCCGGTAGCGGCTCCTGTCCGGTGCCACTCCCGGTCTGCCGCGCGACCGGCGCCGCCTCGCCCTCGCCGACCAGCCGCCGCACGGGGCCATCCGGGGTATCGGCATCGACGAGCAGCGGATCGAGCGCGCTCGACACGATGTCGTGCCAGGTCGGCTCCGAGGTCCGGCGCGTGCCGTTGCGAAAACCGGCGATGTAGAGCCGGTCGCGCGCCCGTGTCATCGCGACATAGAGCAGCCGGTTCTCCTCCGCGGCCCGGGCGCGTTCGGCAGCCTCCCGCAAGGTGGCCGTCGCCGCGCAGTCTTCGGCCTTGCTCGGGGCGAAGACCAGCGGCCCGCCGGGACCCTCACCGAAGCGGAACAGCGGCCCGACGCTCCGGCCGCTTGCAGCGCGGGCACAGTCGGGCAGGAACACCACCGGAGCCTCGAGGCCCTTGGCGCCGTGCACCGTCATCACCCGCACCTCGTCGCGACCCTTGTCCATGTCGCGCTTGATCTCGGTCGGTGCGGCCTCGAGCCAGGCCAGGAAACCGGGCAGGCTCGGGGTCTCGGCCCGTTCGTAGGCGAGCGCCAGGCCGAGGAATTCGTCCAGCGCCTCGAAGGCCTCGGCGCCGAGGCGGGCATGGAACGCCGCGCGGCCGCGGCCGGCGCCGAGCAGCCCGGCATAGAAATCGTAGGGCCGCTGGAAGCCGACCCGGGCGCGCCAGTCGGCCAGGAGGTCGCGGATTGGGGCGAGCGCCGCGTCGGTCTCGGCCTTCTCGACCAGCGCCTGCCACAGCGACCCGCGCCGGCCGGCCGCAAGTGCCATCAGATCGTCCTCGCCCAGCCCGATCAGCGGGCTCTTCAACAGTGCAGCAAGCGTCAGATCGTCCTCGGGCATCAGCGCGAAGCGGCCGACGGCGACAAGATCCATCACCGCAATATGATCGGTCAGCACCATCCGATCGGCGCCAGCGACCGGAATGCCGTGCGCCTTCAGTGCGCGAATCATCAGTTCGGCGAAGGGTTTGCGGCGCGCCAGCAGGATCATGACGTCGCCGGGACGGATCGGCAGGCCGGTCGCCTCCAGTCGCTCCTCGCGGTCGATCCAGCCCCTGATCGTGCGGGCGATGCGGCTGGCCAGCCGGGCGGCGGGACTCTCGGCCCGCTCGACATCGAGGGGAGCATCCCAAGGGGTCACCGGCTCGACCGGCTCCGGCTCGATCACCGGCCAGATCTCGACGAGACCCGGATCCCGCTCGCGCACCGCCGTGTGGATCACCTCCTCACGATCCACCTCAAGGACGACGCCCGCGGCTGCGGGACCGGTCCGGAACACCTCGTCGACGGCCTTCAGGATCGCCGGGGTCGAGCGGAAGGACAGTCGCAGGGTCACCCCACGGAACGGCTTGCCGACCTCACGCGCCGCGCGCTCGAAATGCTTGCGCATCGCCGCGAAGCGGGCCGGTTCGGCGCCCTGGAAGGAGTAGATCGACTGCTTGATGTCGCCGACCGCGAACACCGTGCGGTCGGCCTGACGGGCGCCCTCGCCGGCAAAGAACTCGCCGGCTATCCGGTCGATGATCTCCCATTGGCGCGGGCTGGTATCCTGCGCCTCGTCGACCAGGATGTGGTCGATGCCGCCGTCCAGCTTGTAGAGCACCCAGGCAGCGTCGGTGCGGGTCAGCAGCATCGCGGTGCGCTCGATGAGATCGTCGAAGTCGAGCAGCCCGCGCAGCGACTTGATCGACTGGTAGCGCTGGAGGATGGCATCGGCGATGGTGAACAGCGCGCGGTTGAACTCGAGCAGCCTGGCTGCGGAAAGCTGCGGCGCCAGCCGCGCCACGCGGTCTCGCTCGGCCTCCAGCCGACGGCATAGCTCCGGTTCCGCAGCCGCCAGCGCGTTCGTCACGATGGCGCGTCGGGCGGTTCCCTCGCGGGTCAGGAACACGGCGAGATAGTCATCGAGCGCGGCGTTGCCGACAGCCGCGGCGGCCGCGGCCAACCGGTCGCCGAGGTGTTCGTCTCTTGTCGATCCCTGGCGCATCCACGTGGCGACGGAGGCCCATTCCGAACGCGGCAGCGACCGGCCAGCGAGGATCTCGTCGATCAGCCCCGCTTCCGTCGTACCCGACGGCAGGCCGATTGCCGCGCCTAGGCTGTCGAGCGCCCGCCCGAGGTCGCCGCCGTCATGCAGCCAGTCGAGAAGCTCGCTGCGCCGGCTGACGACTTCGGCGATGAGGCCGTCGAGAGAGGTGTCCGACAAGCGCGCCACCACAACCGCCAGCGCCGCCGAGAGTTGCGCGTCCGTGGCCGCCTGCATCAGGATCTCGCCGCGCGCGGTCGCAAGCAGCTCGGCCGCCGTGCGGTCGTCGAGCACGGTGAAACCGGCAGTGACACTTGCCTCGAACGGGAACTGTTGCAGGAGCCGCTCGCAGAAGGCGTGGATCGTCTGGATCTTCAGGCCACCCGGTGTCTCGACGGCTTCGGCGAACAAGCGTCGTGCCCGTTCGGCCTCCGCCGCGGTCGGCCTGCGGCCGGTAATGCGGGCGATCTCGTCGGCGAGAGTCGCGTCGTCGGCGATCGCCCAGCCGGCAAGCCAGTCGAAGACGCGGTTGGCCATCTCCGAGGCGGCCGCCTTGGTATAGGTGATGCAGAGCAGGCGCGAGGGGTTCGTGCCGGCAAGCAAGAGCCGCAGCACCCGCTGTGCCAGCACATAGGTCTTGCCCGCGCCGGCATTGGCCTTCACCCAGGCCGAGACGCGCGGATCGGATGCCTCGCGCTGCGCCGCGATGGTTGCGTCAAGCGGGCGGGCCGCGACGTTCGTCACCGCCGGATCACTCCTCGCCGCCGCCCGCCACCGCCCATTCCGGCCAGCGGGAGAGATGATCGTAGTCGTTGAATCGCTTGAGGAACTGGGCTCGCGGCTTGACATGATAGGGCTGTCCCGGATCGCAGAATCGGTGCAGCAGCCCGATCAGGCGGTTCAGCGTCTCCTCGGCGAAGGCGGCGACCGTCGTATCGTTCGGGGCGATCGGCAGGATGCTGCCGGCCCGCCGGCTTCCCTTGAGCTCGATGTAGACCAGTTCGGTCGCGACCAGTCCGGGCTCGACGCCGTCGAAGCCGCCGCGCATGGCGATCGCCGCTTCGAGCGGCAGCTGCGGGCTCAGTCCCGACAGCACTTGCGGCGGGCTGGGCACCGATCCGGTCTTGTAGTCGACGATGCGCAGCGTGCCGTCCGGCCTGACGTCGATCCGGTCGGCCCTGCCGGTCAGCGTCATGCGACGGCCGGCAATGTCGAGCTCGAGCGCGCCGCCGGTCTCGACGATGCGACGAGCCTTCACGCGGCGGTCCTCCGCATCGATGGCTGCGAACCACTCGGCGACCCGGAGGAAGCGCGGCCACCAGATCGCCTTCACTTCCGGAAAGTCGTCGAGCCGGGCGAACAGCTCGCGACCGATGGCGATCAGGTCGGGCGTCTCGCCGGCCTCGGTCCGGTGGACGAAGCGCGCCAACGCATCGTGCAGGATCTCGCCCCGGCTCGACGCGTCCGGCGCCTCGTCGAGTCCCGGCAGCGGTTCGAGACCCAGAATCCGGCGCGCATAGATGGAATAGGGGTCGCGGATCAGCGTCTCGACCTCGGTGACACTGATGCGTGTCGGGCGCAGCTCGAGCGGCGGGCAAGGTGCCGGCTCGGCCATCGCGCGCGGCGCAGCCTCGGCGAGATCGAGGCGGCGGGCGAAGCCCTTCAGCCGGTTCCCGGCCTCGCACATGCGCGCGTAGCGCTTGCTGCCGACGACGGCGGCCAGACGGCGAAGCCAGCGCGAGGCGACGGTGGGCGCGCCGCCGATCTTCATGGCCCGCGCCAGCAGAACCTCAGGGGCCCCCAGCGCCTGGGCGACGTCATGGGCCGCCAGTCCGATGAAGCGCTCCGGAGCCTCGAGGCCGATGACCCCGCGCATCGGGCGGTTGAGGAACGGATCGGTGCGCGTGTCGGCTGGCCACACGCCCTCGTCGAGCCCACCGAGCACGATCAGATCGGCCGACAGCAGACGGGCCTCGAGCGGGCCGAGAATCGCCAGACGCGGATGGCCGGCGCGTACCGGGCGGACGGCACGGCCGGCCATCAGCGCCGCCAGCAGCGCGGGGTATTCGGCAAGCGTCACGTCAGGTCCGTCGCCGGCAGATGCGAGCAACTCCTCGAGGAAGGCATCGAGTGCGGTGACGTCCTCGCCGGAAGGCAGCTCGTCCGCCTCGCCGGCAATGACCCTCGACAGGGCCTCGGCATGGCTGGCAACGACCTTCGCCAGCGGCACGGGCGGCGAATCGCGCAACCGCTCCAGCGGTTCGAGCGCCGCGCTGATGCGGGTCGCCAGGTCGAAGGCCGCATCGCGGTCGGCGGTGTCGAGGCGGCGTACGGCCGGATGGTCGAACCGGTCGGCGGACCGCAGAAGGCGCTCGGTGGCGACCCGGATCAGGCCGTCACATCCCGGTGCAGGTCGTGGTCCGCGCAAGACCGCGAGCTCGAGCCACCGCGCTGCGCGCCGTGCGGCTGCCGTGTCCAGTCCGAACCTTGCCAGCGGGTGCTGGATGAGCGCGACGAGCGCCACCGGCTCGAGCCGGCGTGCCACCGTCTCGACGATCTGCCGGAACAGGCCGCCGGCCGGCGTCTCGGCCAGCGGCACACCGGCGGAATCATCGACGGTGATCTGCCAGCGCGCCAGTTCCGCCGCGACCCGCCGCGCAAGTCCGCGGTCCGGGGTCACCAGCGCCGCGGTTCGGCCCGGCGTCGCGACGGTCTCGCGAAGCGCGATCGCAATGGCGAGCGCCTCCTCGGCCTCATCGGCGGCCTCCAGCACGCCGATACCGGACACGGCCGCATCGAGCAGCCCGTCGCCGAGACGCCGGTCGAGGCTCGCCCACTGTTCGGTGGTGGCGGCCGGCCGGAAAGCCTCGCCGACAAGCCGGTCGCGGGCCGGCCGCGGCGCCGCGACGAGCGGTTCCACCGAGGCCCGTACCGCGCCGAGACGTCCGAGCAGTCGCTTGAGGCCGTACTGGGGGTGGCCCGGATGCGGTGCGCTCGCCGCGTCGATCGCCGTCCAGGCTTCTTCGTCCAAATCGAGATCGAGCCCCGGCAGCACGACGGCACCGTGGGGCAGGCGGGCGATCACGGCGAGCAGGGCGGCAGTCGCCGGTATCGTGCCGGTCGAACCGGCGGCGATGATCGGTCCGGTGGGCGGGCAATGTGCGAGACGGGCGGCTTCTGCGCGCAACAGGGCATTGCGCCGGGTGGCCGGGTCGCTGGCGCCACGTTCCTCCAGCAGGCGCGGCCATTCCTCGGAAACGATCCTGAGAAAACCAACGGTCAATGCCCAGTAGGCGGCGTGATCCTCCGGCACCAGTTCTTCAAGCGCCCGGAACGAGACGCCCTCGGTCTCGAAATCGTCGATCAGCCGGGCGAGATCGCGGGCGAGAAGGGCAGCGTCGCCCGGGACGACGGGAATGGCGACCGGCTCCTCGCGCCCCGGCACGAGCAGGGTCTGCGCCACGCTACGCCCCCAGGCCAGCACCATCGTGGCAAGGAGCAGATGGCGTTGCAGCGGCGGTATCGCCGGTGGCAGATCGAGGGCGGCGCCGCCGCCGAATGTGCCCTCGCCGAAGAGGGCGAGGTCCACCTCGTCGACATCACCGATGGGGCGGATGCGGGGCAGCAGCGTGGCGCCGCCGACGCGCTCGGCGAGGAGCTCGGCGAACGTCCGGCAGGCGCGGCGGGTCGGCAGCAGGACGAGATGTTCCTCGAGGGCGAAGCGGCGTCCCTCCGGCGCGGGCGGCACCAGCCTGCCGGCGATCAGCGCGTCGGCGAATGCCGGCAGGAAGGCCGCCGAGGGTGGTATGGTCCACAGCCGGGGGGGCGCCGGGGCTGTCATCGGTTCACAAGACGCTGTTCTCGATCATCGTTTCCGCCTCGGCGATGGCCGACGGTGTGCCGACATGCATCCACAGTCCATCGAGCCGCAGACCGTGCAGCCGGCCAGTCGCGATGGCGCGGTCGAACAGCAGGTTGAGCGAGAAGCGGCCATTGGGCGCGTCGTCGAACAGCCGCGGCGAGAGGATCGCCACCCCGGTGTAGGCAAAGGGTGCCGTCGTCCGCTCCGGACGCCGCGTCAGCCGCCCGGCCGTGTCGAGCAGGAAGTCGCCGGTGCCGCCGTAGCCCGACGCGGTGACGGTCGGAGCGAGGACCAGCAGACCGTCCATCCGGTCGTCCTGCCAGGCCTCGGCAAGCCGCCCGAGCAGCGGCCGCGCCCCCTCGATCCAGAGCGAATCGGTGTTGGCGAGGTAGAACGGACCGGGCCCGAGCATGGGCAGCGCGCGGACGATGCCGCCGCCGGTATCGAGAAGCCCGTCGCGCTCGTCCGAGATCCGGATCCTCGGCACCTGACGGCCGCTCAGATGCGCCTCGATCTGATCCGCAAGATGGTGGACGTTGACGACCGCCTCGCGGACGCCGGCTGCGGCCAGCCGGTCGAGAACCTGATCGATCAGCGGGCGGCCGGCGACGGGCACCAGCGGCTTCGGCAGCCGCTCGGTGATCGGCCGCATCCGTGTGCCAAGTCCTGCGGCCAGCACCATCGCGGTCGTCGGAGCTGTCACGCAGGCTGAGTTGCGTGGTGCGGCGCCGCCGCCATTCATCACGGTCATGTCACGTGCCTGGAAGCCAGTTGTCCTGATCCGCGAGATGTGTCTCGTACCAACCCCGCAGCGCGCCGAGAACCGGGTGCGACAGGGCATGAGCAAGATAGCCGCGGATGCGGGGAATGTGCCGCAGATAGCCGCGCTTGCCATCGCGTTCGGCCAGACGCGCGAAGATGCCGAGGATCTTGGTGTTGCGCTGGGCTGCGAGGATCGCGAAGCGCTTGTCGAAAGCCTCCGCATCGAAGGCGGCATCGGCGATCTGACGGCTCGCCACGTAACGGGAATAGAGCTCGCGCCACATCCGGTCCGGGATGTCGACCCGAGCGTCGAAGACGAGCGAGGCGACGTCGTAGGCCGGTGGCCCCATCACTGCGTCCTGCATGTCGAGGATGCCGACCCGGGCGATGCCCTGCCGTTGCGGCAGCCACATCAGGTTCGGCGAGTGGTAATCGCGCAGGACCCAGACCGGCCGCGCCGACGGATCGTCCAGCTCGAACAGCAAATCGTCCCAGATTTCCCGGAACCGTGTCACGGCATGCTGCGGCAGCCGTTCTCCGGTCGCCAGAGGGACATACCAGTCGAGCAGCAACGACACCTCGACCAGCATCGCGGCATGATCATAGGCCGGCAGACGGTAGGGCCGGGCTCCGGGTACCTCAAGCAGGTCGGGCAGCGCCATGTCGTGCAGCGCCGAGAGCAGGTCGATGGCGGCGGCGTAGCGATCCTCGAGGGGGCGGCCCTCGGCGTCGAGAATGCCCTCGCGGCCAAGATCCTCGGTGACGAGCACCCCGGCGGCGAGGTCGGCCCCAAGGATCGCCGGCGCGGAGAAGCCCCGGGCGCGCAGCGCCGTCGCCATGGCCACGAATGGGGTCACCGATTCGGCCAGGTGCGCGACACGGCTGTAGGGCACCTCGCCGATGCCGGGATCCGGTCGGGCCGGGGCATCCATCAGGATGGCGGTCTGGCCGTCGCGACCCAGTCTTTCGTAGCGCCGGCTCGAGGCATCGCCCTGGATGAAGCTGCGCGACCAGTCGCCAAAGCCCATCGCCGCGATCGCCTCGCGGACCTCCAGCAATCGCGCGAGCCGCTCCGTCCAGCTGCCCTCTCCCCGCAGCCACGCCGTGCGCTCCTGCGGGGCGGCCGGATCGAGCGCGAGCGACACTTCCAGGACGTTGCCGGCGAACCGGCCGGGCGCCCGCTCGGACCATTCGACCACAACGAGGGCGGCCGGAGCCAGGTCGTCGATGCCGAGCTCGTCGAGCTCGCGGGGATCGCCGATGCGGTACAGATCGAGATGCAGGACGCGCAGACGCGGCAGGTCGTAGTCCTGCACCAGGGTGAAGGTCGGGCTCGGCACGTCGAGCCGGGACTGGTCGGCAACCGCCCGGATCAGCGCCCGGGCGAAGGTCGATTTGCCGGCTCCGAGATCGCCGGACAGCAGGATGTGGTCGCCGGCGCGCGCGGACGCTGCGACCGCTTCGGCGAGACGCTCGGTTTCGGCCTGCGAGCGCAGCCGCACTGCAGTGCCTGCGGGGATGGTCGATTCGTGCGGGTGCACCGGCAGTCCTCGGCGACGGCGCTAGACCGGATGACGGCCCAGCCCTTCCTCCGACGGCCGCGGCTCGTTAGCCGGCGGCGTTCGGCGTGGCAGGGTATAGACCGTCGCGGCAGCGGGTTCCATCATTCTGGCGTCTGCCGCGCCGCGCGCGCGATGACGGGCCGGGAAGGTGCAGGTCACGGTGGTGCCGCGACCCGGCTCGGAGACGAGATCGACCGTGCCGCCGTGCAACTCGACGAAACTCTTGACGATCGACAGACCGAGTCCGGGGCCGCGGTATCTCGCGCCTTGGGAATAGCTCTCGAAGCGCTCGAACACGGCGTCACGCACCTCCTTGGGGATGCCACGTCCCTCGTCGGCCACGGTGAAGGCGACCGTTTCCGGGTCCGGACGCCGTGCCTCGAGCCGCACCGTCTGGCCGGACTCGCTGAATCCGATCGCGTTGGACAGCAGGTTGAACAGGATCTGGCGGATCCGTTTCTCATCGGCCTCGAAGGCGCCGATGTCCTCGGGGATGCGGATGTCGAGCGTGATCGACGCTTCCGCGCTCCGGTCGCGCAAGGCATCGGCGGCGGCGAGTGCGGCGCCGCGGATGTCGACCTGTGCAATCTCGAGCTCCATCACCCCGGCATCGATCGTGGCCAGATCGAGAATGTCGTTGATGATGGCGAGCAGCGCGCTCGACGAGGACAGGATGTAACCGGTGTATTCGCGCTGGCGCTCGCCGAGTTCGGCCTCGGGCATGTCGTTCATCAACTGGGCGAAGCCGATGATGTTGGTCAGCGGTGCGCGCAGTTCGTAGGACACCTTGTGGACGAACTCGTTCTTGATGCGCGCGGCCGTGAGCAGCGCCTCGTTGCGGTCGCGCAGGGCCCGTTCCATGCGGGCCGACGCGCTGATGTCGGTAAACACGACGAGCGTGCCGCCGTCGGGCAGCGGCAGGACGCGCATGTCGATGACGCTGCCGTCGCGCCGTTCCAGCCGTGCGGTTGCTGCCTCGCGGCTGTCGGTCAGGCCGGTGACCGCGCCGCGCAGCATCTCCCAGACCTTCCGATCGTCGTGCAGGCTGCGGCACCAGCCGATCACCTCCTCGACGTGCGGCAGCCCGCCGAGGCCTTCCGGCGACAGTTTCCAGATCGCCGCGAAGGCCGGATTGTGGAGACGCATCCGGCCATCGCTGCCGAACACGACGATCCCCTCGTCGAGCGCCTCGAGTGTCTCACGTTGCACCCGGGTCGCGGCGACGAGGCGGCTTTCCAGGTCGAGGGCGACGCTGATGTCCTCGAACAGGCAGGCGACCGCGCCGTCACTCTGGCGATTGCGCGCAGCCCGCAGCACGCGCCCGTCCGGCAGGTGCCACAGCGCCTGGTCGTCGGTGGATTGCGGCGAGCGGGCGTCGAAGATTGCCAGCTGGCGGCTGCGCCAGTCGCGGTAGTCGGCCTGTTCGGGCAGGCGTCCGGCCCCGCGCAGGCGGTCGAGAATCTCGCCGTAGCCCGGAGCTCCGGCGAGGAAGTCGTCCTCCAGCGACCAGATCTCGCGGAAGGCACGGTTGTAGAAGGCGAGCCGACGATCCGGCCCGAACACGGCGATGCCGGCGGAAATCTGGTTGAGGGTCCGGGCGTGGACGTCCTCGCGCCGCGACAGCTCCCGGCTCAGCCGTTCCAGATCGGTAATGTCGATGGCGATGCCGCCGGCACAGCGGGCAGTGGCGACCTCGTACAGGTCGAAGACCCGCTGCACGTTGTCGATCGAACGCGCCATCTGGATGTGGCCGACGCCGGTCTCATCGCGTGCCGCCGCGAGGCTGCGCCGCGCCTCTTCGGTGAGGAATGCACGCGCGCCGGTGTCCGAACCGGTCTCGCCGTGCGCCCGTCGGAAGGCCGTGTTCGTCCAGGTGGTACGGTCGTCGGCATCGGCAAGCCAGACCGGAGCGGGCAGGGCCTCGAGCAACGTCCGGAACGTCTCGTTCTCGCGCATCAGCCGCTTGTAGCCATCATAGATCTCGGCCAGCTCGCGACGTTGGCCGGCCAGGTCCCGCAGCCGCAGCACCGCACGTCCGCCGGCGGTGCGTCCGTCGGCCTCGACATGTCCGCCGGATCGCGTGCGGAGCATGAGGTTGAAGCTCTCGCCGCGGCCACGCAGCAGCGCCACGGCCGCCTCCAGTTCGAGTGCGGACTCCGGCTCGAGCCATTTCCCGAAGGCAAGCAGATCGCCGTCGCGCGGCGGCAACGCCTTCGAGCGCCCCGGCTCGGCGTGAATCTCCGGGGTCTCGCTGTCCGCCATCCAGACGACGAGCGCCTGCTGCTCGGCCGACAGCAGCATCTCGGCACGGTCGATACGGGCATTCAGCTCCGCCGTGCGTTCCGCTCCAAGGCGGATTTCCTCGGCAAGCCGCCGACGTGTGCGGACCAGCAGGATCGCCACCGTCACCGCGAAGGCGAGGATCCCGAACAGGAGGCTGAGCGCCGCAAGCTCTTCCTGACGGATCTGAAAGTTGATGGAGGCCAGAAACGCTTCAATGCCGGCGCGAGCCTCCTCCATGGGACCCGGGGTCTGGCCGGTGGCCGGGGCGTAGGAGGCGAGCAGGACGGCAGACAGCCCCCCGGCGAGACCGGTAACCGGCCGCAAGCGCACCTTCGCCCGCCGGCTCGAAGTCATTCCGCCAGTCCCTCGACTATTCGGTCACGAACGGCACCATTGCGTCGCGCCGGCCCCCGCCTCGGGCCCCCGCCCAAGGTAACGAATCATCCTTTCGTAATCTAACCGCAAACGGCCGGGCGGATAACCGCCCCGCGGTCGGTTCGCCGAGGGATCGCGCGTGCGGGACGCGGACGACAGGAGCGCCCGCATCCGTGCCGCCAGTCAGTACCGGTAGTGGTCGGACTTGTAGGGCCCGTCCTGCGACACCCCGATATAGTCGGCCTGCGCCTTGGTGAGCCTGGTCAGCTTCACGCCGAGCTTGGCCAGATGCAGCGCGGCGACCTTCTCGTCGAGCCGCTTCGGCAGCACGTAGACCCTGTTCTCGTAGCGGCTGTTGTTGGTCCACAGCTCGATCTGGGCGAGGGTTTGGTTGGTGAACGAGGCCGACATCACGAAGCTCGGATGGCCGGTGGCATTGCCGAGATTCACCAGACGGCCCTCGGAGAGCAGGATCATCCGCTTGCCGTCGGGGAAGTGGATCATGTCCACCTGCGGCTTGATGTTGGTCCACTTGTAGTTGCGCAGGGCATGGACCTGGATCTCGTTGTCGAAGTGGCCGATGTTGCAGACGATGGCCATGTCCTTCATCGCCCGCATGTGGTCCAGGGTCAGCACGTCCCTGTTGCCGGTCGCGGTGACGAAGATGTCGCCGATCGTGACGGCCTCCTCCATGGTCGTTACGGCGAAGCCGTCCATCGCCGCCTGCAGCGCGCAGATCGGGTCGATCTCGGTGACGACGACGCGGGCGCCGGCTCCCGCGAGCGACTGGGCGGAGCCCTTGCCGACATCGCCGTAGCCCGCGACCACGGCAACCTTGCCGGCCATCATGACGTCGGTGGCGCGACGGATGCCGTCGACCAGGGATTCGCGGCAGCCGTACTTGTTGTCGAACTTCGACTTGGTCACGGAGTCGTTGACGTTGATCGCCGGGAAGGGCAGCTCGCCCCGCTTCTGCATCTCGTAGAGGCGCAACACGCCGGTGGTGGTCTCCTCGGAAACGCCCTTGATGGCGTCGCGGGTGCGGGTGAAGAACCCGGGCGAGGCGGCGAGGCGCCGCCTTATCGTGGCAACCAGCGCCTCCTCCTCCTCGTTGGAGGGCGTCGGCAGGGCGGAGATGTCCTTCTCGGCCTTGGCGCCGAGCAGGATATAGAGCGTCGCGTCGCCGCCGTCGTCGAGGATCATGTTGGCCGTCTCGCCGTTCGGCCACTGGAAGATGCGGTCGATGTAGTCCCAGTACTCGGCAAGCGTCTCGCCCTTCACGGCGAATACCGGCGTCCCGGTGGCCGCGATCGCGGCGGCGGCGTGATCCTGGGTGGAGAAGATGTTGCACGAAGCCCAGCGGACCTGCGCGCCCAATGCCTGCAGGGTCTCGATCAAGACGGCGGTCTGGATCGTCATGTGCAGCGAGCCGGAGACGCGCGCGCCCTTGAGCGGCTGCAATGGGCCGTACTCCTCCCGTGTGGCCATCAGGCCGGGCATTTCGGTCTCGGCGATCTCGATTTCCTTGCGTCCCCAATCGGCGAGCGAAAGATCCTTGACTACGTAGTCGGCATTCATGAGGCGTCCCTTCGCGATAATCAGTGGCAGGGTCGGGCCGGCTACGCGGACGCGCCCCGAGCGGATTGCCGGGCTCTATAGCAGCCGCATCCGAGACTCTCAACGCCGGCCGGCGCGCCGTCCCGGCAGCCTCATTCCTCG
Organism: Tepidamorphus gemmatus; assembly: GCF_004346195.1. Classification (NCBI taxonomy): domain Bacteria; kingdom Pseudomonadati; phylum Pseudomonadota; class Alphaproteobacteria; order Hyphomicrobiales; family Tepidamorphaceae; genus Tepidamorphus; species Tepidamorphus gemmatus. Next base: position 183,180 of record NZ_SMAK01000005.1, on the reverse strand, counting down.
CCGAAGCGCTCCTCGACCAGCCGGCTCAGGGCTGCCACCGCCGCCTCGGCTTCCGGCCCCTCGGCGGCGATGCCGATCTGACTCCCCGGCCCCGCGCCGAGCGCGAGCAGGCCCATGATCGAGGTGCCGGCAACCGACTGTCCGTCCCGCGTGACAAGGATTTCTGCGTCGAACTGCACCGCGCAGCGGACGAACTTGGCCGAGGCGCGGGCATGCAGCCCGCGTTGGTTGACGATCTCGACGATCCGCTCGGTCCGGCCGTTTCGATCCATGCCGGACCCGTTCACTTGCCGCCCGACAGCACTTCGCTCGCCACGCTGATGTACTTGCGTCCCGCGTCCCGGGCCATGATGCCGGCCGTCTGGAGGCTGACGTCGGCACGAATGCTGGCGAGCTTGATGAGCATCGGCAGGTTGACCCCGGCAACGACCTCGACATTCGCGCTATCCATCACGGAAATGGCGAGGTTGGACGGTGTTCCGCCGAACATGTCGGTGAGGACGATCACGCCGCTGCCGCTGTCGACCCTGGACACGGCGGCGAGAATGTCGTTGCGCCGCTGCTCCATGTCGTCGTCCGGACCAATGGAGATCGTCTCGAACTGATCCTGCGGACCGACCACGTGTTCAAGCGCCGCACGAAACTCTGCGGCGAGGCGGCCGTGACTTACGACTACAAGACCGATCATGCGATGCTGGATGTCCCGCGGGCCTCGTTCCTGCACCTGACGGTGGCCGCGCACCGGCTTGCCGCTCTGCCACGCCACGGCGGGCGCGCGCAAAGCCTGTGCATCTTGGCTGTCCTGCCGGACGGATTCAAGCCCGAATGCTGTGGTGCAGCGAAGCCGCTCCGGCGAGGTGCCGGACCGACCCCTGGCCCGGCGCGAGCCGATCGAACCAGGCGAGCAGGAGCGCGGCGTTGAGCTGACCGCGTTCGGGCAGCGCGAGGCGGGGCAACTCGATGCACAGGAGGCGGGTGAAGGCGGGCTCCGGCAGCCGGTCGACCCGGTCGGCGGCGACCAGATCGACGACCGCCGAGACGACCGCCCGATCCGTTTCCGCGGTCGCCACCAGGCCGACGCCGCGCAGTTCGAGCAAACCGCTGATCGGTGCCGGGCAGACCGCGATCAGCCGTCCCGACGCCGGGCGCAGATGGACCGCGTCGTCCGCGACGAGGCGAATGCAGCGGCGTGAGCAGGTCTGATGCAGGAGGCCGGCGGCCAGCGAGGACTTGCCGCTGCCGGGGCGACCGCGGATCAGCACCGCGGTGCGGCCGATCAAGACGCAGGTGCCTTGCACGAGGACGGGCGCCGCGCTGCCAGTGGCGCTGCCACGGATCATCGCGGCAGCCCGGCCCCGGTCCGCCGCCGCGGACGGAACAGCGTCCTGCCGCGGCCTATTCATGGAACGCCGGCAGGCGAACGCCGAACCGGGCGCCTGCTATCTCGCCCGAGCGCTTCTTGCGATTCTCAGCCCAGATCCGTCCGCCATGCGCCTCGACGATCTGGCGCGAGATGGACAGCCCGAGTCCGGAATGGCTGCCGAACGCGGCACGGTCGCCGCGATCGGTATAGAAGCGCTCGAAGATGCGGTGGGCATTCTCCTGCGGGATGCCAGGCCCGTCGTCGTCGACGAGTATCTCGATCTCCTGCCGCAGCCGACGTGCCGACACGCGCACCGTGCCCTCGGGCGGCGAGAAGGATTTGGCGTTGTCGACGAGATTGTTGACCACCTGCCCGAGCCTCGTGTCGCGGCCTGCGACGAAGTAGGCGGCCGGATCATCGGTCGGGGCGATGGCAAGCTCGACCCGCGGCTCGCCATCCCGCCGGACTTCGTTGCTGAGCGAGACGACCGTCTCGAGCAGCTGGGCGATATCGACCGGTTCGACATCGGTGCGGGCGAGTTCGGCGTCGAGCCGCGAGGCGTCGGAGATGTCGGTGATCAGACGGTTCAGCCGTTCGACGTCCTGCTGGACGATGGCGATGAGCCGGGCACGATCCTCCGGCCGCTTGACCAGGGGCAGCGTCTCGACCGCGCTCTTCAGCGAAGTGAGCGGATTCTTGAGCTCATGCGCCACGTCCGCGGCGAAGCTCTCGATCGCCTCGATGCGCAGGTAGAGCGCCCGCGTCATGTCGCGCAGCGCCCGGGACAGGTGGCCGATCTCGTCGTTGCGGTCCGAGAAGTCCGGAATCTCGGCCCTCGCCCGCGTTCCGTAGCGCACCTGTTCGGCGGCTGCGGCGAGACGATGGACCGGGCCGGCGATGGTCGAGGCGAGCAGGATCGACAGGCCGAGCGTCACGACGGCGGCGACGAGAAATATCCGCAGGATGGCAAGGCGCTCTGCGGCCACGATGGCGTCGATGTCGCCGCCCTCCGTGGACAGCAGCAGCGCGCCGTGCACCGCCCGGAAGCGCTGGATCGGCACGGCAACGGAAACGATCAGCTCACCCTTGTCGTTGACCCTGACGATGCTGGCCGAGGATCCGTTCAGGGCCGCGTCGACCTCGGCATAGCTGCGGCCGCCGACCGGTCCGATCTCCTCGTAGAGCGGCAGGTCGCCGCGGCGCAGCCACAGACGCACATCCTCCCAGGCCCGTACGAACCAGTTCGGCCGGTCGCTGGAGGGAGGGGGCAGTTCGTAGCGCAGGATCTGTCCGCGGGCGAATATGTGCCGGGAATCCAGCACCAGGACCCCGTCGCGGTCGTAGATGCGCGCCCGAGTCCGGGTGGGCGAGATCAGGCGCCTCAGGATCGGCGCCACCTTCTCCGGGTTGATCAGGAATTCGATGACGCCGAGCTGCTCGTCGGTGGGGGACATGCTCTGACCCTGGTCGAGCTTGAGCAGCATCTCCGGGTCGATCCGCAGCGCCTCCGGATCGGCGACGGCCGAGGCCGAGATCGCACCGGCGATGATCTCGCCTTGCGTCAGCAGGCTCTGCACGCGAGCGTCGATCAGGCCTTCGCGAAACTGGTTGAGATACAGGATGGCCGTGACCATCGCCACCAGCCCCGCCAGGTTGAGGATGGCGATGCGGCGGGTGAGGCTGGAGAAGGCATGGTCGAGGACATAGCCGCCGAGCCGGGAGCCACGGCGGCTGGATGGCCCGGCCGGCGCCTCGGTCTCTTCCTCGCTCTGCCAGCGCTGGTCGGCCTCTGCTGTCATGTCGGCGGATCAGATCTCCTTGAAGCGGTAGCCGACGCCATAGAGCGTCTCGATCATGTCGAAGGTGGAGTCGACGGCCTTGAACTTCTTGCGCAGACGCTTGATGTGGCTGTCGATGGTGCGGTCATCGACATAGACCTGGTCGTCGTAGGCCGCATCCATCAGGGCATTGCGGCTTTTTACCACACCGGGCCGCTGGGCCAGCGCCTGCAGGATCAGGAATTCGGTCACGGTGAGCGTCACCGGCGCCCCGTTCCACGTGCAGGTGTGGCGCTCCGGGTCCATCATCAGCGGACCGCGCTCGATTGCCTTCGAGCCCTCCTCGCGCGGTGCCGCCACCTCGCGCGGATTGGCGCGTCGCAACACCGCCTTGACCCGCTCGACCAGCAGGCGCTGCGAGAACGGCTTCCGGATGAAGTCGTCGGCGCCCATCTTCAGACCGAACAGCTCGTCGATCTCCTCGTCCTTCGAGGTGAGAAAGATGACGGGGATCTCGGACTTCTGGCGCAGCCGTCGCAACAGTTCCATGCCGTCCATGCGCGGCATCTTGATGTCGAGGATCGCCAGATCCGGCGGCGAGACGCTGAGCCCCTCGAGCGCGGAGGCCCCGTCGGTGTAGGTCTCGATCCGGTAGCCTTCCGACTCCAGCGCCAGCGACACGGAGGTCAGGATGTTGCGATCGTCGTCGACGAGGGCGATGGTTGGCATCTGCAGCGGACTCGCGATGTTGTTATGGTGTCGGCGTCACACAACGCGCCCGGTAGGCGAAAATGTGGCGACGGCCCACCGCGGATTCTATAGTGCCGACGCAGTCTAGTGGGGAGAAGGTCAACTGTCATGGTTCCAATCGAGAGGATTTGCCGATGGCCAGCTCCACGCCGAACGACTTCGATCCGATCCGCACGGCCCGCCACGTCCTGAGACAGGCGTTGACGGGCGCGCTCGCTACCCTCGACGAGCGCGGCCATCCCTTCGCCTCGCTGGTGACCGTCGCCACCACACTGGCCGGAGCGCCGGTGATGCTGCTGTCGCAGCTTGCAGTGCACACCCGCAACCTGTTGCGCGATCCGCGCGCGTCGCTCCTGCTGGTCGGTCCGGGCGGCGAGAGCGGCGATCCGCTCGCCGGCGCCAGGCTGACGGTAAGCGGCACGGTCGCTGCGGTGCCCTCCAACGGGCCGCAGCGGCGCCGCTTCCTTGCCCGTCATCCGGAGGCGGCCGGCTATGCCGGCTTCAGCGATTTCGGCTTCTACGAGATGGCGGTCGACGGCGCCCATCTGGTCGCCGGCTTCGGCCGGATCGTCACGATCGCAGCCGGCGACCTGCTCATCGAGGTCGCGCCGGATCACCCGCTGGTGGAGGGCGAGGCAGGCGCCGTGGACCACATGAACGAGGATCACGCCGATGCGGTCGCGCTCTATGCGACCCGGCTGCTCGGCCTGCCCGCAGGAAACTGGCGGCTGACCGGAATCGACCCGCTCGGCCTCGACATGCTGGACGGCGCGACGGCGGCGCGGCTGGATTTCCCCGCTGCGATCGGCGGTCCGGGCGAACTGCGCAAGACGCTCGTCGCCCTCGCCCAGGAAGCGCGCGGTCGCGCAGCCTGATGGCAGACTATTCTTAGTGTATACATTGATAGGGGTGCGGGGCCGGAATGAAGCCTGCCGCAAGGTCTCCGATGCGCGCGGATTTACTGCGCGCATGACTTTCGCTTGTCGCAGATGTTGCGAGGCATTAGCTTGCCGCGACCTCGGTGAGCGGGGGTGATCGCGGCCGTTGGCCGTGTCCGCAATGACGGACGCCGGAGGCGGAACCTCCGGGCGGAAGGATCGGGAGACGTTCGGTGAAAGAGACAGGGCTTCGCAATCCGGCCTCGGGGGCTGGGGACTTCGGCTTCCAGGGGCTGGCCGAGCTGCGCTGGAACTGGAACGAGGCGCAGCTGATGGAAGCGGCCGCGGCGGATTCGGAGGGGCTGCTGACCTCGGCGGGTGCGCTCGCAGTCTCGACCGGCCAGCACACCGGCCGCTCGGCCAAGGACAAGTTCGTCGTCCGCGACGCGGCGACAGACCCGGTGATCTGGTGGGACAACAACAAGCCGCTGTCGCCGGAACACTATGAGCGGCTGCGCGCCGACATGATCGACCATGCCCGAGGCCGGCGGCTCTATGCCCAGGACCTCTATGGCGGCGCCGATCCCAAGAACCGTCTGCACGTGCGCCTGTTCGTCGAATACGCCTGGCATGCGCTGTTCATCCGTCACCTGCTGATCCGGCCGGACCGGCACGACCTCGGTCATTTCCGCCCGGAACTGACCATCGTCGACCTTCCGAGCTTCCGCGCCGATCCGCAGCGGCACGGCTGCAGGTCCGAAACGGTGATCGCCTGCGACCTGTCGCGCGGCGAGATCCTGATCGCCGGGACGTCCTATGCCGGCGAGATGAAGAAATCGGTGTTCACCGTGCTCAACTACCTGCTTCCGGCAAAGGGCGTGATGCCCATGCATTGCTCGGCGAATGCCGGCGCCGGCGGCGACGTCGCCATCTTCTTCGGCCTGTCGGGCACCGGCAAGACGACGCTTTCGGACGATCCCGGCCGCATCCTGATCGGCGACGACGAGCACGGCTGGGGCGCCGATGGGATCTTCAATTTCGAGGGCGGCTGCTACGCGAAGACGATCCGTCTGTCGAAGGATGCCGAGCCGCAGATCTACGCGACGACCAAACGCTTCGCGACGGTGCTCGAGAACGTCGTCGTCGACGAGACGACGCGCGAACCAGACTTCGACGACGCCAGCCGCACCGAGAACACCCGCTGCGCCTATCCCCTCCACTACATCGACAATGCCAGCGAAAGCGGTCGGGCCGGGCATCCGAAAAACATCGTGATGCTGACCTGCGATGCATTCGGGGTGATGCCGCCGATCGCGCGGCTGACGCCGAGCCAGGCAATGTATCACTTCCTGTCCGGCTACACGGCCAAGGTGGCAGGCACCGAGAAGGGCGTGACGGAGCCCGAGGCAACCTTCTCGACCTGTTTCGGCGCCCCCTTCATGCCGCGCCATCCCAGCGTCTACGGCAACCTGCTGCGCGATCTGATCGCCCGGCACGGCGTTTCCTGCTGGCTGGTGAACACCGGCTGGACCGGTGGACGCTATGGCGAGGGCCGACGGATGCCGATCGGGGTTACGCGTTCGCTGCTGACGGCGGCGCTGGACGGATCCCTCGCCGGCGCCCCGATGCGCATAGACCCGGTGTTCGGATTCGAGGTGCCGACATCGGCTGTCGGAATCGACCAGCGCATCCTGGATCCGCGCAGCACATGGGCCGACCCGTCCGCCTACGATCGGCAGGCCGCGCGGCTGGTGACCATGTTCCAGGACAATTTTGCCAAGTTCGAAACCCATGTCGATCCGGACGTGATCGCCGCAGCACCGGAGCTCAGGGCAGCGGCTGAGTAGACTTCGAAGCGCCGGACCACAGGACGTCTCCGATGCATGAAGGCCGGGCGATGCCCGGCCTTCGCGCTTCATCCGCGGCCCGTGCCGTGTTCAGCCCCTCACGGCCTGCAGGACTCGTTCGACCTCGCGTCGCATCGAGTTCGCGTGGCTGGAGAGGTCGCCCGAGGCGATCTGCGGTCGCCTCCTTGATGAGCCCCTGCGCCGGTCAGCCGGAGGCCACAAGACCTCATCGCCAAGTGCCCGACATCCCCAGCAAACGCGGGAGATTCCCGGATGAGTGCTGCCGCCTCATCCCGTCCATCGAGGATACCCTTCCGTCAGCAATTCGGGCTATCAATCATGTCGGCGAGAGAATCACCCGTATTGCGATCGAGGGAGTGCCGATGAATCGGTCCCGCATGGCTCTTGGTGCGCTCTATGCGGCCGTCGCGATGGCGGCGATGCCGGCGGATGCCCAGCAGGCCCAGACCCGAGAGCAGTCGACCCCGCCGCCCGCCGTCATCGTGGCGCCGGTGAAGGAGCAGCAGATCAGCCAGACCGCGCAGTATGTGGGGCGGGTCCAGGCGATTCAGCAGACCGACCTCAAGGCGCGGGTCGAAGGCTTTCTCGAAGCTGTCGACTTCCAGGAAGGCGCGCTGGTGACGAGCGGCCAGCTGCTCTACCAGATCGAGACAGGACCCTACGAGGCTGCGTTGGCGGGTGCGCAGGCGGCGCTTGCGGCGGCGCAGGCGGCGCGGGCGGGCGCCCAGGCCGCCCTCGACCAGGCAGACCTGACCCTGGAGCGGCAGAAGGCGCTCTTGAAGTCGAACACGGTCTCGCAGGCGGTCGTCGACCAGGCGCAGGCGGCGCGCAATGAGGCCTATGCAAACCTGCAAGCCGCCGAAGCCCAGATCGCGTCGGCGAACGCGCAGATCCAGACGGCCGAACTCAACCTGTCCTACACCAAGGTGATCTCGCCGATCAGCGGGCGGATCGGCAAGACCAGCTATACGGTCGGCAATCTGGTCAGTCCGGCGTCGGGGACACTGGCGACGGTGGTGCAAATGGACCCGATCCGCGTCGTCTTCTCGATCGCCGAACGCGAATACGTGGAGGTTGTCGAGAAGGTGCATGCCCGGAGCAACGCAGGCAGCCCCGACCCGGAGGGTGACGTGCGCGACGATTTCGTCCCCGGACTGGTACTGCCCAACGGCCAGGACTACGCGACGAAGGGGAAGATCTCCTTCGTCGACAATAGGGTCGATCCGCAGACCGGCACGATCGCGGTCTACGCCGACTTCGCCAATCCGTCCTACGTGCTGGTGCCGGGCCAGTTCGTCACCGTCACGGTCGAGATCGGTCAGCCGCAGACGCTGCCGGTGATTCCCGCCGGCGCCGTACTGCAGGACAGGCAGGGCCCTTACGTTCTTGTCGTCGGCAGCGACGACCGCGCCGAGATCCGCCGCATCGAGACGGCCAAGAAGACGGCATCCGGCTGGGCGGTCTCCAAGGGGCTGACGGCGGGCGAGGTGATCATCGTCGACGGCATCCAGAAGGTGAAGCCCGGCATGGTGGTGAACCCACAGGCGGCCGGATCGGCCAGCTGAGGAGCGACCGCGATGTTCTCGTCGATCTTCATCGAGCGACCGCGGCTCGCCATGGTCGTGGCGATCGTCATGACGCTGATCGGCGTCATGGCGCTGACCGCCATCCCGGTCTCGCAGTATCCCAACATCACGCCACCGGTCGTGCAGGTCCAGGCCCTCTATCCGGGTGCGGACGCCGAAACCATCGCGCTGACGGTCGCCGCGCCGATCGAGGAGCAGATCAACGGCGTCGAGAACATGATCTACATGTCCTCGACCTCGTCGGCGGCGGGCACCTACACGCTCAGCATCTCGTTCGCGATCGGTACCGATCCCGACATCGCGCAGGTCAACGTGCAGAACCGGCTGGCGGCCGCCCAGCCGCAGCTACCCTCGATCGTGAACCAGCTCGGTGTCAGCGTCTCGACGCAGCAGCCGAGCTTCCTGCTGCTCGTCAGCATCTACTCGCCCAATGACAGCTACGATGCGCTGTTCCTGTCGAACTTCACGTCGATCAATGTCAGGGACCCGATCGCCCGTGTGAGCGGGGTCGGCAGCGCCGCGATTCTCGGCCAGCTCGACTACTCGATGCGGATCTGGCTCGATCCGATCCGGATGGCCGCGCTGTCGATCACGCCGCAGGACGTGTCGGACGCGATCCAGCAGCAGAACATCCAGGCCGCCGTCGGCCAGATCGGCGCGCCGCCGATCGCTGACGATCAGGCGCTGCAGTACAACATCACCGCCCAGGGCCGGCTGACGACGCCCGAGGAGTTCGGCGCGATCATTGTCCGCACCAACGAGCAGGGTGGCATCGTCAGAGTCCGCGACATCGCCCGAGTCGAGATGGGGGCACAGACCTATGTCGCCAACAGCCGACTGAACGGCAAGCCGTCCGCGACACTGGCGATCTATCAGTCCGCCGGCGCCAACGCGCTGGCGGTCGCCCAAGGCGTGCGCGCCGAACTGGAGCGGCTGAAGACGCGGTTTCCCGACGACATCGACTACGAGGTGACCTACGATTCGACGGCCTTCGTATCAGCAACCATCCACGAGATCATCCTGACACTGGCGCTGACCGGCGTCATCGTGTTGGTGGTCGTGTTCATCTTCCTGCAGGATCTGCGCGCGACGCTGATTCCGGCGCTGACCATTCCGGTCTCGCTTATCGGGACCTTCGCGATCCTGCTGGCGCTCGGCTACTCGGCCAATACCGTCACGCTGTTTGCCATCATCCTAGCAATCGGCCTCGTCGTCGATGATGCCATCGTCGTGGTCGAGAACGTCCAGCGCATCATGGAGGAGGAGCCGGGGATCAGCGCCAGGGAGGCCGCTCTCCGCTCGATGCGGCAGGTCACCGGGCCGATCATCGCCACCACCCTGGTGCTGGTTGCAGTGTTTGCGCCGGTCGGCTTCCTGCCCGGCATCACCGGCGAACTCTATCGCCAGTTCGCCGTCACCATCTGCGCTGCCGTGACCCTGTCGGCGATCAATGCGCTGACGCTCAGTCCGGCCTTGTGCGGCATCGTGCTGCGCCCGCCGCGCGCGGCGCGCGGGCCGTTCCGCTGGTTCAATGCCGGGCTCGACCGGGCGCGCAACGGCTATACCCGAATCGTCGGCTCGCTGGCCCGCCGCTCCATCATCGCCGGCCTTCTCGTCATCGCAGTGGGCGGCGCGGCGGCGTGGCTGTTCAACCGGACGCCGACCGGCTTCATCCCGACCGAAGACCAGGGCGCGCTGTTCGTCAACATCCAGTTGCCGGACGCCGCGTCGCTGCCGCGCACCGAGGCGGTGCTCGCGCGCATTCAGGAGATCGCGGCCAAGCAGCCCGGCGTCGCGAACGTCATCACGGTTGCGGGTTATTCGCTGCTTGCCGGGGCGTCGTCCTCCAATGCGGCGCTTGCCGTGGTGGTGTTCGAGCCGTGGGACGAACGGACCACGCCGGAGACCGGTCTGCGCGGCATCTACACCAGCCTGAGCGCGGCCTTCTCCCAGATTGCCGAGGCCGACATCCTGGCCTTCCCGCCGCCGGCGATTCCGGGCATCGGCTCGACCGGTGGATTCAACATGCAGTTGGAGGCGCTGGGCGGGCAGTCGCCGGAGGAACTTGCCGCGGTCATGCAGTCCTTCGTGGTGGCGGCAAATGCCGATCCGGCCATCGAACGTGCCTATTCGACGTTCTCGGCGAACGTTCCGTCGCTGTTTCTCAACGTCGATCGCGTCAAGGCCGAGAGCCTCGATGTCCCTGTGGCAAGTCTTTTCGGCACGCTGCAGGCCCAGCTCGGCTCGCTCTATGTCAACGACTTCAACGCCTATGGTCGGACTTATCAGGTAAATCTCTCCGCCGACCAGCAGTTTCGCGGCGACGTCGACGACATCCTCAACCTCTATGTCCGCAACCGGCAGGGTCAGATGGTGCCGGTCCGTACGATCGCGACGGTCGAGCCCTCGCTCGGGCCGACGATCATCACGCGCTACAACAATTTCACCTCGGCGACGATCAACGGTTCGACCGCACCGGGCTACTCCTCGGGTCAATCCATCGCCGCGCTGGCGCGGATCGCGGCGGAAACGCTGCCGAGCGGCTACAGCTACGAATGGTCGGGGCTGACCTATCAGGAGGTCACGGCCGCCGGGCAGGTCGGCTTGATCTTCGCCCTGGCCATCATCTTCGGCTATCTGTTCCTGGTCGGGCAGTACGAGAGCTGGTCGGTGCCCTTCGCCGTCATCACCTCGGTGGTGGTGGCGATCCTCGGCGCCATCTCCACCATTGCCGTCGTCGGCATCGCCAACAACATCTACTGCCAGATCGGCATGGTACTGCTGATCGGGCTGGCGGCGAAGAACGCGATCCTGATCGTCGAGTTCTCGAAGGAACAGCGTGAGGCGGGCAAGACTTTGGTCGAGGCGGCGATGGCCGGGGCGCACATGCGCTTCCGCGCCGTGCTGATGACCGCCATCGCCTTTGTGCTCGGTGTCGTTCCGCTGGTGATGGCGACCGGTGCCGGGGCGGCAAGCCGGGTGTCGATGGGTTTCACCGTGCTCGGCGGCATGGCCGCAGCGACCTTCCTCGGCATCATCCTGATCCCCGGCCTCTACGTGATGTGGGAATGGCTCGGCGAGCGCCTGACCGGCCGGCACCGGCGTACGCCCGACCCGTTTGCGGGCGGGCAGGGTGCGCAGGCGAAGACGGCGGAGTGATGCCATGCCGCGCGCCCCGCTCGGCCGCAGATGGTGGACCGGCGCTGGGCTGGATCGCCAACTGGCGGCCGGAGGCAGACGGCCGGATCACGCAATGGTCGGTTGACGGCGTGTCGTTCGACGATGCCCTCCGGTCAGGGATCGGCGGGGCGTCGCGCCTTCGGTCGGGGAACGGCATGCCACGGTAGCCTGCCGCGGCAGCGCGGCATAGGCCGGCGCGTCATGCCCGCTTGGCGGGCGTCACGGCGGGTGCTATCAGCCCGCCATGACCGACCCGAAACACATCCGCAACTTCGCGATTATCGCGCATATCGACCACGGCAAGTCGACGCTCGCCGACCGGTTGATCCAGCTCACCGGCGGCCTGTCGGAGCGCGAGATGCGCGAGCAGGTGCTCGATTCAATGGATATCGAGCGCGAGCGCGGCATCACCATCAAGGCGCAGACCGTCCGCCTGAACTACCGGGCGAGGGATGGCAAGGATTACGTCCTCAACCTGATCGACACGCCCGGCCATGTCGACTTCACCTACGAGGTGAACCGGTCGCTGGCGGCCTGCGAGGGTTCGCTGCTGGTGGTCGACGCGAGTCAGGGTGTGGAGGCGCAGACGCTCGCCAATGTCTATCAGGCGATCGACGTCAACCACGAGATCGTGCCGGTGCTCAACAAGGTCGATCTGCCGGCTGCGGACGTCGAGCGGGTCAAGGCGCAGATCGAGGACGTGATCGGCCTCGATGCCTCCGACGCGCTGGAGATTTCCGCCAAGACCGGACTCGGCGTGCCGGACGTTCTGGAGGCGATCGTGACCCGCCTGCCGCCGCCGTCGGGCGATCGCGAGGCGCCTTTGAAGGCGCTCCTGGTCGACAGCTGGTACGACTCCTATCTCGGCGTCGTCGTGCTGGTGCGGATCGTCGATGGTGTCCTGAGGAAGGGCATGAAGATCCGCATGATGCGGACCAAGGCCACCTACGAGGTGGACAAGGTCGGCATCTTCACCCCGAAGCTGGTCGACATCGCCGAGCTCGGGCCGGGAGAACTGGGTTTTCTCACCGCTTCGATCAAGGAGGTTGCCGACACCAATGTCGGCGACACCATCACCGAGGAGCGCCGCCCGACTGCCGAGCCGCTGCCGGGTTTCCGCCCGTCGGTGCCGGTCGTCTTCTGCGGCATCTATCCGGTCGATGCGGCCGACTTCGAGGATCTGCGCGCGGCAATGGGCAAGCTCAGGCTCAACGACGCGAGCTTCTCCTTCGAGATGGAAACGAGCGCCGCGCTCGGCTTCGGATTCCGCTGCGGCTTTCTCGGCCTGTTGCACCTCGAGATCATCCAGGAGCGGCTCGAGCGGGAATTCGATCTCGACCTGATCGCCACCGCTCCTTCGGTCGTCTACCAGATCAGGCTGACCAACGGCGAGACGATCGAGCTGCACAATCCGGCCGACATGCCGGACGTGGTCAAGATCGACACGATCTCAGAGCCATGGATCCGCGCCACGATCCTCACCCCCGACGAGCATCTGGGCGCCATCCTGAAGCTGTGCGAGGACCGGCGCGGCGAGCAGCAGGACCTCTCCTATGTCGGCAACCGGGCGATGGTGGTCTATGACCTGCCGCTCAACGAGGTGGTATTCGATTTCTACGACCGGCTGAAATCGGTCTCGAAGGGCTATGCCTCGTTCGACTATCACATCACCGGTTACCGCGAGGGCGACCTCGTCAAGATGTCGATCCTCGTCAACGGCGAGCCGGTCGATGCGCTGGCCATGCTGGTCCACCGCAGCAAGGCAGAGACGCGCGGCCGCCAGCTGTGCGAGAAGCTCAAGGATCTGATCCCCCGGCATCTGTTCAAGATCCCGATCCAGGCAGCGATCGGCGGCAAGGTGATCGCCCGCGAGACCATCGCGGCCCTGAGGAAGGACGTCACCGCCAAGTGCTACGGCGGCGACGTGACGCGCAAGCGCAAGCTTCTGGAAAAGCAGAAGGAAGGCAAGAAGCGCATGCGCCAGTTCGGCAAGGTGGAAATCCCGCAGGAGGCGTTCATCGCCGCGCTGAAGATGGGGGAGTGAAGCGGATGCGCCGCTTGTCGCGACCGGGCAGTTCGGCCGCCGATGGCGCGATCAATGACGGGCGCTGAGGCAGCGCGGGGCCGCGCCCAGTCGACAGGCAGGTGTGCCGTGTCGTGCCGCTCGACACCGAGATCGCGCTCGCTGCCGCCGAGGGCTGCCGCGAACGCCGGCTCGCCACCGCCAATGCCATCGTCTGCGCCTCGGCGCGCGCAATGGGCGCCACGCTTGTGACCCGTGACGGCCATCCCGACGGGCTGCCTGGCGTGGCGCTGATCGGCAAGGTCGAGGAGTGACGCTATCCCCGCCCCGCTGCCTCGAGCACGTCCTCGAAGGTTCTGAGCCCCGTTGTCGGCGACTGGACCAGAACGGCCATGTTGCCGGGCGCGTGCTGGTTCTTCCACATCTTGGTGTGGGCCTTGGGGATCTGTGCCCAGGGGAAGACCTCGGACATGCAGGGGTCGAGCCGGCGTTCGATGACGAACTGGTTGGCCTCGCTCGCCTGCTTCAGATGGGCGAAGTGCGAGCCCTGGATGCGCTTCTGGCGCATCCAGACATAGCGGGCGTCGAAGGTGAGGTTGAAGCCGGTGGTGCCGGCGCAGAACACCACCATGCCGCCGCGCTTCACGACCAGGCAGGAGACCGGAAATGTCGCCTCGCCGGGATGCTCGAAGACGATGTCGACGTCGTTGCCCTTGCCGGTAATGTCCCAGATCGCCTTGCCGAATGCTCGCGCGCCCTTGAGCCACTCCGCGTATTCGGGCGAGTTGACGGTGGGCATCTGGCCCCAGCAGGTGAAATTCTTGCGGTTGATGACGCCGCGCGCACCGAGCGACATCACGAAATCGCGCTTGTCGTCGTCGGAAATGACGCCGATGGCGTTGGCGCCGGCGGCGGCGCAAAGCTGGATCGCCATCGAGCCGAGGCCCCCCGAGGCCCCCCAGACCAGCACGTTGTCGCCCGGCTTCAGCGTATGCGGGGCGTGGCCGAACAGCATCCGGTAGGCGGTCGCGAGTGTCAGCGTGTAGCAGGCGGCCTCTTCCCAGGTCAGATGCTTCGGCCGCGGCATCAGCTGCTGCGCCTGGACCCGGCAGAACTGGGCGAACGAGCCGTCCGGAGTCTCATAGCCCCAGATGCGCTGGGTCGGCGAGAACATCGGATCGCCACCGTTGCATTCCTCGTCGTCCCCGTCGTCCTGATTGCAGTGGATGACGACCTCGTCGCCAACCTTCCAGCGCTTCACCTTGGAACCGACCGCCCAGACGATGCCGGAGGCATCGGAGCCGGCGATGTGGAAGGGCGCCTTGTGGCCGCTGAACGGCGAGATCGGCTGGCCGAGCGCTGCCCAGATGCCGTTGTAGTTGACGCCTGCGGCCATCACCAGCACCAGCACCTCGTGGGAATCGATGTCCCAGGTCGGCACCACCTCGATCTGCATGGCCTGCTCGGGAGGGCCGTGCCGATCCTGCCGGATCGCCCAAGCGTACATGTTCCTCGGCACATGGCCGAGCGGCGGAATCTCGCCGATCTCGTAAAGATCCTTCACCTCCGCCTCGTAGGCCGGGGGTTGTGCCGCCGGGGCCGCGCTCGTCGCCATCATCCGCCTCCCGCTCGCCGCTTGCGCGGCATTGTGTGGTTCCTCCGGCGCCGGTGCGCGCCGTCCCACTAGCAATGCCCAAACTTCTGTTGCAGTGCAACAAAAAGACGCAGCTGCGCACGGCGTGAGCCCCCGGTGCCTCCTGCAGCGGCGATCAGGGCGGTTCCACCGACTCGGCCGAACCGGTAAGCTGTCATGGCGCGGGGCGGACAGTCCTCCGCGCGAGAGGAGGCGAGACCCATGATCACCATTCAGTCGCTCATCGTGCTGCTCATCATCGGCGCCATCGCCGGTTGGCTGGCCGGGCTCATCATGCAGGGCCGCGGCTTCGGCCTCATCGGCAACATCGTGGTCGGCGTCGTCGGCGCGCTGATCGGCGGCTTCGTGTTCGGCCAGCTCGGCATCGCGATGGGCGGCTGGATCCGCGACATCATCGGCGCAACCCTTGGCGCGGTCATCCTGCTGTTCATCATCGGGCTGGTGAAGAAGGCCTGAGCCGGCTCACGCCGTCTGGCCGGCAGCCGGCGGCCGCACGCGCCGGAGCCTGGCATCGTCGATCGCGCGGTTGAACGAGCCGGCGAACAGGAGAATGACGGCCGCCACGTAGAAGAAGATCAGCGCCGCGACGATGCCTGCGAGGCCGGCGTAGATGCGGGCGTAGTCGGCGAAGCTGGCGAGATACCAGGAGAAGGCGCGTCCGCCGAGACCCCACAGCGCCAGTGTCACCAGAATGCCCGGCCAGAGAGCCGGGCGTGGCCGGCCGTGGCAGGGCAGCAGCCGATGCAGCGCATAGAGCAGCGCACCCAGCACGACCGCCAGAATCGCCTCGCGCAGCACGGCAAAGGTGGCGAGCGGCAGCGGTACGACCGGCATCCTGACCGCCAGAGCCTGGTAGGCAATCGGCAGCACGACGGCGACGAAGGCGACGAAGACCAGCACGACGGTCGCCACGATGACGAAGGCGATGCTCTCGATCCTGGTGCGGATCACGGAACGGGTCTCGGTCAGCCGGTAGGCGCGGTTGAGACCACCGCGTACGGTCTCGACCGCGCTGGACACGCTGATCAGCGTGATCGCGAGACCGAAGGTGAGAAGCCCGCCGCCCGCGTCGCGCACTACGCGCTCGATCTCAGGTTGCAGCGTTTCCGCCACCTGGTCGGGGAAGGCGTCGAACAATTCCCCGGTCAGCCAGGCCGCCAACTGCTCGCCGCCAATGAAGCCGGTCAGCGCGGTCAGGAAGATCACGAACGGAAAGATCGCCAGCAGCAGCGAGAAGGCGAGGGCGCTCGCCATGTAGAGACCGTCCTCCATCAGGAAGCTCTCGGCAGCGGCATAGACCGCCTTCGACAGCCACCAGGCGCGTTTTCTCGTGGCCCGCAGATGCAGGAACCTGCGGACCGGCGAGCCGGTCTCGGAAGGGGCGGACTGCGGCGAATCCATGCGATCTCCCGGAGCCATCCTGCCGTGAGCATTCGCGCCGTCCAAGCCCTCCGGGCATCGGACACGCATGACTGCCACGCGTCGCCCACGCTTGTGCGCAGCCGGCCGCTGGGATACCGGCTAGGCCCATGGACCCGCTGCCGCCTCCCCGCCGGTCGATGCCTGTCGCCGCGTTGCTTCCAGGTAGCTTCGTCCTGCTGTGGTCCACCGGGTTCATCGGTGCGCGCATGGGAGTGCCCCATGCCGATCCGCTGACCTTCCTGTTCCTTCGGTTCCTGATCGCAGGCGGCATCCTGTTCGCCGTCGCGCTGACGCTCCGCTCCACCTGGCCGAGGGACAGGGCGGCGCTCAGCGCGACGCTGGCGGTCGGGGTGCTGATCCACGGCGTCTATCTCGGCGGCGTCTTCTGGGCAATCGCCCGCGGCATGCCGGCAGGCGTTGCCGCGCTGATCGTGGCGCTGCAACCGCTGATGACCGCGATCCTTGCCGCGCCGCTTCTGGGCGAGCGCGTCGGCAGGGCGCACTGGTTCGGGCTCGGCATCGGGCTGGCCGGGCTGGCCCTGGTGATCGGCCCGAAGCTCGAATGGACGGGGACCGGCATCACGGTGGCCACCGTTGGTGCCTGTGTCCTCTCGGTGCTGGCAATCGTGCTCGGGTCGATCCTGCAGAAGGCGAAGGGCGGCGCCACGGACCTCGCCTCGGGCACCTGCCTGCAATATGCCGGCGGCGCGGTCGTGGTCGGCATCGCGGCTGTCGCGAGCGAGCCGATGCGCATCGACTGGACCCCCCAGTTCGTGTTTGCCCTGGGCTGGCTGGTTGTCGTGCTTTCGCTCGGCGCGGTGCTGATCTACTACGTGCTGATCCGCCGCGGCGCGGTGGCGCGGCTGGCGACGCTGTTCTACCTGGTGCCCCCTGTCACTGCCGTCGTCGCCTGGGCGCTGTTCGGCGAGACACTGACCCCGCTGCAGCTGGTCGGCATGGCGGTCACGGTCGGCGGCGTCGCCATCGCGACCCGGTGACGGGTGAGATGACCCGATTCGGGATCGCCCTTTCGGTCGTCCGGGTACGAGGGGGCGGATGAAACCGTGATTGCGTTGCAGCGAGCCGGCGCTACACTTGCCGCACTGCAACAAGAGCCGAGGAAACCGTCCATGATGCCCGCCGCCCGCGTCGATGCACCCGATCTCGCAGCCCTGCTCAAGGAGGCCGCCGACGCGGCCGAACGGCTGCTTGCCCGCGCCCGCTCCGCTGTGGCCGCGAGCGTCAGCGAGGACGGGCGGCTTGCGCCTGCGCGGCTGGAGGTCGAGCAGCATGCCGCGCACGGTCTGGCGTGGCTGGCCACGTACGCAGTGGCACTGCGGCAACTCGCCGGCTATGCCGGCCGGATGATCGCCGCCGGCCGCTTCGGCGAGACCGAAGAATTGCTGGTGCGCATCGGGGCGGGCGAGTATCTCGCTCAGATTTCCGGCGGCATTCCGATGAGCCAGGGAGAGTTTGTCCGCCCCGTCGATCTCGGGCTTGGCGAGGCCGAGGTTGCTGCCTTCCTTGGCGAGGCCGTGCGTACGCTCCTGCGCTCGGGTAACACCGCGGCGAATCGTGCCCGTCTGGTGGAGCTGATGCGTGCGGCGGGGCCGGGCACGGTCGGCGATCCGGGCCTCGACGAGACACTGGAGGCGATGCGCGCCGAGATGCGGCGCTTCGCGGAGTCCGAGGTCGTGCCGCACGCCCACCGCTGGCATCTCGCCAACGAATACATTCCGATGGAGGTGGTCGAACGCGTCGCCGAACTGGGCGTGTTCGGATTGACCATTCCCGAGGCCTATGGCGGGCTTGGCCTCGGCAAGGAGTCGATGTGCGTCGTCTCCGAGGAACTGTCGCGCGGCTGGATCGCGGTCGGTTCGCTCGGAACCCGTTCCGAGATCGCGGCCGAACTCATTCTCACCGGCGGCACCGAGGACCAGAAGGCGCGCTGGCTGCCGCGGATCGCCTCTGGCGAGATCCTGCCGACGGCCGTGTTCACCGAGCCGAACACCGGATCCGATCTTGCATCGCTGAAGACGCGGGCGGTGCGCGACGGCGATGTCTATAAGGTCACCGGCCAGAAGACCTGGATCACCCATCCCGTCCGCGCCGACCTGATGACGCTGCTGGTGCGCACCAACCCCGATGAGAAGGGCTACAAGGGTCTGTCGATGCTGCTCGCCGAGAAGCCGCGCGGCAGCGATGCGGATCCGTTCCCGGCCGCGGGCATGAGCGGCGGCGAGATCGAGGTGCTCGGCTACCGCGGCATGAAGGAGTACGACATCTCGTTCGACGGGTTCGAGGTCAAGGCGGAGAACCTGCTCGGCGGCGAGGAGGGGCAGGGTTTCAAGCAGCTCATGCAGACCTTCGAATCCGCCCGCATCCAGACGGCGGCCCGCGCGATCGGTGTCGCCCAGTCGGCGATGGAGCTGGGACTG
Source organism: Tepidamorphus gemmatus (assembly GCF_004346195.1). Classification (NCBI taxonomy): domain Bacteria; kingdom Pseudomonadati; phylum Pseudomonadota; class Alphaproteobacteria; order Hyphomicrobiales; family Tepidamorphaceae; genus Tepidamorphus; species Tepidamorphus gemmatus. Next base: position 164,240 of record NZ_SMAK01000005.1, on the reverse strand, counting down.
CAATATGCGCTCGACCGCATCCAGTTCGGCAAGCCGACCGTCTCCTTCCCGCGCGTTGCCGACAAGCTCGCGATGATGGCGGCGGAAATCCTGATCACCCGCCAACTCACCTATTTCGCCGCGCGCGAGAAGGATGCCGGCCGGCGTTGCGATGTCGAGGCGGGCATGGCGAAGCTGCTGGGAGCCCGCGTCGCCTGGGCTGCGGCTGACAATGCCGTGCAGATCCACGGCGGCAACGGCTTTGCGCTCGAATACCCGGTCAGCCGCGTGCTGTGCGATGCCCGCATCCTGAACATCTTCGAGGGCGCCGCCGAGATCCAGGCCCAGGTGATCGCCCGACGGCTGCTGGACGGGGGGAATTGACGCGTCCCGCGAGTGGCCTTTCGGCCATGTCCGTGCGGACGTGGCATCGCCTGTATCGGTAGGAGCGGTCGCCGGGCGGCTTCGGTGATGGCTCGGCGTCGGTGGCTGCTTCCCGACCGGATGCGAATCCGCTTTGCGAAGCCGCATGCTGCCGTGGCATAACGCTGCGGTAGAGTTCGCCGGCGCCCGTCTGCGAATCCGGCCCAGCTTCCCCGCCAAGGAGGGACGAGAGCAATGAGCAGGGTTCGCTTCGACGAGATCGAGAAGGATATCGCGAAGGTCCGCACCACGATCGGCGACGCAGACCAGCGGCGCAAGATGCTCGACGAGCGCCTGGCGAAGCTGCTCGGCGGCCAGCCGTTGCAACAGATCGAGATCGATACTGCGGACAGCGACTTCGAGGCGGTCACCCGCAACAGCGAGGCGGCGCAGGCGAACATCGCGGCGCTGATCTACGGGCTCGACGAGATCACCCGTGCCTTCGGTTCGGAATTCGCGCAGATGTCGAAACCGACCTTCGGCGAGCAGCTGGTCGGCATCTTCTCGAAGCGCAAGGCCGAGGAAATGCGCGCGACCCGCGTGCGCCAGGCCGACATCCGCACCAACCTCAACGAGCTGATCCGCAAGTCGGATCTGATCTCGTCGATCCTCCAGGAGCAGCTCGCCCAGATCGACGCGCGGCTGGGAACGACCAGGGAGGGGCTGGCCAAGGTCCAGGATCGCTCGGTCGAGATCGCCCGCGAGATCGACGACATCTCGCGCCAGCTCGACGAGGCCGGGCCGAAGGTCGCCGAGATCGATTCCCGCCTGGAAGAAGCCTCGGGCGAGCAGCGCAAGCTGATCGAGCAGGAGCGGGCCGCCGCCGTCGAGCTCTACAACACGCTGCAAAGCCGCCATCAGGAGAAGGTGGCGGTCCAGCAGTCGCTGGAACGCTATGCCGCCCAGTATGCCAATTACATCGAGTCGCTGACCAAGCAGGCAGCCGCCCAGCGCACGATGATCGAGAAGCTGAAGATCGACACGGAGCAGCGCTCGGTGATGTACGACGCGCTGGTCGAATCGATCCGCACCGCCGAGCAGCAGAACGTTGCCCACCGGATCGACGATGTCGGCCGCGAGACCGACGCGCAGGCCGACGCCATGATCACCCAGATCGGCATCTCGGCGGAGAACCGTATTGCCGGCATGCTGGAATCGCACGAGGTGTTCATGAAGCGCACGGCGGAGGTCCGCAAGAAGGGCGAGATCCAGAACGCGGAATTTGCCCGTCGCTTCGCCTCGATCCTCGAGAAGGTCCAATCGGGCAGGTACGTCGAGTAGGCCGCGCGCGGCAGCGACAGGGGGCGGGCGGCGGCGATGCAGCAGGTTCGCGACTACTACTTCCGGACGCTCGACCGGCTGACCCGCGTTCTGACGAATTTCTCCGACCCGCCATCGGCGGATACCTTCGGCCGGCTTGAGCGCCTGTTGCGGCTGATCGACCTCAGAACCGCCGCCGGCGACCCGCCGTCGCTCGACACGCAGAAGTCGGGACTGCCGATCCTCAAGGAGGTCGTGTCGGTCTCCAACGACCTGCAGCAGCCGCCGCAGATCGGTCGTACGCTCGCGGACATCAAGTCGTCGATGCTCGACGAGATGCTGGCGCGTCGGCGGATGCCGGGCCGCGAACTGATCGCCGAGGCGGCAGCCGCGGTCTATGCGGCGGAACTGCGTTCCGGTCACGCGACCTCGTTCCAGCCGGACGCGGAACGGTCATTCGACCGCTCGCTGGTGCGTTCGGAGCGCGGCGCCGGCGTCTGGGTGCGCGCGTCCTGGGACTACTGGGATGGCGCGGAAGGCCGTGCTGTGCGCAGCTACGCCGATTTCGGAGGCCCCGGCGAGGTGTCCGACGAGGTCCTGCTGGTCGAGGCGCAGCGCGCCGCCAGCATTGCCAACCGCTTCTCGGGCGCCGGCTTCAAGCCGCTGACACTCGCCGACCAGATCGACGCGGCGATGGACAGCTTGCGGCTCAAGCGTCTTGTGCGGGTCACCGTCGGCCCCTTCCTGTCGGACGTCTTCTATACTTCTGAGGATGCGCTGATGCCGATGATCCGCGCCGCGGACGACCTGGAGAACGCCTGGGCGATCCGCTGGAGCGTCGACACGCTGGCCTCGGCGGGGACGCGGATGGTGGGGGGCGGCTTGTTCTCCTCGCCGCGTCCGCAGGAGGTATTCGACGTCAATACGGCTGACCCGGACTGCGCCCAGCGCGGGGTGACGGAGGTGGCCCATCATATCGCCATGCCGCATGCAATGTACCAGCGCATCGCCGGGCGTCGGGACGAGCATTCGACGTTGCGCAACGCGCATTACCATGTCATCGCGGCCGGCGACCGGCTGATCGAGTACGCCTGAGGATCCCATGGAAGCCCGATCGGTCAGAGTCCCGGAAGAGCGTATCCGCGACAACTATGCCGCCGCGCTCGGCCTGATCCGGAACGCGGAGGCGCCGGACGCCGCAGCGACCGGGGACGGCAGGCCGACGGGCGTCGCCCGCTTCATCAGCCCGGTGGCGCCGGCGCCGGGTGCGGCATCGGCGGGACGCCGGTCGCGCGTCGATCTCGAGGCGGTGCTACGCGAGGATGAGTCAGATCCGCTGCTGCCGCCGGAGCGGCATGCGGTGCTGTTCGAGGCGCGCCGGGCGCTCGCCGTCGGCATGGCGATCGGCGAGATGTTCGTCGAACCGCTCAGCTTCCTCGATCTCGGCGATCGCAACCGCAAGGGCACCCTGCACGGGGCCGACCTCGACCGCTTCCGGATGCTGGTGCGTGCGAAGGCGCTGGTCTCGGTATTCGCGGCGGCCGCCCACATGGCCTCGGTTCAGACCTCCGGCGCCACCGGCGAGCCGAAGTCGCCCGGCGACATCCCGCTCGCCAGCACGTCCGACGCGCTCGGCTGGTTCGTCCACAGGCTGGTGACGGCGGTGCAGGGGAGCAGGTCCGAGGATCTCGACGGACGGATCGCGCGCGTCTGTGCCGATGTGATGGACGCGGCCGAGGCCACCGCCCACTCGGCGATGGGCCAGGTGCTCGCCGATTTCGGCGCGGCCGCCTATGCGGTGGAGGCCGATTCGTTCCATGTGCATGGCTTCGAGCGGCCGGGTGCCCGTCGCAGGTCGAGCATCGACCTGCAGATCAGGAAGCCGAACGAAGTGGTCGGCAACCACATTGCCAAGTCCCAGGCGATGCGGCTCGCGCGCATGCTGACGGCCTATGACTTCGAAGCCCGCAAGAACCCGTTCGTGGAGCTCGGCGGATTCCTGTTCACGTTCATCGGCGACGGCAATCCGGGGACCGGCAAGACGACGCTGATCCAGATGACGGCGGGCCTCATCAAGGAGATCTGCGACATCGCCGGCTATCCGTTCCACTACGAGAACTTCAGCATCGACCAGATCTCGGAGTATCAGGGCAAATCCGGCCAGAATTGCCGCGCCTTCATCGATCGGGTGCTCGACCCTCGCTCGATCGGCTTCGGTACCATTGATGACGTCGACATGGTGGCTGGCAAGCGCGACGATCAGAAGGCCTCCGGCGGCCAGCAGGAGGTCACAGCCGTGCTGATGGAGGCGCTGTCGGGCCCCAACACGGTGGTGAGGGGCAATTGCGCGTTCGGCATGTTCTCCAACCATCCGGAGAAGGTCGACGACGCGCTGCGTCAGCGCGCCGGGGCGCGCTGGATCGTCGACGGCCCGCAGACGCGCGAGGACTACATCGACATCCTGCACCTGCTGCTCGGCAGGAACCATTCGATCCCGCTCGGCGATCACGATCTCTACGCCGCGCAGGAGTTGAAGAAGATGGTGGCTGGCAGGTACCAGGAGTATTCGCGCCCGCGCGAGGCCAGGCTGATGGATGTCTGGCAGCGGGTCACCGGCGGTCGGGAACCGGCGAGCCTCGCCGAGATCGGCGCCTATCTGCACGCCATCAAGGAGATCGAGCCGCGCTTCACGGGCCGCGCGATCAAGAACATCACGGACGTGATCAAGTACCGGGCGATGGATTTCGACCTGCCCGACGAATGGTTCGAGACGCCCGGCCCGTTCCTGCACCAGCCTTACGACGTCAAGCTCGCCATGGTGTCGGCGCTGCGCCGGCCGATCACGGTGGAGATGGTCCTGCAGGAGATCAACCGCTACGCCGGCAGCGAGCTGCGCTATTCGCACAGGTCCGATGAGACCGCGATCGCTGCGACGGTGCGCGACATGCGCATCCGCGAGGCGGCCATCGAACGCTTCAAGAGCGAGGCCGGACGGTGAGGGAACTCATCGAACACGGGTTGATGTATGGCGGTCTGAAGCGCGTTGACGAGCCGCATCTCGTCGGCCGCTACAACAAGGCGCTGGAGGCGCTGCGCCTGGCGCCGACGGCACTGGAGAGCTTCCACATCGATGCGACGGGCTATTCGCCCGAGATCGCGCATGAGCGCGGCGACGAACACTATCTTGATCCGCGCGGCATCAACCGGCTGTTCATCCTGCTGGGCCCCGAGCAGCATGACATGCCGATCATCCGGGCCGAATTTTCAGCCGAGCAGATCGTGCTGCGACGCTTCATGCAGGCCAATCGCATGGCGATCGAGACGCTGACATTGAACGATGCAATGTTCGGGGAGATGGAGAATCTCATCTACGAGGTGGAGAAACCCGCCGACATCCTGGCGATTCGCAAGGTCGGCTTCGATCTCCACTCGGTCGAGGGCACGCTCGAGGCGGCGCGGCGGCTGGAGACCACGGTCGCCCGCTTCGAGGCCGATCCGGAAAGCTGGCGCGACCGCGCCCTCATGCAGGAAATCGTCGACGGGGCCCGCCATTGCGGGGACATCAGACGCAACGGCATCGTCCCCGCCGAGCTCGAGTTCGCGTGGCCTGACGTCACCTGGACCTCGCATTTCGGTGGCTGCTACGTGCTGCGCGGGGCCGGCCGCTCGTTCCTGTTCGGCGATCCCGCCCGCCTGACACCGCTGCCCGCGGGTGTCCAGGCCTTTGCGCTGGACGACGAGACGGCGGCCATCGTGGCGCTCGATCAGCTGGATTGTCTCGAGCCGGTCAACCCGTGGTGGCTGTCCTCGTCCGGCATCGTCGATCACCGCATCGCCATGCTGGTGGCCTGGATTCTCGGCCATGCCGGCGTCGCGGATCCCGCGGCTGCCCTCGACGAGCGGCAATTGCCGCGGCTGATCTACCAGCACCTCGACCTGCTCAAGCAGGATACCCGCTTCCGCGTCCTGTCGGAGCTGCGCGCGGCGCTTGGCAACGCGCGTGGCAATAGGCTGCCGCTCGCCGAGGGACTGCTGGTGCGCCGGGCGCTGCCCGAGCATCCCGACGTCTGGGATCTCAACCGGCTGATCTCGGAATTCGTGCGCTTCGACCTCGTGACGCTGTTCATGGTCAACAAGCCGCGCTTCTATGAGGTCTACGCCACGCTGCCGCCGTCGCTGCGGCGTTTCGCCATCACGGCGATCGAGACGATCTATCATCCGAGCGGCGCGCATGTGCTGCGGCACAAGCAGGCCGTGCGGGACCGGTTCTTCGGGACACATTGAGGCAATCTGCAATGCTCGATCCGATCCTAGACTTCCTGAAGGCGGTATGGGGCCGGATCGTCGCCATCCCCGCCGCGGTGTCGGCGCTTCTCAGGCGGATCTTCCTGGTCGGCCCGGCGGTGAGCGCGGATGGCAGGCCACGCAGGCTGCGGCATGTCTGGTGGATCGGCAAGATCGTCGTGGTCCTGCTCGTCGTCCTCTACATCGCGCCGCTCATCTGGCATGCGAGCTGGGTCAGGGGGTTCGATCTCGGTTACCCGAACCGGGTGCTGCACGATCCGAACCAGAGCCCGGCCGGCGAATCGACCACCGTCGAGCAGGGCACTGGCGAGACCCGGACCTGCGGCCGCAGCCAGATCGTCGACATGCAGATCGATCTGATCGACTTCCTCGTGAATCGGAATGCCTGGGTTGCGGCGCTTCCCCAGTACAAGCTGGGCTTCTTCGGCGTTGCGTGGGAGGCGACGCCGTTCCTCGACAACAAGGAGTCGTTCCAGCATGGCGTGCTGTACGCCGTGCGCAGGACCGCGGTCGAACTGTCCGACGTGATCGGCCGGGCGCGCGGCACGTCGGAGGCCGATCGCGATCTGCAGAATGCCCGCGGCTCGCTGCAGTATGAATCGGAAGTCTGGTGGATCAACCCGTTCGATCCGGACCGTCCGTTCGGCCCGGTGAGCCCGTCTGCGCGTGTCTATCGGAACGCTATCGCGCTGTATGAGCGTTACAATGACAGGCTGGCGCGCTGTCAGGCGGTGCTCGATGCGCGGGCCGACAATCTGCGCTCGTTCCTGGAGCGGATCACCAGCGATCTCGGCTCGACCGCGGACGGTCTTGCCAAGCGTTCGATCGGCTCACGCTACGACCCGGTGCTCAACCGCTTCGTGGCGGGCGAGGGCAACGACCGCGGGTGGTTCGACTTTCGCGCCGACAATTACTTCTATGAGGCGCTGGGGCAGATGTACGCCTATCACGGCATCCTCAAGGCGGCGCACGTCGATTTTCTCGACGTCATCGAGTCGCGGCGTCTCAATGACGTCTGGAACCGCATGGAGCGCAATGTCGCCGAGGCCGCCGCGCTGGCGCCGCTGATCGTCGCCAACGGCCGACGCGATGGTTTTCTCATTCCCGACCATCTGGCGGTGATGTCGGAGAACGTGCTGCGCGCCCGCGCCACCCTGTCGGAGATCGCCGACATTCTCGAGCGCTGAGATTATGCTCCCGGCGGTGGAACCACACGTGCGCCTCGCGCGTTGCCCTGGCACGTCGGACTGGGCGCCATCGGGGTAGTTTTGTTCAGCGCACGCATATTCACGGCCGTCATCGTTGCCCTCACTCTCGCGGCGGCAGTGTTCGTCCATATCTCCTGGCAGCGCAGCCAGGCGGAAGCCTTCCTGGCCGACAGCAAGGTCGCATTGGCCAATGTCGAGATGGTCGTCGACCGCGCAAGCCTGATCGTTCGTGCGGTCCAGGCGCTCTTCGCAGAGACTCCGGATGTCACCCAAGCCCAGTTCGAGCGGTTCGTGCCCATTATCGGTCGTGTCGCCGGCGTGCGGGGCGTGGCCTACTATCGGCTTGTCAACGCCGCCGAGCGCGAATCGTTCGAAGCGGGTCTGGCGGACCAGCGTCTGAGCCCGCTGGGCATCTGGGAATTGGATGCGCAGCGCCAGCCGCGTCGCGCCGGTGTGCGCGACCGCTACCTGCCGGTCGCGACCAGCTACGTGTTCTCCGCCGGCCGGCTTCCGCACGGTTTCGACATCCTGTCGGATCCGGAGAGATCCGACGGCGCGCTGGCGGCCATCTCCAACGGCTTCGGATCCTCCACCGACCTGGTGCGGTTCGTCTCGGCGCCCGACGAGCAGGAGGTTCGCGGCATCATCCTGTATCGCCCGGTTCTGTCCCGTACCGGCGAGGTCATCGGCCTGGCTAGCGGCAGCATCGAGATCGAGCGGCTCCTGCAGAGCGCGATGCGGTCCAGTGCACGTGTCGATGCGATCGACCTGAAGGTCGGCAAGGCGGAACCGACGCCCAATCCATCCGACGACCCCCGGATCGTGGAGCAGTCGGCCTTTTCGGTGACGTATGAGACCCGGCAATCCGGCCGGCCCTGGTACATCACGATCAGCGGGTCGCCACCGCTTGCCGAGACGATCCGGGGCTATGGTGTCGTGGGACTCGTCCTGCTGGCCGGCTTCGGCGCGGCCGCTGCCATTCATGGCTACGGCAAGGCCGCCCGTCGCGGACGACAGGTCCGCGCCGCGCAACGAAAGCTGCGGCGCACGCTCGACGGGCTCGAGCCGCTGGTCTGGATGATCACGGCCGATGGTGATGTCGTCGAGGTCAACCGCGCCGCCTCGACGGCATGTGGTCTGGCGCCCGAGGAGGTCGTCGGGTCGCCGATCTGGGAGCTGCCGATCTGGAAGGCGGGATCCGGCGAGCGCACGTCTCTGCAGGCCGCCGTCATCGCGGCGGCCGCGGGAGCCGACCGGCGGCTGGATATCGCCGGCATCGAACGGGACGGCATCGAGCCTGTCTATGACGTGTCGATTCGTCCGATCGCGGAGGAATCCGGTCCCCCCGCGCATCTCGCGGTCTCGGCGCTCGACGTGACGGAGCGGGTGCAGGCGTCGGCGACGCTGCGGCTGATCATGCGCGAGCTCGACCATCGGATGAAGAACACCCTGCAGGTGATCCAGGGCATCATCCGCCGCACCGCTCGCGCACACGGGAGCGTCGACAGTTTCGAGCAGGCGCTGCTCGGCCGCATCGGCACCATGGCCCGCGCGCACGGCCTGCTGGCGGAGGAACGCTGGATGGGTGCGGATCTGCGCTCGGTGATCCTGCAGGAGCTCGAGTCGTTCGACGAGTCGCAGTCGGCGCGCGTCTCCGGCCCGCCGCTGCGGATCCATCCGCGCGGCGCACTGGCCTTCTCGATGGCCGTGCATGAGCTCGGTACCAATGCGACGAAGTACGGTGCACTGTCGGTGCCGCAGGGACGCGTGGCGATCGACTGGGCGCTGGAGGGGCAGGATCAGGATCGCACCCTGATCTTCACGTGGCGGGAGAGCAACGGCCCACGGGTCCAGGAGCCGACGCAGCGCGGCTTCGGCTCGCTTCTGCTTGAGCGCAGCCTGGCCTACGATCTGGACGGCCAGACGGAGATGCAGTTTCACCCGGAGGGAGTGGTCTGCCGGATCACGCTCCCCTGGGACCGCGTGAAACCGGCGATCGCCGCGCCCGGCAGCACGCTGGCGGTCGGGGTCATCCATTGAGCGGCGGGGTGAACGGGCGATGCGGGTGCTGGTCGTAGAGGACGAATTCCTCATAGCGATGGAGGTGGAAAGTCTCCTGACCGAGGCCGGCCACGAGGTCGTCGGTCCGGTCGCCGACATCGAGGAGGCTCTCGGCCTGATTGCGAAGCAGCCGATCGATGCAGCCGTTCTCGACGTCAATCTCGGCGACGGCGCGACGAGTGCGCGACTCGCCGCCGAACTGGTGCGCCAGCGCATCGGCTTCGTGCTGAGCACGGGCTATCGGCAACAGGACCTTGCCACCGTGTACGGGACCGACGTGACCGTGATCCAGAAGCCGATCGACGGCCAGCGCCTGCTGGACGCTCTTTCCCGCCTGCCTGCCCGCGGCTGCAACTGACCCGCTGAAGACGGGAACCGTCGGCGCCGCCCGGCGTTGTTTCGGCACGGGCGGGACGGCGCGAGGCCATCCCACCCCCGGACGCCAACCCTCTAAACATCGGACGCGCGACTGTCTGCGTGGGCTTGCCCGCGCTCGCGCGGTCGCGCCGGAAAGGAGCCAGCATGAATTGTGATCGCATCGAAGGCCAGTGGAAGCAGTTCACCGGCAAGGTCAAGGAGCAGTGGGGCAAGCTCACCAACGACGATCTCGACGTGATCGAGGGCAACCGCGACCAGCTCGTCGGCAAGATCCAGGAACGCTACGGCATCGCCAAGGACGAGGCGCGTCGTCAGGTCGACGACTGGACGTCGCGGCTCTGAGCACGATGACCGCGCGGCGCTGCTCGCAGCGCACAGTCCGTCACCCGGACCCGGCGCGACCTCGCGTCGGGTCTGCAGGAGACCTGGGGCGATACCATGTCAATCGGAACAATACTGCTCATCATCCTCATCCTGCTGCTGATCGGCGCGGTCCCCGCCTGGCCGTACAGCCGGGGCTGGGGATACGGACCGGGCGGGATCGTGGGCGTCCTGCTCATCATCGTCCTTGTCCTCTTGCTGATGGGACGTCTCTAGTACCAGCCACATCCGGAGATTCGAGGATGGCAATGAAAACGCTCGAGGATCTGTTCGTGCACATGCTGCGCGACATGTATTACGCCGAGAAGGAAATCCTGAAGGCGCTGCCGAAGATGGCCAGGAAGGCGGGCTCGGAAGACCTCAGGGAGGCCTTCGAGCATCACCGCGAGGAGACGGAGGGGCAGGTCGAGACCCTCGAGAAGGTGTTCGCGCTGTTCGACCTCAAGCCGCGCGGAATCACCTGCGAGGCGATCAAGGGCCTCTCCGAGGAGGCCGAGGAGATCATGTCGGAGACCGAAGACAAGGATGCCCGCGACGCCGGTCTGATCGCCTCCGCCCAGGCCGTCGAGCACTACGAGATGGCCCGTTACGGCACCATGGTCGCCTGGGCGAAGCAGCTCGGCAAGGCCGAGGCCGCCCGCCTTCTGCAGCAGGTGCTCGATCAGGAATCCGCCGCTGACAAGAAGCTCAGCAAGCTTGCCCAGAGCGGACTCAACCGCAAGGCCGCATGATCTGACTGCCGGCCGATGCAGATGTCGATCCCCGGCCGCCCGGCGGCCGGGGCTTTCGGCGTCGACGGACGGGTGCCAACCGCGCGGCGACCTGCAATAACGGGCGTGGCAGCCAGCGGCCCGGGGGACGGCAGGCGGTCGGTTGGGCCGGGCGGCGGAAGGGTTTGAGCGAATGGACCGCGTACTCGAATACCTGTTGGGCGCAGCAAGCTTCGTACCACACGGCTATTGCCTGCTCTGGCGGCCGGATCTGGTCGCCATGCATGTCGTTTCGGATGCTGCGATCGCGCTCGCCTATTTCCTCATTCCCGGCGCCATCCTCGCCTTCGCGCTGCGCCGCGACGACATCACCGGCGAGGCCCGTCAGATCGCGGTGTTGTTTTCGGCCTTCATCGTTCTGTGCGGCATCACCCATCTCGGGGGGGCGGTGACGCTCTGGTATCCGGCGTACGGTCTTGAGGGAATGCTGAAGGCCGTCACCGCCGTGGTCTCGCTGGGAACCGCCGTCGTGACCTGGCGTCTGATGCCGCGCCTGGTCGCCTGGCCCTCGCCGCGTCAGATGGCGGAAGCCAATCGGCTGCTCGTGGCGGAAATCGAGGCGCGTGACGCGGCCCGCCGGCAACTCGAGGAGATCCGGGCTCGTCTCGAGACTGAGGTGGCCGAAAGGACGGCGGAACTGGCGCAGGTGAAGCAGCTCTTCGAGATCGCGACCGAGGGCGCGCGGATGACCGTCTACGCGCAGGACGCCGACCTGCGTTACACCTGGATCCACAATCCCGCATCCGGTCTCGTCGAGGCGGAGGTTGTTGGCAAGCGCGACGAAGATCTGCTGCCGCCCGAGGCGGCAGCGACGAGCATCCGGATGAAGCGGCGCGTTCTTGCGACAGGCGCGCCGGCGCGGTTCGACCTCGAGGTGGCTGAGGGCGGAAGCTCAACCTGGCTGCAGATCTCCGTTTCGCCGCGCCTGGATGATGGTCGCATCGTCGGCATCGTCTGCACGGCGACCGACATAACCCGCCCCAAGCGTCTGGAGGCGATGCGATCCGATCTCAGCACGCGGCTCGCCCAGACCGTCCAGCGGCTCGATCTTGCACTCAAGTCGAGCGGCATGCTGGTGTTCGTGCAGGACACGGAGCTGCGATATGCCTGGGCCAATACTGCCGACACACCCTACGGTCCGCTGGTCGGGCGCAGTGATTTCGAGCTTCTGAACGAGCCGGAGCGGGCGACGCTGATCGCCTACAAGCGGCGGGCGTTGGCGAGCGGCGAACCGCAATACTGCGAGGCGGAGGTCGGGCCCGAGGGCAACCGCCGCTGGTGGGACCTGCACATCGAGCCAACCTTCACCGAGACGGGGGAGGTGGCGGGCATCACCTGTGCTGCGGTCGACATCACCGAGCGCAAGCATGGCGAGCGACAGATGCGCCTCGTCATGCGCGAACTGACCCACCGCTCCAAGAACCTTCTCGCGGTCGTACAGGCGATCGCCCGTCAGACGGCCCAGCAGGCCTCTACCGTTGCGGAATTCGTGACCGGTTTCGGCCAGAGACTGCGCTCGCTTGCCGGTGCTCAGGACCTGCTTGTGGCCGAGGACTGGGGCGGTGTGCAGCTCAGCGACCTGATCCGCAACCAGGTGGGCCACTACATGCCGGAAGACGAGGCGCGCGTGGTCATCCAGGGACCGGTGCTGCGCCTGCCACCGGAGGCGACGCAGACCATCGGACTGGCGATGCACGAACTGGCAACCAATGCCGCGAAGTACGGGGCGCTCTCCAACGACGACGGCAAGGTGGAGGTGACGTGGCGTCTTGACGGGGAAGGCGAAGAGGAATCGGTCGTGCTGGAGTGGCGGGAAAGCGGCGGCCCGACCGTGCAGCAGCCGACGCGCCGCGGCTTCGGGCGGATCGTGGTGGAGCGCAATGTCGCCGTGTCGCTCGAGGCCGACGTCAAGCTCGACTTCGATCCGGCCGGCGTCACGGCGCGGTTCCGGATACCGCGCCGCAACCTGATCGACTGACGCGATCCCCGGAGACGCGCAAACCGGTTTGCCGCCGGGCGTTGCTTCGGAACAGGGAGTTGGAGCGGATCATCGGTCCGTGAAACGAATACCCGCTCCGGGTCGATCGGGGGTCAGATTGCCGATCCGGCAGCCGTACTCGAGACGATGACGTGCTGCGAGGGCCCATCCGGGCCGTAGTCGGTGGCCGACGTGACGGCCAGCAGCTCGGCCAGTCGGTTGCGGGCGCGGTTCACCCGGCTCTTCACCGTGCCGACGGCGCAGCCGCAGATCTCAGCCGCCTCCTCGTAGGAGAAGCCCGACGCGCCGATCAGGATCAGCGCCTCGCGCTGATCCTCGGGAAGCTGGGCCAGCGCCTTGCGGAAGTCATTGAGGTCCATGTGGCCGTGCTGCTCCGGCAGGCTGGCCAGCCGCGACGCCAGGGCATCGTCGGCATCCTCGACCTCGCGGCGCCGCTTGCGCAGCTCCGAGTAATAGCCGTTGCGCAGGATGGTGAACAGCCAGGCCCGCATGTTGGTGCCCGGCTTGAAACTGTGCAGGTTGGACCAGGCCTTCATCAGGGCCTCCTGGACGAAATCGTCCGCACGCTCCGGTGATCCGCACAGCGAGATCGCGAAGGCCCGCAAGTTCGGGATGTGCTCGAGCAGCTCGCGCTTCGGGTTCATGCCGGTTCCCCGTCTGCCTTCTTCGCGCCGGCTTCGATACGGTCGAGCTTGTCGAGCAATTCGATCAGATGGTCTGGAACAGGCTCATTCAAGTAGGCGTCGTACATCGACTTCAACTGGCGCCCGATATGGGCCTGCAGCCGCTCGTCGAGGGCGGGCGAGCGGTGCCTCGCCAAGGCCTCGCCCTGGGTCGCACCCGTCAGCTTCCTGGTCATGACAATCCCGGCGTGTTCTGTTCTCAACGTGTCGATCACACGCTGCGCCGCCGTTCGACGAGACGCAGCTGAGCGGATGTCAAACGCCGGTCGCTGGGGAAGTGTTCCATCCCTCGCGAAAATGTGTGGCGCGCTACGGAACCGTACCGACGGCCGGGCGTTTAGAAACGCACACGGGTTTGCAAGGGGAAAGGCAGAACATGTCCATCGCGACCACCATCATGCCGCACCTGCCCTATCTGCGGCGCTTCGCGCGCGCGCTGACGGGCAGCCAGAAGCGCGGCGATGCATATGTGGCTGCGGGTCTGACGGCGATCATCGAGGATCCCGGCATCTTCGACACGCGGCTCCATCCGAAGGTCGCGCTGTATCGGGTGCTCGTGCAGATCTGGGATTCCGTCGACGTGCTCGACCGCCATCAGATGCGCGCGCTGCCGCATGAGCGGACGCTCGATGCGATGATGCCGCGCGCGCGTCAGGCCTTCCTTCTGACCACGGTCGAGGGGTTCAGCGCCGAGGAGGCGGGCAAGGTGCTCGACACCACCGCCGCGGGCGTCCGCGACCTGGTGGAACAGGCGGGCCGCGAGATCGCCGCCCAGGTCGCCACCGACGTCCTCATCATCGAGGACGAGCCGATGATCGCCATGGATCTCGAGGCGCTGGTGGAGGGGCTCGGCCACACCGTGTGCGGGCTTGCGCGCACGCATGCGGAGGCGATCAAGGCCGTCGCGGCGCGCCGTCCCGGCCTGGTACTGGCGGATATCCAGCTCGCCGACGGCAGCTCGGGGCTCGATGCCGTCAACGAGATGCTGACAACGATCGACGTCCCGGTCATCTTCATCACCGCCTACCCGGAGCGGCTTCTGACCGGCGAGCGGCCGGAACCCGCCTTCCTGATCGCCAAGCCGTTCGACACCGACGTGGTGAAGGCAGTGATCAGCCAGGCACTGTTCTTCGACATGCGGGCGCGCGGCGGTGCGGAAATGAAGGCCGCGGGCTGATCAGGACGAAACCTTCTGCAACGTCGGACGTTCAACGTGTCGGATAGTGTGAGACCTGCAAGAGGAGACGTCTGATGTTGTACTGGGCCCTTCTGTTCTTGATCGTCGCCGTGATCGCCGGTGCCTTCGGCTTCGGTGGGGTGGCCAGCGCATCGGTGGGCATTGCCCAGGTACTGTTCTTCATCTTCCTGATCGCGCTGGTCGTCTCCGTGGTGATGCATTTTGCCCGACGGGCCTGACCGTCGGCCACCCAACAGACCGTTTGGCGGCCGCCCGGCAACGGGTGGCCGTCCGGCGTTGGGCCGACGTGTCGGGCGTGACCGTTCGGACGAGGCGGGGGCGGCGTTACCCCGGTCGATCCGCCGGCGCCGGCGTGCGGAGATCCCGGACACGGACGCAGGCGGCGCGCGCGGCCTCGGCGATGCTCGAAAGATCGCCGGAATCCAGCCAATCCTCACGCACCATCCAGGAGCCGCCGACGGCGACGACCGACGGCAGGCTCAGATAGTCCGCCAGATCCGCCGGTCCGATCCCGCCGGTGGGAATGAATTCCATCCCGGCGAGCGGGGCGGCGAGCGCGCGCAGGGTGCGGGTGCCGCCGTAGCTCGATGCCGGGAAGAACTTCACCGTCGCGAAGCCGTGATCGGCAAGCCGCATCGCCTCTGACGGGGTCGCACAACCCGGCAGCCAGGGGATCGGACAGCCGGCCGCCGCGCGGACGAGTGCGTCGGTGGCCCCCGGGGAGACGAGGAAGCGCGCCCCTGCGTTGAGGGCGGCCTCGATGTCGGCCGGATGGCGGATCGTGCCCGCGCCGACATGGGCCTCGGGAACCTCGGCGGCGATCCGGCGGATCGCGTCGAGGGCCGAAGGGGTTCGCAAGGTGATCTCGATGATCGGCAACCCGGCCTCGGCGAGCGTCCGGGCAAGCGGCACGGCACGGTCCGCATCGCGGATCGTGACCACCGGTACGATCCCGGTGCTGTGCCAGAACGGTCTGTTGTCCAGTGTCACCACGGTTCCTGATGCCCTGCGCGGTCGCGTGTCGCTGTCAAGGGTGAGATGTCATCGTCGGGTCCGCCAGGCCGTGCGGGTCGAGGACAGTCGGCCGGTGCGACGTGAGGCCGCGCGCTGCGGCGTGAGCGTGTGGCGCGTCCAGCAGAGGCCGCAGGTGCCGTCAGTCTGGCTCATCGGTCGGCCGAGGGTACCTGCTGGTAGCGGCGTCGCGACTGACGCCGGGCGAGACTGTCGATGTAGCTCGCGGTGGTCGTCCGGATGTGTGCGACCAGCGCCTGCGTGGCCGCCGCCCGTTCGCCCAGCACGATCAGTCCGGCGATCTGTTCGTGCTCTTTCAGCCTCGCACGGCAGTGGTGCTGATCGGTGCCGAGGCAAGATCCGACGGCGATGGCCCGGGCGGCGTAGGTCCGATAGCACTCCAGCAGGCAAGGGTTGCCGGCGAGGTGGAACATCGTCTCGTGAAATGCGGTATCGAGATCCCGGCAGCCGGTGTGATCCCCCGCCGCGACAGCGGCACGCATGTGCCCGCAGATCTCGGTGAGGTCGGCGCCCAGGCGGGCCGCCCCGGCCGTCATCGCGCGGTCGAGGGCGGCGGTTTCGAGAATCTCGCGCATTGTCCCGAGGTCCTCGATGCCGCGCGCGTCGATGTCGAAGACGAAGCTGCCGGTCTGCGGGCGGATCGAGACCAGCCCTTCCTTCTTGAGCTGCAGGAGCGCCTCGCGGATCGGCGTCTTGGAATAGCCGAATCGGGCCGCCAGCAGGCTTTCGGAGAGCGGCTCTCCCAGACCGATGGAGCCGTCGAGAATCCATCTGCGGATTTCGTCTGTCGCGTGCTGCGTCAGCGTTCGCATGTCTGTCGGACGTCCTTCCCGGGCCTGCTTCGGTGCCGACGACGACCAGGACCGACGTTAACGATCCGTGCGGGAGCTCACAAGCGCAGGCGATCATGTCCCCGCCAGGATCAGCGCGACGCCTGAGACGAGGAGGAGGATGCCGATCGCCTCGGCGCGCGTGGTGCGCTGATCGAACAGCCGCCGCGACACCATCTGGGCGAACAGGATCTCCACCAGCGCCAGGGTGCGCACGGCTGCGGCGCCTTGCAGGGCGAAGGCGAGGAACCAGAACTGCGAGGCGAGTGCGCCGAGGAAGCCGGCCGTCATCGACTGGCGCCAGCGGCCGAGGATGGCGGCGAGCGTCCCACGCCGCCGGACGAGCAGGACGAGGGTGACGGTCGCGGCCTGCAGCGCCAGTGCGACAACGAGGGTGGAAGAGGCCGCGACGATGAAGCTCGGGCTGGCGCTCGCCTGGATGCCGCCGCGATAGCAGACAGCCGACATGGCGAACAGTGCCGCCGAGCCGAGCCCGTAGGCGGCTGCGCGCAGGCTGCTGCCCGCCATCGTCGTCCCCGGCCACGACATCATCAGGACACCGCCGGTGGCGATCAGGACCGCCGCGATCAGCGCCGGCGTCGGCACCTCCGCGAGGACCACGACCGCGAACATCAGCACGAGGACCGGTTCCGTCTTGGTGTAGGCAGTTGCCACCAGGAACGAGCGCAGTTCCATGGCCGCCAGCATCAGGGCGGTGGCGACGAACTGGGCGCCGGCGCCCGCTGCGGTCCAGGCCAGCGCCGCTGCATCCGGCAGCGCCGGCGGAGCGCCGGTGGCAACGACCGCAATCGCCAGGAACACCAGGGCGAACGGGAAGCCGAACAGGAAGCGGACATGGGTTGCGCCGACGGTGCCGAGGCTTGCCGTCAGTTCCTTCTGCATGGCGTTGCGCATGGTCTGGGCGCCGGCGGCCGACACCGTGAAAACCGCCCACAACCATTCGCCGAACATGCCTGCGCCAGATGCTCGCGGGAGGTCCGGATGCCTCAGCCGCGACCGACGAAGGGCATCTTCGTTGCCATGACCGTGATGGTCAGGACATTGGTGTCGAGCGGCATGCCCGCCATGAACACCACGGCGTCGGCGACATGGACCGGGTCGATGGTCGGCTCGGGCTTCAGGGTTCCATCGGCCTGCGGCACGCCCTGGGGCATGCGCTCGGTCATCGGCGTTGCGGCATTGCCGATATCGATCTGTCCCACCGCGATGTCGTACTTGCGGCCGTCGAGCGAGGCGGACTTGGTGAGACCGGTCACCGCGTGCTTGGTGGCGGTGTAGGGGGCGGAGTTCGGCCGCGGGGCATGGGCCGAGATCGAGCCGTTGTTGATGATGCGGCCGCCGCGCGGCGTCTGATCCTTCATGATCCGGAACGATTCCTGGATGCACAAGAACATCCCGGTGAGGTTGATGTCGACCACGGCCTTCCACTGTTCGATGGTCAGATCCTCGAGGGGTACCGGCGGAGCGCCGATGCCGGCATTGTTGAACAGCACGTCAAGGCGCCCGAAGCGCTGCCTGGTCGTCGCGAACAGGTTGGCCACGGAGCCCGCATCGCTGACGTCGGTGGGAACCGCGATCGCGGTGCCGCCGGCGGACTCGATCTCGGCCCGGGTCTCGTCCAGCGGCTGCTGCCGGCGGCCGGCGAGCACGACGGCGTAACCCGCGCGCGCCAGACCCAGGGCCACCGCCTTGCCGACGCCGGTTCCGGCTCCCGTCACCATCGCGATCCTGTTCGTGTGTGCCATGTCCCGTGCCTCCACTGTCCGAGTTCGCGGGCGCCAAGCTAGCCGCACGGCCAGCAGGTTGCCAGCCCCGTCAGCGTCACAACAGCTTGCCCGGCAGCGCAGCAAGGCGCGTCGCCTTCTCATCGGCGCGCTACCGGCCGCGAGGAGGTCGGATCGTTGCGGCATGGACCGGCCACATCGGCGCTGATGGTCGCGACCGGCCTCCGCGACGGACAGATCCTTGCCGCGACCATCGACGAGGCAGGGCGCCTCACCAGCCTGGCGTCTGCAGGCATCCGCAGCGTGCTGCCGGGTACTGGCTTGACAAGATCTGGCAGGTCATTTGTACTTTATCTTGCAACAGCGTTTCACTATGAGAAACAAAAGAGGAAACCAATGAGGGTCAGCACCCTGCTCGCGGGCGCCGCGGTCGCCCTGTCGATGATCCATGGGCCGGCTACGGCCGCCGACTACACGTTCAAGTTCGGCCATGCGGCGTCGAGCCGACATGCCTTCCAGACCGGCGTCGAGATGTTCGCCAAGGCGGTCGCCGAGAAGACCGGGGGCCGCGTCGAGATCGAGGTGATCGGCGACCGGCAGCTCGGCGACGACAAGCAGCTCCTCGAGGGCGTCCAGCTCGGCACCATCGATGGCGCGCTGGTCTCCTCGCCGACCTTCCCGCTGGCTGCCGGCGCGGTCGCCGTGGACGCGCTGCAGCTCCCCTTCGTGGTGACCAGCTACGACCAGCTTGCCGCAGTCCTCGCCGGACCGGTCGGGCAGAAGATCCTCGACAGCCTGTCCGAGAAGGGCATGAAGGGGCTATCCTACTACGAAGCCGGCCTGCGCCATTTCCTCAGCCGTGCGAAACCGGTGAAGTCGCTCGCCGACTTCCAGGGCCTGAAGACACGCATCGTGCCGATCCCGCTGCACAAGGCGACATGGGAGGCAGTCGGCACTAATCCGGTCGGCATGCCCTATGGCGAGGTCTATTCCGGCCTCGAGACTGGCGTGATCGACGCGGTCGAGATCAACCTGTCCTCGATCGAGTCGGAGAACCTCTACCAGAACGCCAGGGAAGTCACGCTCACCGGCCACTACTTCTGGCCGGGGATCCTCATCATGAACCAGGCCAGATTCGACGGACTGCCCGACGACATCAAGCAGGCGCTCGTCGAGGCCGGCCACGAGACCATCGCCGAGCACTATGCCTTCGTGCGCGACGACGAGGCCCGTGTTGCCGCCGAGCTGAAGTCCAAGGGCGTCACCATCAACCAGCTCGACAACCTCGACGAGATGCGGGCCAGGACGGCGCCGGTGGTCGAGCAGTGGTCCGCCAAGGACCCGCTGATCGGCGAGTTCATCGCAACGGTCCGCAAGGGCTCGTGAAGATGGGCAGGACGAGGGCCTATCGCTGGGAAGATCTGCCCCGGGAGCATGTGCGCCCGGGCGTCTCCCGGGCCGGCTTCCGCGGCAACGACGTGATGCTGTGCATGAACTGGCTGCAGCCGGGTATGGAGGTGCGCCCGCATTCCCATCCCGAGGAGCAGCTGGTGATGGTCGTCAAGGGGCGCATGCGCTTCTTCATCGGCGACGAGACCGTCGAGGTCGAAGAGGGCGGCCTCGTCCGCATCCCGCCCGACGTCGTGCATTGCGGGGAGGTGGTCGGCGACGAGCCGGTGCTCAACCTCGACGTATTCTCGCCGCTGCGCCGGGACTACCTCCATCTGGTGACCTACCAAACGGACACGTTCGAGAAAGCCTGACGTCGCGAACCGGGCTGCCCGGCCGCCGGCCGCCGATGCGAAGCGGCGCCGGGTCGGGACCGCCTTGCCGACTGCGGGAGCGAAAGGCCGTCATGACAGCACCATCGACAGGCATCGCCAGGATCTACCGCGCCGTAATGGTCGGTCTGCTTGGCCTGATGATGGCGCTCCTGTTCGCCATCATGTGCGTGCAGGTCTTCTTCCGGTACGGACTGAACGCATCGCTGATCTGGGCCGAGGAGGTCTGCCGCTACCTGCTGATCTGGGTGTCGTTCTTGGCCTGCGGGATCGCCTATCAGCGCGGCGAGATCGCCGCGATGCGCATTCTGGTCGACGCGCTGCCGGCGCGGGCGGCGGCGCTGACCGCCGTCCTCGCCGACAGCGCGGTCCTCGTCCTGCTCGGCTTCCTCGTCGTCTACGGTTGGCGCTATGCGCAATTCGCCGACGGACAGCGAATGCCGGCCGCCGACTTCATCTGGAACGACATCCTCGGCGGCAGCGGTCCGGCAGGGCTGTCGCTGTTCTGGGTCTATGTGGCGATTCCGGTCGGGAGCGCGCTGCTGGCGGTCCATGTCGCGATCCATCTGGCCGGCTGCCTTGGCGCGCTCGTCTCGGGTGCCCGGCCAAGCTTCCCGGATGCCGGAGGAAACCAGCTGTGATCGCTTATCTGGGCGGCTTCACCGCCTTTCTTCTGATCGGCGTGCCGGTCGCCCTGGCGTTGGGACTGGCCTCGCTCGCCTACCTGTTCATCATCGGCCATACCCATCTGCTGATCGCCTTTCCGCAGCGGATGATCGCCGGCATCGATCAGTTCGTGCTGC
Organism: Tepidamorphus gemmatus; assembly: GCF_004346195.1. Lineage (NCBI taxonomy): Bacteria > Pseudomonadati > Pseudomonadota > Alphaproteobacteria > Hyphomicrobiales > Tepidamorphaceae > Tepidamorphus > Tepidamorphus gemmatus. The sequence goes on along the minus strand of NZ_SMAK01000005.1, from coordinate 143,404 downwards.
TGACGATCCCGTTCTTCCTGCTTGCCGGCAGCTTCATGAATGCCGGCGGCATCACCGAGGAGATCGTCAAGCTGGCGCAGACGGTGGTCGGGCGCATCCGCGGCGGGCTGGCGGCGGTGACGGTTATTGCCAGCATGCTGTTCTCCGGCGTCAGCGGCGCGGCGACGGCTGAGGCCTCCGCGCTCGGAAGCGTGCTGATCCCGGCGATGAAGCGCGATGGCTACGATCCCCGCTACGCCGCCGCGCTGGTTGCCACAAGTTCGATCCTCGGGCCGCTGGTCCCGCCGTCGCTGGCCTTGATCCTGTACGGGGTCTTGTCGGGGACCTCTATCGCCGACCTGTTCCTCGGCGGCATCGGGCCGGCACTGCTGCTCTGCCTGGCGCTGCTCGTCTACGTGCTGGTCAAGGCGCGCATCGAGGGCCATCCGGTTTCGCCGGTGCTGCCGGCGGGCGAGCGACGGCGCTCGCTGATCCGCGGCCTGCCGGCGCTGCTCCTGCCCGTCATCATCGTCGGTGGCATCAAGTCCGGCGTGTTCACGCCGACGGAAGCGGCGGCGATCGCGGCGCTCTACGCGCTGCTGCTGGCGCTGGTCCTCTACCGGACGATGGGAGTCCGCGAGATGTGGATCGCGCTGTTCGAGACGGCGACTCTGTCGGCGGGAATCATGCTGATCGTCGCCATGGCCAGCATGACCGCCTTCGTGCTCGGCTTCGAGAACGTGCCGCGCCAGATTGCCCATGGTCTTCTGGGGATCACGCGCGAGCCGGCCCTGCTGCTGCTGCTGATCAACGCGCTCCTGTTGCTGCTCGGGCTGTTCCTCGAGCCGCTGGCGGCGCTGATCCTGGTGATGCCGATCCTGATCGAGGTGATCCGGGTGATCGGGCTCGATCCCGTCCAGTTCGGCGTGATGGTCGTTCTCAACCTGATGATCGGCATGATCACGCCGCCGGTCGGCCTGTGCCTGTTCATCGTCTCGGCGATCGGCCGTGTGCCGATCGAGGGCGTCAGCCGCGCCGCCCTGCCGATGATCGCGATCTGCATCGCCGTGCTGGTTCTCGTCGCCTTCGTGCCGGAGGTGACGCTCACCTTGCCAAGGCTGTTCCCGCAATGACCGACCTGATCGACCCGCCAGCCACCCCGAAAGCGTCGGTGGACGCGCATCCGCCATCCGGCATCCAGTCGCTGCGCGCTGCCTTCCAGGTGATCGAGGAGATGGCCGCGCTCGGCGAGCCGATCGGCGTCACGGACCTCGCCAAGGCGCTCGGCATGCCGAAGACCCGCACCTTCCGCTACCTGCGTACGCTGAAGGCGCTCGGCTACGTCTCGCAGGATCCTGCCACCGAGAGATACCGGCTGACACTGCGGCTGTTCCATCTCGGTCAAGCCGTCGCCGATTCGACCCGGCTGCTGACCGAGGCGCGCGCGGCGATGGTGCAGCTGCGCAGGGACACCGGCCAGACCGTCACGCTGTCGAGCGTCGAGCCGGAGGGAATGCGCGTTCTCGACATCGTGCGCGCCCATTCGCCGGTGCAGATCGTGACGCGGCCCGGCGCGCTGCTCGCATTCCATTCCTCCGCGCAGGGGCGCGTGGCGCTCGCCTTCGGGCCGGCGCGACTGTGGACCGCGGTACGCGGCAAGCCGCTGAAGCGCTGGACCCCGCACACCAACACCGATCTGAAGGTGCTGGAAGCCGAGGTCGAGGCCACCCGCCGGCGTGGCTGGGCCACCGCCCCCGAGCAGACGCTTGTCGGGGTCAACGCGCTCGCCGCACCGATCTTCGGTGCCGGCCGCGACCTCATTGCCACCATCACCGTCGCCGGCTCGCTGCAGCACGTGCCCGCCGAGCCGCCGGCCGCGCTCGTCGCCTCGGTGCTGCAGGCGGCGCGACGCATTTCCGAGAATCTGGGCTGCACGGAGTATCCTGCATGACGCGTTACGCCTTGGCGGTCGATATCGGCGGAACCTTCACCGATATCGTCCTCCTGTCCGACGACGGCCGCAGTTTCGTCGACAAGACGCTGACCACCCATCATGATCTGCTGGAGGGATTCTTCCGCGGTGTCGACATGGTGCTGGGGCGTGCCGGGATCGGTCCGGCCGCGGTGGACGACGTCGTCGTCCATGCCACGACCGTCGTCACCAATGCGCTCATCGAGCGCAAGGGCCCCCCGACGGCGCTGATCCTGACCCGCGGGTTCCGGGACGTGCTCTACATCCGCAACGAGCACCGCTACGACATGTACGATCCGCAGATCGAGTTCCCCGAGCCGCTGATCAGCCGCGAGCTGACCTTCACGCTGGCCGAACGCACCTATGCCGACGGCGGGATCGGGCTGGCGGTCGATCCGGCCGAAGTCCGGGTGATCGCGGAGGAACTGAAGGCCAAGGGGGTCAAGTCCGTCGCCGTCTGCCTGCTCAATTCCTACAAGAATCCAACCAACGAGAAGGCCGTCGGGGCGGCGCTGGCAGAGGCGGCGCCGGAGCTGTTCGTGTCACTGTCGAGTGATATCGCTCCGCAGATGCGCGAGTATCTGCGCGCCTCCACCACCGCGATCAACGCCTACACCGAGCCGATAACCAGGCCCTATCTCGAAGCCCTGACCGCGCGCCTCGCTGCCCGCGGCTTCGCCCAGCAGCCGCTGATCATGCTGTCGAGCGGCGGCGTGGTCGGCGCTGCGACCGCCGGACGCAATCCGGTGCGGATGATCGAATCCGGGCCGGCGGCGGGGGCTCTGGTGGCGAGCTACTTCTCGCGCCGCTTCGGCATTCCCGATCTGATGTCGTTTGACATGGGCGGGACGACGGCCAAGGCGTGTGTGATCCTCGACCACGAGCCGCTGGTCACCGGCGAGTTCGAGGTCGACCGGCGCTACCGGTTCAAGCCGGGCAGCGGCATGCCGATCACGGTGCCGTCGATCGACATGATCGAGATCGGCGCCGGGGGCGGCTCGATCGCCCGAGTCGACTCGCTCGGCCTGCTGAAGACGGGGCCGGACTCCGCCGGCTCCGATCCCGGCCCGGTCTGCTACGGGCGGGGCGGCACCGAGCCCTGCGTCACCGACGCCGACGTGGTGCTCGGCATCCTCGACCCGGACAATTTCCTGGGCGGCGACATGAAGCTCGACGCCGCTGCGGCGCGGACGGCGTTGGGGCGGCTCGGCGCGAAGCTCGGCGTCAGCCCCGAGAAGGCCGCGCTCGGTGTCTTCGAGGTGGTGTGCGAACAGATGGCCGCCGCCACGCGCGCCCATGCCACGGACCGCGGCGTCGACTATCGCGGCCTGCCGATGCTGGCCTTCGGCGGTGCCGGGCCCGTTCATGCCTGCAAGGTCGCCTCGCTGATCGACGCGAGCATGGTGATCTATCCGCCGCTTGCGAGCGTGCTGTCTGCCTTCGGGACGCTGGTTTCGCCAACCAGGATCGATCTGGTGCGCAGCGAACTGGCGCGGCTCGAGGCGATCGACTGGTCAAGGCTCGGCAGGACGCTTGACGCAATGATCGCCGAAGGCACGGCGGCGCTCGCGGAAGCGGGGTTGAGACCCGAGGAGGCGCGGTTCGGCTTCGCTGCCGACATGCGCTATGTCGGCCAGCAGTCGGAAGTCTCGGTGGCGTTCGACGCCGATCCGCGCACGATCGGCGATCCGGCCCGCCTGCGCGCGGCCTTCGAGGCGGAATACGAGAAGGTCTATGCCCTGACGCTCGCCGACATGCCGGTGGAGGTCGTCAGCTGGCGCGTGATCGCCCAGGGCAGGCCGCCGGCACGCGAGGCGAAGGTCGCCTTTCCGGCCGAACCGGCGCGCCCCAAGCGGACCCGACCCGTGCATCTCGCCGAAACGCCGGTCGACGTGCCGGTCTACGACCGCAATGCGCTCTGCCCCGGCCAGGCGATCGAGGGGCCGGTCATCGTGGAGGAGCGCGAGACGACGATCTTCGTGCTGGCGGGATGGCGGCTCGAACTCGACGACAGCGGCAGCCTCATCGCGCGCAAGCGGGCGGCCTGAGATGGAGTTTTGCCATGGCATCCAGAGTATCCGCCGTCATCCCGGCCGCAGCGGCGCGCAGAGCCGGTTTCGGGGGCGCGACGGTCATGCTGCCGTACCCTGCCGATCCCGGATCGACCGGGTCACCGTTCGGGTTGACGATCGGCAATGGTGACAGCCGTGACGGCTGAATCATGAGGCGTTGCGCAATGGACGGTATCGAACTCGAAATCCTCTGGTCGAATCTGATCTCGATCGTCAGCGAGCAGGCCCGCGCTCTGCAGCGGGTCGCATTCTCGCCAGTGGTGCGCGAGGCCGGCGACCTCGCCAACGCCTTGTTCGACAGGCGCGCCCGGATGGTGGCGCAGGCGGTGACCGGCACGCCCGGCCACATCAATTCGCTGGCGGCGGCAGCACGCAACCTCCTGAGGGAGATCCCGCCGGAAACGCTGAAGCCTGGCGACGTGCTGATCACCAACGATCCGTGGATGTCGGCGGGACACTTCTTCGACATTACCGTGCTGACGCCGATCTTCCGGAAGGGCAGGATCATCGGCTATTGCGGTTCGACCATCCATCACACCGACATCGGCGGCTACGGCGTCGGCTCGGGGGCGCGCGACATCCACGAGGAAGGCCTCTGGATTCCGGTGCTAAAGCTCTACGAGGGGGGAGTCGCTAATGCGACCCTGCATGCGATGCTGCGCCGGAACGTCCGCACGCCCGACGCCCTGTTCGGCGATCTCGGGGCGCAGGTCGCCAGCGGCCGCATCGCCGCGGAACGGCTCAACCTGATGTGCGACCGCTACGGGCTCGACGACATCGAGGAACTCGCCGACGAGATCATCACGCGCTCGGAGATGGCGACCCGCAAGGCGATCTCCCAGCTGCCGGGCGGCACCTGGCATGGCGAGAGCCGGTTCGACGTCCCCAGCGGCGAGATCATCACGCTGCATACGGCGGTCACCATCGACCGGGAGGCCGGAGACATCACCATCGACTTCGAGGGGTCGTCCGGACCCAGTCCGATCGGCATCAACGTCGTGCCGGCCTACACGCACGCCTACGCGACCTTCGCGGTGCGCTCGACGCTGAACCCCGAGCTGCCGAACAACTTCGGCTCGCTCGCCCCGATCAAGGTGGTGGCGCCGGATTCCTGCATCGTCAACGCGAGGTATCCGGCGCCGGTCAATGCCCGGCATGTGGTCGGCATGTATGTGCCGTTTCCGATCCTCAAGGCGCTGGCGCATGTCGCGCCCGAGCGCGTGGTGGCCGAGGGCTCCGGCGCGGTGTGGACGATCCAGATCCAGGGCCGCGACCGATCGGGCAAGCCGTTCACGAGCTCGATGTTCAACTATTCCGGCGGCATGGGCGCGCGGGCGATGAAGGACGGCCTGTCGGCGATCTGCTACCCGACCGGCGTTGCCGCCGTGCCGACCGAGGTTCTGGAGGCGGCCTTCCCGATCGAGTTCACCTGCAAGGAGCTGGCGCGCGGCACCGGCGGCGCGGGGCGTCAGCGCGGCGGCGACGGCCAGATCATCGGGTTCCGCATGCGCTCCGGCTCGACCTGGCTGCTCAATGCCATTCCGAGCCGGTTGAAGGAGGGGCCCGAAGGCCTCGACGGCGGGGGCAACGGCGCGCCCGGCCGCTACGAGATCAATGGCAAGCCGGTCAATGTCGCCCGCAAGCTGGAAATGCAGCCCGACGACGAGGTGCTGATGGTGACGCCCGGCGGCGGCGGGTACGGACGGGCGGCGTAGAGCCGCCCGATCAGGCTGCGGGCTCGCACCCGGTCGAGATCGGTGCGGTTGGCAAGCGCCACGTCCGCGCGACCGACGCTTCCTTGGGATCGCTGCATCATGCACTGCGGGTCGGCGACCGCCGTCGCGGAGCCGGCCCGGAGCCGCAACCCCAGATGGTTCCGTCCGGCGGCTGGCACGGCAGTCCGTTTCACGGCTTCAGGTCGACCCCGTCGAAGGGCTGCCGGCCGAGCGGATCCATCCTGAAACCCTCGACCTCCTTGCGTTCGGCCATGAACACCACCGAATGGGCCAGCGGCACCCAGGGGGATTCGCGCTTGAAGATCTCCTGCGCCTTGCGGTAGAGCGCCGTGCGCTCCTCCTGGTCAGATGTGAGCTTCGCCGCATTGACAAGGGCGTCGAACTCGGGATCGCACCAGCGCGCGACGTTGTTGCCGCCGATGCGTGCCGCGGTGCAGCCGAGCAGCACGTGCAGGAAGTTGTCCGGGTCGCCATTGTCGCCGGTCCAGCCATAGAGCGCCATCGCGTGCTCGCCGTTCTGCAGCGAGATTCGGTAATCGCTCCACTCCTGCGTGACCAGCTCCAGCCGGATGCCGATCCTGGCGAGATCGCTGGCGATCATCTCGGCGATGCGCCGTGCATCCGGGTTGTAGGGGCGGCTGACCGGCATGTACCAGAGGTCGGACTCGAATCCCTGCGGGTAGCCGGCCTCTGCGAGCAGTTGCTGGGCCGCCGCGATGTCGTAGGGGAAATCCTCGATATCGTCGTTGTAGGACCACAGGGTAGGCGGGATCGGATTCTTCGCCACCACTCCTGCGCCCCCGTAAACGGCGTCGATGATGGCCTGCTTGTCGATCGCCATGTTGATGGCATGGCGCACGCGCACGTCGTCGAAGGGCGGCTTCTGCGTGTTCAGCGCGAGATAGCCGATATTCAGCCCTTCCTGCTGCAGCAGCCGCAACGACGGATCCTCGGCGATACGGCCGATGTCGGCCGGATTGGGGAAGGCCATGACGTGGCATTCGCCGGCCTTCAGCTTGGTGAGCCTGACCGCGGCGTTGGGCGTGATCGAGAACACCAGGGTGTCAAGCGGCCGGCGGCCCTCCCAGTAGTCGTCGAAGGCGCCATAGCGCACCGCCACATCCTTCTGGAAACCGCGAAAGACGAACGGACCGGTGCCGAGCGGCTTCTCGTCGAGCAGTTCCGGCGTGCCGGCCTCGAGCAGCTGGGCGGCATACTCGGCCGACAGGATCGCGTTGAAGGGCATCGCCAGATTGGCGAGGAAGGGCGCCTCGGGTCGGGCGAGGGTAATGCGGACGGTACGGTCGTCGATCTTCTCGATCGACTTCAGCAAGTCCGGCATCCCCATGTCCTTGAAGTAGTCGAAGCGGCCGCCGGACACGCCGTGATAGGGGTGATCCTCCTTCCACTGCCGCTCGAGCGAGAACAGAACGTCGTCGGAATTCAGCGGCCGCGTTGGCGTGAATATGTCGTTGGACTGGAACCGCACGTTGTCGCGCAGGTGGAACGTGTATTCGGTGCCGTCCGGCGAGATCGTCCAGGAGTCGGCGAGCGCGGGCCGCAGCGTGGTCGTGCCGGGGATGAACTCGACGAGATTGTTGAACATCTGGCGGGCCGCATTGAGGCCGGTCGTCGTCGTGACGAGCTGCGGATTGAGCGATTCCGGGGTGCCTTCCGAACAATACACCAAGGTCTTGGCGCCAGCCGGCGCGGCGGCCTGGAGACCGGCCGCCAGTCCGGCGGCGAGAACGGCGGTACGTTTCACGCTGCTTCTCCCTCAGGCCTCTACGGGGACGTGGTGATCCGCCTCCGCATCGAGCGAGACGGGAAGCTCGATCACGAAGATGGTGCCGCTGCCCGGCGTGCTGTCGATGTCGATCTTGCCGTGCAGCGTATTGGTCACGAGATTGTAGACGATGTGCAGTCCGAGGCCCGTCGATCCGCGGCTGCGTCCGGTCGTGAAGAACGGGTCGAACACGCGGTGCAGAAACGCCGGGGCGATACCCCGGCCGTCGTCGCGAAAGACGATGCGCACCATATCGGCGGCCGGCTCGTCGACGACGAGTGTCATCCGGCCGACCTGTCCCTCGTCATAGGCGTGGGTGAGCGCGTTCATGATCAGGTTGGTCAGAACCTGACCGAGCGCACCGGGATAGGTATTCATCTCCAGGCCGTCCCGGCAGTGTATGTCGAGCACATGGCCGGACCTGCGCAGGGCCGGGCCGAGGCTGGTGGTCAGCTCGTCGAGCCAGGTGCGCATGTCGAAGCTGCGCCGCCCGCCGCCGGCCTGATCCGCGGCGACCTGCTTGAAGCTGTGGACAAGCTCGGCGGCCCGGTTGAGGTTGGCGAACAGCAGCGTGGCGCCCTCCGACATCCTCTCGGTCAGACGCTTCAGATCCGAGCGGCGGAGCTGGCCGCTTCCGGCCGCCCGGTTGAAACGCTGCACCTCCTCGGCGAGCTGGGTGCCCGTGGTCAGGGCAATGCCGATCGGCGTGTTGATCTCGTGGGCGACGCCGGCAACGAGCTGGCCGAGCGAGGCGAGCTTCTCGGCCTGGATGAGATCGGCCTGCGCGCGCTGCAGGTCCGTCAGGGCGCTGTCGGCGCGCTCCTTGGCGCGCATCAGCGCCTGCTCGCGCTTGCCGATCTCGGCGACGAAGAAATTGGCGGCCCGCGCCATCTCGCCCAGTTCGTCGCGCCGGTCGGCGTCGGCAATCGGGCGGGCGAGCGGGTCGGCGGCGAGGTCCACCATGCCCTGCTGTACCCTGAGCAGCGGCCGGGTGATCGAACGGGCAACGACATAGGCGGTGGCGGCCCCGAACAGAAGGCCGGCCGCAGCGCCGAAGATCAGGATGTTGCGGATGGTGTCGCCGATCTTCTCGGCGTCCGAGGTGAACAGGTCGTTGAGGGCCCGCGCGCCCTGCACCATGGTCACGGCGGTGCCGTCCATCTCGGCGATGCGCGCGTTCTGCTGGCGCAGCACCTCGGTCGCGTTGGACAGGCCATCGCGCCATTGATCGACAGCGTCGATCATCTCGCTCTGGATCAGCGGCGAGATCGGCAGCGAGGCGACGCGTTCGGCGAGGCTGGCGCTTTCCTGAAGGATATGGGAGGTCGCCTGCGTGTCGCGCTGCGACAGGGCGGCCGCGGTCCGCTGGCCCAGCTTCAGCACTTCCAGCGCGACGTTCTGGGTGGTGCGCTCGGTCTCGTTGGCCTCGACCGAATAGGCGACGAGCTGGGCGATCTCCTCGTAGAGCGCCCGCTGCTCGGTAGTCTTCACCTTTAGCAGCCGGTCGGACCATTCGGCGATGCGTTGTCCGGCACCCGAGATCGCATGATCCGCGATCAGGATCCGCTGCGGGCCGGCATTCAGAAATCCGTTGATCGCCGTTTCATAGTCTGCCCACAGCGCCTTCAGCGTGGCGATCGCCGGGGGATCGCGCGGCCCGAGCGTCGCCTCGAGGACCGCCACGGCATGGCCGAGGCGGGTCAGATCGAAGGCGAGCTGCCGCTCGCGGGTCTCGGTGATGCCGGGCCGCGAGGTCAGCAGCAGCATGGCCGCGTGCAATTCGGCCGATACCACCGCCGTGCGCAGCTCCTCGGCGCTGTCGACGAGCCGGCGGATCAGCCGGAAGCCGGCGTCGCGCTCGCGCAGGGTGGCGATGATGTCTGCATTGGACGAGCGCTGCCGCTCGCGCGCCTCCTCCGACAGCGCGATGAGTTGCGCCACGCGCTCGGCCATCTCGGCGAGCAGCCGGTCGTATTCGACGGTCGACTGGATGAACGCCGACATGCTGTCGACATAGCGGGTCAACGCCTCCTGCGAGGCGGCCGCGGCATCGCGCAGGGCCGGCGCACGGGCGACGGCGGCCAACTGTTCGAGATTGCCGCGGGCATCGCGGGCGTACGAATTGAAACGCTCGACCTGCGGGCCACGGTTGGCCGGCGAGGCATTGATGTACTCGTCGCGGGCGATCATCGCGATCAGCAGATTGCGGTAGGTGGCACCGGCCAGCACCGCGCCGGACCGCGCCCGCTCGGCCTCGTTCAACAGGATCCACGCCACCGCCGCGATCGCCGCCGCTATGGCAATCGGTATGCCGCCAACGAGAAACACCCGGTAGGTGATGCGCATGCGCGCTGTTGTAACGCGACGTGAGGATGTCCGCCATCATCTCCTGCAAGGCGGCTCAGCTTCCGGTCTCGACCTCCTCGCGGAGCAGTTCCAGTTCCAGCCAGCGCTGCTCGGCGCCGGCCAGCTCCGCCTCGGCGGCCTGAAGCTCGGCGGTCAGCCGTGCGAAGGCGTCGCGATCGCGGGTGTAGATCTGCGGATCCTCGAGCCGGCGGCGCAGCGTCGCCACCGCCGCCTCGAGCTCGGCGATCCGCGCCGGAAGCGTCTCCAGCGCGAACTTGTCCTTGTAGGACATCCGCCGCTTCGGCTGATGGGGCGTCGGCGCGGTAGCAGCGGGTGCTGCGTCCGGGCGCTGACGGCGGGGTCGGCCGGTGCCTTCGTCGCCCTCGGCCGACCCGCCGCGCCGCTGCGCGAGCATGTCGGAATAGCCGCCGGCATACTCGACCCACCGCCCATCGCCCTCCGCGGCGATGACCGAGGTGACGGTGCGGTCGAGGAAGTCGCGGTCGTGGCTGACCAGCAGCACGGTCCCGGCATAGTCGGCGAGAAGCTCCTGCAGGAGGTCGAGCGTCTCGAGATCGAGGTCGTTGGTCGGCTCGTCGAGCACGAGCAGGTTGGAGGGCCTGGCGAAGGCCAGTGCCAGCATCAGCCGCCCGCGCTCGCCGCCTGACAAGGCCTTGACCGGCGAGCCCGCCTGTTCGGGTGCGAACAGGAAGTCCTTCATGTAGCTGACAACGTGACGCGGCTTGCCGTCGACGATGACCTGATCGCCGCGTCCGCCGGTCAGCGTATCGCGCAGGCTCATGTCCGGGTCGAGTCTGGCGCGGCGCTGGTCGAGGCTGCCGATCTCGAGATTGGTGCCGAGCCGCACGGTGCCGGAATCGGGGGCAAGATCGCCGGTCAGCATCGACAGCAGCGTGGTCTTGCCGGCCCCGTTGGGGCCGACGATGCCGACGCGGTCGCCGCGCTGGATACGGGTCGAGAAGCCGTCGACGATGCGGCGATCTCCGTAGGACTTGCAGATCGCGTCGGCTTCGATGACGAGCTTGCCCGAGACCGCTGCCTCGGCGGCGGCCATGCGCGCGGTGCCGGTCGCCCGGCGATGCTCACGGTGCGCCTTGCGCAGATCCTGGAGGGCCCGCAGACGGCCCTGGTTGCGCCTGCGTCGGGCCGTGACACCGTAGCGCAGCCAGTCCTCCTCCATCGCGATCTTGCGCCCGAGCCTGTGCAGATCGCGCTCCTCCTCCTCGAGCAGCCCGTCGCGCCACGCCTCGAAGCGGCTGAAGCCGGCATCGAGTCGGCGCGTGGTGCCGCGGTCGAGCCAGATGGTGACGTCGGACAGGGCCTCGAGGAAGCGGCGGTCGTGGCTGATCAGGACCAGGGCGGCGCCGGACGCCTTCAACTCCTGTTCCAGCCATTCGATCGCCGGCAGGTCGAGGTGATTGGTCGGTTCGTCGAGAAGCAGGATGTCCGGGCGCGGCGCCAGCGCGCGGGCGAGCGCGGCGCGGCGCGCCTCGCCGCCCGACAGTCTGGCGGGGTCCTCCCCGCCGGTCAGGCCGAGCGCCTCCAGGAGTCGGCGCGCTGCATGTGGATCGTCGGCCGGGCCGAGGCCTGAGGTGACATAGGCGAGCGTCGTCGGTTGGCCGCCGAGGTCCGGCTCCTGCGGGAGATAGCGCAACGTCCGGCCCGGCTGGACGAAGCGGCGCCCGGAATCGGCCTCCACCGCGCCGGCGGCGATCTTCAACAAGGTCGACTTTCCGCAGCCGTTGCGCCCGACGAGGCAGATGCGCTCGCCGGCGCCGACCGACAGCTCGGCGCCCGTCAGCAGCGGCGTGCCGCCGAAGGTCAACCGGATGTCCTGGAGGAGCAGGATCGGAGGTGCCATGGCCGCGGAGGTAGCCGCTCGCCCGCTCCGCCGCAAGGGGGCGTCGCGACGGGGGCCAATGCGCGGCGGGCGCTATCGCCCGTCCATGGCGCTGTGCGGCAGGACGAAGGGCGCCCCGCCGAGGGGGGCGACATTCACCCGCAGCCGGACGCCGAACACCCGGTGCAGAAGCGCGTCGGTCAACACCTCCGCGGGTGGCCCGTCGGCAACGATGCGGCCGTCGGAGACGACGACGATCCGGTCGGCGAACAGGCTCGCCATGTTGAGATCATGCAGGATCGCCAGGGCGCCGCCACCGGCGGCGGCATGGTCCCGGGCGATGGACAGCACCTGGAACTGGTGGCGGATGTCGAGATTCGAGGTCGGCTCGTCGAGGAACAGCCAGCGCGGCTCGCCGTCTGCCACCGGCTGCCGGATCTGGCACAGTACCCGGGCAAGATGCACGCGCTGCTGTTCTCCGCCCGACAGCTGCTGATAGAAGCGCGGGCCGTAGCCGGCCAGTCCGACCAGGTCCAGACTCTCTGCGATCCGGTCGGCGGCGCGACCCTGGTCGCCGGCCGCGACCCGGCCACCGAGCTGGACCACCTCGTGGACGGTGAACGGGAAGGCGAGCTGGGAAGCCTGCGGCAGCACGGCGCGCCGGGCGGCGAGGTCCGCCTCCCGCCAGTCGCCGATCGGCCGTCCCGCGAATCGCACGCTGCCGGCACTTGGGACGAGATCGCCGACCAGCACCCGCATCAGCGTCGTCTTGCCGGCGCCATTCGGTCCGACGATCACGGAGAGTTCCCCGGGACGCAGGGCGATGGCGACGTCGCTGAGGATGTCGCGTCCGCCGAGACGCACGCAGATGCCGCTTGCCTCGATCATCACAGGTCCACGATCGCCCGCTGCCGCAAGAGCAGCCACAGGAAGAACGGCGCGCCGAGGATCGCGGTGACGATGCCGATGGGAAGTTCGGCCGGGGCGACGACGGTGCGGGCCGCCATGTCGGCGGCGACCAGGAGCGCGCCGCCGAGCAGCGCGCTGGCGGGAAGCAGGCCGGCGTGGCGCGGCCCGATGACGAGGCGCAGGAGATGGGGGACGACGATACCGACGAAACCGATCGGCCCCGCCACCGCCACCGAGGCACCGACCGCCGCCGCTACGGCGAACACCGAGAGCCGTTTCAGCGATTGCACCGGGACGCCGAGATGGCGGGCCTCCGCCTCGCCGAGCAGCAACGCATCGAGACCGGCGGCGAGCTTCGGCAACGCTGCCAGGACGACCGCAAGGAACAGCGCCGCGACGGCGACCTTGTCCCAGGTCGCGCCGGCGAGGCTGCCGAGGCTCCAGAAGGTGAAGTCGCGCAGCTGGCGGTCGTCGGACATGAAGACGAGAAGGCCGGTGGCGGCTCCGGCGAGGGCGGCGATGGCGATGCCGGCGAGCAGCATGGTGGCGACAGAGGTGCGGCCGCGCCGGGTGGCGATCCTGTAGAGGGTGATCGTCGTGACGAGGCCGCCGGCGAAGGCGGCGACCGGCAGCACATAGACCGTCATCCAGGGGGCGATCCGGGTGAGGCTGCCGGTGCCGAGCACGATCACCGACACCGCCGCCAGCGCCGCGCCCGAGGTCACGCCGACGAGGCCGGGATCGGCGAGCGGGTTGCGGAACAGGCCCTGCATGACGACCCCGGACACCGCGAGCGCCGCGCCCACGACGATGCCGAGCAATGTGCGCGGCAGACGGATGTCGAGCACGATCAGCGCGTCGCGCGCCTGTGCGGCGTCGAGCGCGTCCGTGGTCAGGTGGCGCGCCACAACCTCGAGCGCGCGGCCGGGGATGAAGCCGGTCGGCCCGACGGCGAGCGACAGCAGCGCGACGACACCGAGCAGCACGGCGAGGCCGGCCGACAGCGCGATGGCGAGCCCCGTCCGGTCACCGGGCGCCCGGCCAATTGCGGCGCCGACGCTCATGGTTCCGTCTCACCTGTCGTCCAGGAGCGGGGCTCGAGGTCCGGCAGCTCCAGCGACGGGTAGATCGCCGCGGCGAGATCGCGGACGGCGTGGGCGATCCGCGGTCCGAAGCCGAGCAGGTAGAGCCCATCCATCGTCACCAGCCGGTGCATGGTCGCGGCCGGGGTCGCGGCGAGCGCCGGGTGCGCGAAGACCTCCTGCGGGCTCGCTGCGTGGTCGCCGCGCGCCATCATCACGATGACGTCGGGCGCGGCCTCGAGTATCGCCTCGTTGTTCACCGGCTTGAACCCGGTGAAACCCGTGAGGGCATTGGTTGCGCCGGCGAGCTCGATCATCGTTGCGGCCGACGTGCCGTCCCCGGCGGCGAGAACGCGGCCGTCCGATAGGCTGAGGATGAACATCACGCGTGCCTTGCGCGGAACGTGCTGGACGGCCCGTCGGACGGTCTCGAGATCCTCGGCGACCAGGCTGGCCAGCCGATCACCGCGCTCGGGCACCTCCATCGCCTCGGCCACGAACCGGATCTTCGCCAGCGCGCCCTCCGCGCCGGGCTCGCTCGGCACCAGCACAAAGGGAACCGAGGCCTTCTCCAGGAGCTCGATCGTCTCCGGCGGTCCCGAGCCTTCTTCTGCGAGGATCAGCGTCGGCGATGTGGACAGGACGCCCTCGGCCGACAGCGCGCGCATGTAGCCGACCACCGGCTTTTCGCTCAACACGCCGGGTGGATAGAGGCTGGTGGAATCCACCGCGGCGACGCGGTGGCCCAGTCCGAGCGCGTAGATGATCTCGGTGACGGACCCGCCGACGGACACGACGTGACTGGAATCGGCGATCTCGACGTGTCGGTCGTCGGCATCGACGACTTCGACGGCTCCGGCGGGAACGGCCGCGGCGGCGAAGATCGCCACTGTCGCGGCAGCTGCGAGCGTCGGTGGGAGGCAAGGCATGCGGACAACTCCGGGCTGGTATGCGGGTCGGCATGGCTCGGGTGGCAGGCAGTGCGGTCAGGACTCGAGATCCTGCCCCCCTTGCCGTTCACTTGTTGAGGATCAGCTTCCCCTGGCGCGTGATCCGCAGGATGTAGCGCTCGCGGTTGTGGACGATGACGACCTCGCGAGCTCCGCGGAACAGTTCGGCCGAATCGAGGCTGACCGGCTCTGCCACCGGTTCTGGCGGCACGACTCCGCCGCGGGTGGCGGGGCGGGTGGGATCTGGTCGCATTGCAGTCTCCAGGATCTCGCGACGGCATCCGGCTCGGCCGGCCGGACCCGTGCGGTTTCAAACTTGACTGTAATAGTCGCATTAATCTAGAACGCAACTATCGTCGGGTTCTCGACCGCGTGACCCGGCAGTGGCGCCAGTCGCCGTCAGCGAGCCAAAGACCCCGCGTCGAGTAGCCAGCCGCGTTTCCTCAACGGGAAGCGCTTCTGTCAGCTACCAACGGCTTGGGGGTACGGATGTCTAAGTGGAATGGAGGGCGCGCAGTGGCCCGGACGGTGCTGATGATGAGCACCGCCCTGGTTCCGGCCGGCGCTGCCCTTGCGCAGGAAGCCGATGTGACCAGCGAAGCGGCGGTGCTGCTCGAGGAGATCACCGTCGTTCCGAGCCGCACCGAGCAGGAAGCCGTCGAGGCGCTTGCGTCGGTCAGCGTGGTGACGCCGGAAGAGCTCAAGATCCTGCAGCCCACCGACACCGCCGACATCTTCTTCGGCATGCCGAATGTCGGCACCAGCGTGTCGCAGGACGCAACCGGTGTCGGCACCAGCATCAACATCCGCGGCCTCCAGGATTTCGGCCGGGTGCAGGTGATCCTCGACGGGGCGCGCAACAACTTCCAGCGCAACGACCATGGCTCCACCTCCACCGTGTGGATCGAACCGGAGATGATCGAGGCGGTCACGGTGGTGCGCGGCCCGACCTCCAACACGTACGGCTCCGGCGCCATCGGCGGCGTGGTCGTGTTCGACACCAAGTCCGCTTCGGACTTCCTCAAGCCGGACGAGGTCGCGGCCGGTTCGGTCAAGGGCCGCTACGAGACCAATGGCGACGGCTGGATGGCGAGCGCCACCGGTGCGGCGCGCTACGGTCAGACCTTCGACGTGATCGGCAACGTGCTCTACCGGACTGCCGACGACTACAAGGACGGCGACGGTACCGTGGTGCCGTTCAGCCAGTACGAGGTGCTCGGCGGCATGGCGAAGACGCAGATCCGACCGGCCGACAACCACGAGATCACGCTTGGCTGGATCGGCAGTCGCGACGACTGGTACGAGTCCGGCATTGTCCAGGACGTCCAGCTCGAGCAGAACCAGTTCACCGGAAAGTACACCTACGCCGCGCCCGAGACCCCGTGGATCGACTTCACCCTGAGCGGCTTCTACACCGACGCCGACCAGAAGCAGACGGCACTGGTCGGCTCGACCCGCTACGATCAGGTGACCGGCCTGCCGGTGTTCGTGCCCCCCGGCTCGACGCGCGACTTCACGCTCGGCACCTACGGTTTCGATGTGTGGAACAATGCGCGGTTCGACACCGGGGCCTGGCGGCACACGCTGACGGTCGGCGGCGATTGGGTCGAGGATGACGCGGAGACGATCGACGCTCTGGGCGGCGCCGGCGTCTACAACCCGTCCGGCACCCGGTCGGTCTACGGCGCCTACATCCAGGACAAGGTGGAGTTCTCGAACTGGCTCGAGATCATCGGCGCGCTGCGCTGGGACGGCTACAAGCTTGACGGCACCGGGCCGAGCACAGGCGTGTCGAGCAGCGGCGACCGTGTCTCGCCGCGCCTGTCGGTCGGCGTCAAGCCGTTCGAGGACTCGTTCCTGGCCGGCACCCAGCTCTACGGCACCTATGCCGAGGGCTATCGTTCGCCGAGCATCATCGAGACGTTGATGACCGGCCTGCATCCTGCCGGTGTGGCCTTCCCGTTCCTGCCCAACCCGAACCTCATACCGGAAACGGCGAAGACGTGGGAGATCGGCCTCAATTACGCGCGCGACAACATCCTCAATCCGGGTGACGGGTTCCGCGCCAAGGCATCCTGGTTCCACAACGACGTCGACAACTATATCGGGCTGGTCTACCTGTCCCCGTTCGTGCCCGGCAGCGGCTGTCCGTTCGTTCCGCTGCCCTGGGCGATCCCGATCTGTGCCCAGTACCAGAACATCGACAAGGTCGAGATCGAGGGTTTCGAGCTCGAGGCGCTCTACGACACGGGCTGGATGTTCACCGGCGTGCAGCTGGCCAGCATCCAGGGCCAGGACATGAGCGGTGGCACGCCGACCCCGTTGTGGTCGATCCCGCCGAACCAGGTCACCGGTCGCCTCGGCTTCCGCGCGCTCGACCAGAAGCTCGTGTTCGGCGCGGAGGCCCAGATGGTGATGCCCTACGACAACCTCGCCTTCGTGCCAGGGGCTCCGTTCCGGCCGTCGATCATCGATGGCTACACGCTGGTCAACCTGTTCGCCTCCTATGAGCCGAACTATGAGCCGAACGACAACCTTCGCTTCGATATCAGGCTCGAGAACCTCTTCGACACGACCTACGGCAACTACCTGAACGTCGCGTCCGGTTCGCCGATCTTCCAGCCCGGCTTCAACGCCAAGTTCGCCGCGACGCTGCGCTTCGGGGTCGTCGGCGAGCAGGTCGCCGAGGCCGAGGTCTACAAGCCCTGAGATCACGGAACCGGACCCTATGTCACGCAACACACACTCTCCGGACCAGGCCGTCCCGGTGTCGGGGGATGCGGGTGCGGCCGTCAGGCAGCGTGAAGTGACACGGGGTCCGTGGCCGGTCGCCGGGTCGGTACGGGCGCTCCTTCTCCTCCTCGCCTGCATCGGCCCGGCGGCTGCCGCCACAACCGACGAGCCGCGCGGACGGCTTGATCTCGAGCTCAACCGGCTCGAGGACATCGACGGCGGCTGTCGTCTGACGCTGATGTTCACCAATGGGCTCGATGTCAACATCGAGGCGATGTCTGTCGAGACCGTGCTGTTCGACGCCGAGGGGCGGGTGATCCGCTTCCTGCTGCTCAAGCCGCGGCCGCTGTCGTCCGGCCGTACGCGCGTCCAGCAATTCGACATCCGCGATCTCGCCTGCCCAGCCATCGCCCGGGTGCTGCTGAACGACGTGACGGATTGCGTCGGCGAGGGGCTCGACCCCGCGACCTGTCTCGCCGCGATCAACGTCACCAGCCGCGACGGGGTCGCCTTCGTCACGGCGGTAGCCGGTGACTGACCGGAGGAGAGCATGGACGAGACGACGGGCGGGTCGGCCGGCCTCGGTATAACGCCAGGGCCGGAGTCGCTGCCAGGTGGACCGGGCGATGTCGGCACGGCCGTCGGGATCGCGCCGCACAGCGCGGCGGGAGACATTCTGACGAGCCTCGGCGGCCTCCTCGATCTCGGCGGTCCGATCGTCGCGATCCTGCTGGCGTTGTCCGTGGTCGCGCTGACCATCGTCATCGCCAAGCTTCTCCAGTTCGCCCGGTTCGGGCGGCGCAATCGGCGCGCCTGCGCGCGGGCGGTCGGGATGTGGTGCCGGGGCAACATCGACACGGCGCGGCAGGAGATCGCGGCGCTCGGCGGTCCGATCGCAGGTGTGCTGAGGGTGGCCATGGACGGGCTGGCCGAGGCGCGCGACGCAGCGCATGTGCGCGAGCGCGTCGAACAGGCCGCATCGCAGGCGCTGGCAGCGTCGCGATCCTATCTGCGTGGTCTCGAGGCGATCGCGCAGGCGGCGCCGCTGCTCGGCCTGCTCGGCACGGTGATCGGCATGATTGACGCCTTCAAGGTTCTGGAGGCAAGCGGTGGCGACGTCGATCCGGCGGGGCTGGCGGGCGGCATCTGGGTGGCGCTGCTGACAACCGCGGTCGGTCTCGGGGTCGCGATCCCGATCTCCTTCGTGCTGCACTGGTTCGATGCGCGTGTCGACGTCGAACGCCAGGAGCTGGAGCGGCTGGCCACGGCGGTGCTCACCCACCCGCCGCGTCCGGCCCCGCCACGCGAGGCCGATCCCGTGCCGATCAGGCCGATGGGGGCCAGGATCCATGCGGGTTGAGGCTGCCGGGCCGAAGCGCCGGGGTACAGGGCTGACGGCGCTGATCGACGTGGTCTTCCTGTTGCTGCTGTTCTTCATGCTCGCCTCGACCTTCTCGCGCTTCGCGATCGTGGAGGTTGCGCTTGGCGGGCGCGCGGGCGTTGCACCGGCCGCGGATGTCGTCGCGGTGCTTCTCGGCGTCGATGGCGAGGGCAATCTGCACGTCAACGGTGCCCGCGTCGGGCCGGAGGCGCTTGCGGAGGCGTTGCGCGCGGCGACAGGAGGCGAGCCGGCCCGAATTCTGGTCCGGCCGGCCGCCGGGGCGAGTGTGCAGGACATCGTGCGGGCGCTGGAGCGCGCCAGGTCTGCTGGCGTGGGCGACGTTATCCTGGTGCGGTGAGGCGGCGCATGCGGCTTGTCAGCACTCCACGTCCGCGCACCGACGACGGCGTCGTGCCGCTGATCAACGTCGTCTTCCTGTTGCTGATCTTCTTCCTGATTGCCGGGACGCTCATGCCCCGCGCCGACTTCCGGGTCGACTTCGCCCGCACCGCCGAGAGCCCGGCGAGCCGGCCACCAGCCGACGCGATCTATGTCTCGCAGGCGGGCTTCGTCTCCTGGCGCGGTCAAGCCCTGTCACCCGACCGGCTCGGCGAGGCGGTGGCCGCCGATCCTGCGCTGGACCGGTCGGCACCACTGCCGGTGGTGCTCGACCGGGCCTTGCCGGCCGGGGACCTCTCCGCGATTCTCGCCGCGCTCGCCGGTGCTGGCGTTCAGCAGGTGCGGCTCGTGACCCGGCGCGAGGCCGGCCGATGATCAGCGCCCGGCAATGGATCGTCGCTGCCGTGCTGGCGATCGGCCTGCACGCCGCGCTGTTCGGCCTGGCGATGCCCTCGCAGGAGCTGGCGATGGAACGCTCGGCCGGGCGCGCGGGGGCGGTCTGGGGTCTGCCGATGGCCTCGATCGCCGACGTGCTGGACCCGGAGGATATGGCACAGGCGGCTGCCGACCCCGGCGAGACCGCCGAAACCGATCCAATCGAACCGACGGCGGCGCAGCCCGTCGCGCCGACTGCGGCCGAGACGGTGTCGGAACCCGCCGAGCCGACCGAGCCGGTGAGCGCACCCGCCGCCACGGCAGGACCTGTCAGCCCGGCAGACGCGGCGGAGCCGCTCACGCCGCAGGTCGCAGCCACCGAGCCCGAGGACGCCGTTGCCGTCAATGCCTGGGACGGCGGGTTCGCAGTGGCCGAGCCGGTCGCTGACGTCGAGACGGCGGCAAGCGAGCCGGCCGAGCGGTCCACTGTGACGCTGACGCCGGTGGCCGACGCGGACGCCATCGCCGCGCGCGACGAGGTGCCCGTGCCGATGGCGCGCCCTGCGGATGTGCCGCGCGTCGAGACGACACCGGCAAGACCGCGGGCAGCACCCGCGCCGCAGCGCGTTGCGAAGCAGGCTGAGCCCCGTCCGGTGCAGACCCGACCGGCAGGCCGGCAGCAGCCCGCGACGGGCCAGAGCGGCAGCCGGCCGGGTACCCGTAGCAGCGCAGCACCGGCTGGCGAGCAGGTCGGCAGCGGCGGCACCCGCGCGGCGGACGGCGGGCGCGCCATCCTGTCGTCCTACGCAGGCCGGGTCGCCGCCCACTTGCAGCGGTTCAAGCGCTACCCCGACGCGGCGGCCCGCCAGCGGCTTTCCGGCACCGCCGTCGTCACCTTCACGCTCGCGGCCGACGGGCGGGTGCGGGCCAGCAAGCTCGCGCGCCGGTCCGGGCAGGCGGTGTTCGACCAGGAGGTGCTGGCGATGGTCCAGCGCGCGTCGCCATTCCCGCCGATTCCCGTCGAGAGCGGTCGGTCGGTCTACACCTTTACCGTGCCCGTGCACTTCAAGCCGCGCTGACGCGCACCAGATATCCCATCATCAAGGAGAGGGACTGACGATGTTTCTGGCAATGAACCGCTTCAAGGTCGCCAAGGGGTCGGAGGCCGATTTCGAGGAGATCTGGCGCAGCCGCGACAGCCATCTGAACGCTGTTCCGGGTTTCGTGGAGTTTCACCTCCTCAAGGGACCGGAGCGCGAGGATCACACGCTCTATGCCTCGCACACCATCTGGCGCACCAAGGCCGACTTCGAGAACTGGACGAAGTCGGAAGCCTTCCGCATGGCGCACCGCAACGCCGGACAGTCGAAGGTGCTCTATCTCGGCCATCCCGAATTCGAGGGCTTCGAGCCGGTGATCGAACTGGTGAAGTCGCCCGCCGCCGCCTGACGCAACGGCCGTGCGGCGCCGTGCCGTCGCCATGCACCCGCAGCGGTGTCCGGGTGGCACCCGGACGCTGTCGCGGACAGACATGACGTGGCCGCCGCAGCAGACGCGGGCAGGCGTTGTGCTCCTGTCCGTGCTGCCGAGCGAGCCCGCTTCGGTCGACGCGCCGTCGGCTTGGTGTCTTGGCGCGCCGCGCAGCGGGTTGCTGGTCGGACACGTCACGGCCAGCGACACGGTGGTCGCGGCCGCCGTCGTGGCTATGGCGGAGGAGTTCGATACGGCTGCCGCTCAGGCCGGGACCGAGGCTGCGAGGTAGTCCACCGCCGCCTGCACGGCTCCCTGACCGTGCGGGATGTCCAGCGCCTTCAGCCCCATGTCGATCGCACCCAGCATGCCGAACAGCATCGGCGCGTTGCAGTAGCCCATATGGGCGATGCGCAGCGCCTTGCCCTTCAGCTCGCCGATGCCGCCGCCGACAGTGACGTTGCATTTCTCCAGGCAGTAGTCGAGCAACGCCGGCTGGCTGTAAGCCTCGCCGATCAGTACGGTGGTGATCGACGGCGAGCGGGCGGACGCGTCGCGGATGTTGAACTCGAGCGCGCCGCCCTGCGCCCACACCGAGACCGCGCGGCGGGTCGCCTCGGCGAGCAGGGCGTGACGCTTCCAGGCATTCTCCAACCCCTCGGAGAGCAGCATGTCGAGCGCCTTGCGCAGGCCGAACAGCAGGTGCTCGGGCGGCGTACCGCAGTACTTCTGGTAGTGCAGGGCGCCCTCGCGGGCAGTCCAGTCCCAGTACAGCGTGCGCAGGTCCGCGGCCTTGTGGGCGGCGAGCGCCTTGTCGCTGACGCCGAGGAAGGCAAGTCCTGGCGGCGTCATCAGACCCTTCTGGGCGGCGGCGACGCAGACATCGACCCGCCAGGCATCCATCTCGAAGGGCATGCAGGCGAGCGAGGCGATGGTGTCGACCAGGAACAGGGCATCGTGACCCGCCGCGTCGATGGCGGCGCGGATCGCCGGAATGTCATTGACCACGCCGGAAGCCGTGTCGATCTGGACAACGAGCACGGCCTTGATCGTGCGTCCGGTGTCGGCCCTGAGGCGGGCCTCGACCTTCGCCGGATCGACGGGGTCACGCCAGGTGCCCTCCAGCGTCTCGATGCGGACACCGAGCATGCGCGCCATCTCGCCCCAGTTGTGGGCGAAGCGGCCGCTTTCCAGAACCAGCACGGTGTCGCCGCGCGACAGCACATTGGTAAGCGCCGCCTCCCAGCCGCCATGCCCGTTGGAGGCATAGATGTAGGTCCGCCCGGCAGTGCGCATGACGGTGCGCAGATCGGCCAGCAGGCTGTCGGTGATGCCGACGAGCTCGCCCGTATAGATCTGGATGGCCGGACGATGCATCGCCCCCAGCACCTCGTCGGGGATCGTGGTGGGGCCGGGGATGCCGAGAATGTCCCGGCCGGTGCGGACGGTCATGGTCTGTCTTCCTGCGGAATATGCGGCGGGCCGCCGGCACGGCGGACCGGGCGGCCGGGCGCCGGCCGCAGCCGGTGCTTATCTCCGGTGCGCGGTGCCGTGGTCAAGGGCACCGCCTTTTTGATCGGCGTTTCCCGGTGGCTGGTCTGTCCGCGGGGCGCCTCATGCAGCCATCCTGCGCAGAACAAGAACGCCGTGTGCGGAGGAGACCATGCGCATTCAGGTCGGCATCATAGGGGCAGGACCGGCTGGTCTCCTGCTGTCGCACGTCCTGAATCTCGAGGGCATCGGTTCGGTCGTGCTGGAAGCGCGCAGCCGCGACTACGTGGAAAGCCGCATTCGCGCCGGCGTTCTGGAGCAGGGCACGGTCGACCTGCTCACGCAAAGCGGCCTCGGCGCGCGCATGGCGCAGATCGGTCTTCTCCATCGAGGCATCGAGCTCCGGTTCCGTGGCGAGCGGCACCGGATCGACTTCCCGTCGCTCACCGAGGGCAAGTCGGTGATGGTCTATGCTCAGCACGAGGTCGTGAAGGATCTGATCGCCGCGCGTCTGGCGGCCGGCGGCGATCTGCGCTTCGAGGCGAAGGTCGACGGTCTCGATGGTATCGACACGGCCGCACCGTCGATCCGCTACACGCAGCACGGCGCGGCGAAGATTCTCGACTGCCAGGTGGTCGTCGCCTGCGACGGCTTCCACGGCATCGGCCGCACGGCGATCCCCAGCGAGCGGCTCAGGGTCTACGAGCGCGTCTATCCGTTTGGCTGGCTCGGCATCCTGGCGGAGGCGCCGCCGTCGTCGGACGAACTCATCTATGCGCGCCACGACGAGGGCTTCGCCCTGTTCTCGATGCGCTCGCCGACCGTGAGCCGGCTCTACCTGCAGTGCCCGGCGGATGTCGACCTCGGCGACTGGCCTGACGCGCGGATCTGGGATGAGCTGGAGCGGCGTGCCGAAATTCCCGGCGGATGGCCGCTGGCGCGCGGACCCGTGCTCCAGAAGGGCGTTACCCCGGTCAGGAGCTTTGTCGCCGAGCCGATGCAGCACGGCCGGCTGTTCCTGGCCGGGGATGCCGCGCACATCGTCCCGCCGACCGGGGCGAAGGGCCTCAACCTCGCCGCCGCCGACGTCCGGACCCTGTCGCGCGCGCTCGTGCGCTGGTTCCGGACGGGCAACGAGGATCTGCTGGAGGCCTATTCGGCCACTGCATTGAGGCGCGTCTGGCAGGCGGAGCGCTTCTCATGGTGGATGACGTCGCTCCTGCACCGCTTCGACGAAACGGGACCGTTCGGCCAGAGGATCCAACTTGCCGAGCTCGACTACGTGACCAGTTCGCAGGCCGCGATGCGGACGCTTGCCGAGAATTATGTCGGCCTGCCGTTCGCCGACTGAAGAGTCTCGCCGTTGGCCGGCAGCAGGATCGAGAAGGTGCTGCCCCGGCCCGGACCCGGGCTCTCGGCAGTGATGCGGCCGCCATGCAGTTCCACGATGCGCTTGGCGATCGACAGGCCGAGCCCTGTCGAGGATTCACCGCCGGTCGGCTTGGCGGACAGGCGCTGGAAGCGGCCGAACAGCCGGCCCATGTCCTCGCCGGTCAGTCCCGGGCCGGTATCGCGGACGCGGATCGTGACCGCGCCGTCGCCAGTGTCCGCTTCGATCCTCACGTTGCCGCCCGGCTCGGTATACTTGACCGCGTTCGAAACCAGATTGTCGATCGCCTCGCGCAGGCGGTCGACATCCGCCTCGATGCGCATGGCTGGCGCGCAGGCGACCTCGAGGACCTGATCCTTGCGGGCGGCGAGTGTCCGGTTGGCCTCGGAGACCTCCTCGATCAGCGCGGTGACATCGACGGGCTGGCGGCGGATCGAGATATCGTCGGCGTCGTTCATGGCCTCGACGATCAGCCCCTCGACCATCTGCGTCATCCGCCTGGCGGCGATCGAGATCTGTTCGACCTGGTTGCAGGTGCTGTCGAGCGGGAACGGAGTGCGGCGGACCTGTTCGGCCAGCATCTCGGCGCGGCCGAGAATGACGGAAAGTGGATTCTTCAGGTCGTGCGCGACGATCCCGAGGATCTCGTTCTTCAGCGCGTTGGCACGTTTCAGGTCGGCCGTGCGCTGGGCGACCCGTTCCTCGAGGCGCGCGTTGGCCTCCTGCAACTGCTCGTAGAGGATCACATTGTCGAAGGCCACCGACAGGCGCGAACAGAACACCTCGACCAGCGCCCGGTCGGTTTCGGAGAGCTGCTTGTCGGCCTCGAGCAGGACGATCACCTCGCGACCCGACTGGGTCTCCAGGTAGATGACCGAGCGCCGGCCCTCGAACTCGTTGCAGCGCCGCTCGAAGGCCGCATCGACCAGCCGGCGCAGATCCTCGTCCAGCCGCTCCGTCGAGGCGGCTCCGGCAAGGCTGCTGTAGCAGCCCGAACCGGCCAGCACGGAGATGGTGCTGTTGCCGGCGCGGATGCTCTCGCGCAGCACCAGGATACCGGCGCAGGATACGTTGAGCAGCGAGGCCAGCTGCGTCAGCACGCCCTCGGCAAGCCGCTGCATCGAGCGGAAGTCGAACAGTGTCGAGGCCGCCTCGATGATGATCTCCAGCCCGCGCCGGGTCTCGACCATGCGCTGAAGCTGCTGATAGCTCCTCAGTGCGGCGGTCAGGGTGGTGAACAGCTTGTCGGCGGTCAGCTCGGTCTTTGCCTTGTAGTCGTTGATGTCGTAGTCGACGATGACCCGCCGCTCCGGCGCCTGGCCGGGCTGTCCGGTGCGCAGGATGATGCGTACGGTTTCGTTCCTGAGCTCCTTGCGCAGGTAATCCACCAGTTCGAGCCCGGCGGTGTCGCTCTCCATCACCACGTCGAGCAGCACCACCGCCGTGTCCGGATTGGTGCGCAGAAGATCGCGCCCCTCCGCCGCCGAGTGGGCAGACAGGATCTCGAGTCCCTGGCCGTTCAGCTCGTAGTCGTAGAGGGCGAAGCGGGTACCGTCGTGGACGGCAGGATCGTCGTCGATTACCACCACCTTCCACCTGCCGGCAAACGCTGGCGGGGCCGCGTCGCGGTCGTCTTCCAGGAGCGTCAGGAAATCGTCGTCGTCGGTCATCGCGCGCGTCCGTCGGTCATGCGGTCCCATGCGTCGCCGGGCTGTCCTCGTTGGGAGCGACCAGCGGAAGAGTGATCCTGAAACACGTCCCGCGCCCGGGCTCCGACGCCAGCACGATTCGGCCGCCGAGCCTCTGCGTGACGAGATTATAGACGATATGCAGTCCGAGCCCAGTTCCGCCACTGCCGCGGCGGGTCGTGAAGAAGGGATCGAAGGCACGGGCTGCCACATCCGGCTCCATGCCGCAACCGTCGTCAGAAAAGCAGATCTCGACCATGTCGGCGCCGCTGCGACGCGCCGCGATGGCGATGCGCCCCGCCGCGCCATCCGGAAAGGCGTGGATCATGGCATTCAGGAACAGGTTGGTGACGACCTGTCCGTAAGGACCGGGATAGCTGTCGAGCGGGATGCCGTCCGGGATGTCCGTCTCGACGGTCACCGGCAGCTTCTTCAAGCCGGGACGAAGGCTCGCGAGGATCTGCTCGGTCGCCTCGCGCAGATCGACAGTACGCCGTTCGGTCTGGCTGCGGTCGACTGCGACCTGCTTGAACGACTGGATCAGATCGCCGGCCCGGTGCAGATTGGCCACGAGCTGTGTGGCCGCGTCCCCGACACCGGCAACGAAGTCGCTGAGCTGCGAGCGACGGAGCTGGCCGGTGGCGAGCTCGGCGGCGAAGGCGTCGACGCGGCGCTGCAGGGTGGAGGCAACGGTCAGGCTGATGCCGACGGGATTGTTGACCTCGTGCGCGACGCCGGCCACCAGCCCGCCGAGGGCGGCGAGCTTCTCGGCGTCGATGAGGTTGCGCTGGGTGTGGCGCAGCTCGGCGAGCGCGTTCTCGGCGCGCTCCTTGGCCCTGATCACCTCTTCCTCCGCCCTGCGCCTGGCGATGGCGTTCTCGCGAAACACCTCTATGGCGATCGCCATGTCACCGATCTCGTCGTCGCCGACAAAATCGCCGAGGCGGTGGTCGTAGTTGCCTGCGGCAATCTCGCGCATGGCGATCATAAGGTCGTAGAGCGGCACGACGAGGCTGCGGGCGATCGCCAGGCTGAACAGCACGATCAGCCCGATGAAGACGACCGTCACCGCGATCATGCGACGATAGACGCCGCTGAGCGCCTCATCGAATCGCGTCTGGGCGGCGGCTTCGCGCCGGGAGGCGATCTGCAGCATGTCGGCGATGGCGCGTTCCATGCGTGCCTGATTGCCGTCGATCACATCCTGCAGCAGGCGCGCCTGGGTGGCGAAGCTGTCTTCCAGCCGGCGCAACCCGCGACTGACCGTGGCGGCGCGATCCATGAGCGTCGTCAACACCTGGCGCTGCAGATCCGTTTCTGCGAGATCGAGCATCACCGGCACCGTCCGCTCGATGCTTTCGACATTGCGCCGGGCATCGGCCGCCGCGTCCGGCGCGAGCGAGAGATAGTAGGCGTTGGCCGCCACCAGCATCGCCGACAACGCTTCGCGGGATTTGGCCAGCGCCGGCCAGATCGGCGGGCCGCCGGTGCGGGTCGAGCTGTCGATGATCGAATACAGTCCGGCCATCTCGCTCGCCGGCGTCAGCACCTCCTGCTCGTAGATCGTCGTGATCGCGGTACGCACGTCGCGCAGCTCCTCGAATCCGCCGAGGAAGGAATCGATGGCCCGCTTGAGGTCGTCGGCCGGGCTGGCGAGCGCCGGATCGGCCATCGCCGCGGCATCGAGCGCGCCGAGCAGCGCCGCACGCCCCTGCTCGATCTCGGCCAGCACGGTGGGGCGCGGTTGGTTGAAATGGCGGTGGATCAGGGTCTGCAGGCGTCCGGTCTGGGTCTCGATGACGATCAGCTGGCGGTCCGTGTGCTTGGCGGCCTCGAGTTCGCTCCAGGCGCCGCCGATCACCCTCCCGCCGTCCCAGACCAGCAGGCCGAACACGACGACGATGGCCGAATTGACCACGGCCAGCGCCAGGATGCGCCGTCGAATCGGCCAGGAGCGGAACAGATGTTCGAGCCCCAGTGTCCAGGAACGTCCGGGCGGCCGCCGGTTGCGATCAAGGGCGGGACTGGTCACGCCGGCCTACCGCACCGACCGGATCCGTTCGACGAGATCGCGCATGCGTTCATCGGTCAGCCTGCGGTCGCAGAGCGGCTGCAGCACGGCCGCGAATGGCTCGCGGTCGTTCGTGTCGATGATGGTCAGGCCGGGATCCCAGGCCTCGCGCTCGGCCTCGCTGGCCTTCCAGAGCGCGCGCATGTAGGTGGCCGATTCGCGGGCGGTCCCGCGGAATATCCGCCGGTCATCCTCCGACAGGCCGTCCCATGCCGTCTGCGACATCACCAGGATGTCCGGGCTCATCGCGTGCCGAGTCAGCGTGTCGAGCGGCGCCAGTCTGCG
The DNA here is from genome assembly GCF_004346195.1 of Tepidamorphus gemmatus. NCBI lineage: Bacteria > Pseudomonadati > Pseudomonadota > Alphaproteobacteria > Hyphomicrobiales > Tepidamorphaceae > Tepidamorphus > Tepidamorphus gemmatus. The sequence goes on along the minus strand of NZ_SMAK01000005.1, from coordinate 115,428 downwards.
GTGGCCGGTGCCGACACAGCAGGGCCAGTTGTTCTCCGCCCCGTCGATCAGGCGGGCGCCGAGCGCGGTCGCCATCTGCCCAAACGGGAGCACCACCGGCTCGGCATCGAGCGCGGCGATCATTCGCGTACACTGCCACGGCGACATCGAACGACCCCTTCAGCCATGCATCGGACCCTGCCGGTCGCGCAGGTCGGGCCGCGCATAGTAATCCGTGGCTGGACGCTCCGCCATCGGATGCGGTTCCGCCGCATCAACCTCCAGGGCGGAGCGTTTCCGCTCGTGCAATTCCATGTGGACGGCCGAACGCGCTTCTATAATATCGCCCCGGTCGGGCCCTTTCCTGCGGCGAACCACGACACGTGCCAGAGAACGCACATATTCTTGTCGTCGACGACGATGGCGACGTTCGCGAGATGGTCCGCGACTATCTGGCCGCCCATGATTTCATCGTCTCGACCGCCGAGGGCGGCATCGCCATGCGGGAGATACTGGCCGAGCGACCGGTCAACCTGGTGGTCATGGACATGAGGATGCCCGGCGAGGACGGCATCACGCTGGTGCGCTATCTGCGCGAGCGTGGACCGGTTGGCATCATCATGCTGACCGCCAGCGCCGAGGTGATCGACAGGGTCGTCGGCCTCGAGGTCGGCGCAGACGACTATCTCACGAAGCCGTTCGATCCGCGCGAACTGCTCGCCCGCGTGCGCAGCCTGCTGCGGCGCATGTCGGCCGCGGGCGGCACGGAAACCGAAGCGGCGGCGGCGACGATGGGCCACGAGGTGGTGATGGGCCGCTGCATCCTCAACCTGGACACCCGGCGGCTCTATGACCGGCAAGGCCAGGACGTGGCGATGACGGCGATGGAGTTCGATCTCCTCAAGGCCTTCGCCGAACGGCCGAACCGGGTACTGTCGCGTGATCAGCTCCTCGATCTGGCGCACAACCGCGACATGGAAGCGTTCGACCGGTCGATCGACATCCGCATCATGCGGCTGAGGCGCAAGCTCGAGGCCGATCCGCAGAAGCCCGAGGTGCTCAAGACCGTTCGCGGCCTCGGCTACATGTTCGTGCCCGCCGGCAAGGCACGCACCGCGAAGGCCGAGGATTGAAACGGCGACCCTGCCGTCGATCCGCCAATCCGAGAGGGCACGAAGCACGGCCGTTCCGCGTCGTCGCTCTGTCGTGTCCGTCATCGCGGCCGACCCGCCATGGTCTGATCCGCAAGCCAAACCGCCGCCTGCCGGGAGGTCAGCACCGGCAGACGGCGGGGGACGACAAGCCGAGGTGGAGCGGCTCGTGACTGTCCGGGGCGCTCAGGTCACAGGACGACGACTGTCGTGCCGATGCTGACGCGCTCGTAGAGGTCGACCACGTCCTCGTTCAGCATGCGGATGCAGCCGGAGGAAATCGCCTGGCCGATCGATCCGGGATCGTTCGAGCCGTGAATGCGGTAGAGGGTCGAGCCCAGATACATGGCACGGGCGCCCAGCGGATTGTCGATGCCGCCCGGCATGTGGCGCGGCAGATCGGGCTGGCGCTGCAGCATCTCCGGCGGTGGCGTCCAGTCCGGCCACTCGCGCTTCTGGGACACCTTGTGCGTGCCGCGCCATTCGAAGCCCGGGCGGGCGACGCCAATGCCGTAGCGCAGCGCCAAACCGTTGCCGAGGATATAGTAGAGGCGGCGCTCGGTGGTATTGACGACGATCGTGCCGGGCGCAAAGGGGCCGTGGTAGTCGACCACCTCGCGGCGGATCCGCGGGATCTCCTGCTCGACGAACCGGTTCGGTCCATGCAGCTCGCGGCCGGTCAACGGATCGTACTGGATGCTGGCGTCGGCCGGTGAGCCGAGCGTCAGGAGAGCGGCCGCGGCGGCGGCAGCGAGAGCGACAGCCTTCATTGTTGCCTCCACTGGAATGCAGCACGGGCTGTTGATCAACCCGCGGCGGATGAAGCCCGGTTCAGCGCTGCGCCAAGACCGTCGAGCTTCTGGAAACGATCGAGCTACTTCCGTCCTCGGCGATCGCGACGGTGCGGACCGGTCGGTCGGCGGCCACGTCGTCGCTGACGGTCAGGCAGTGGCGGGGAACGTTCGGCCAGGTGACGTCGGCACAGCTGCGTTCCACCATGTCGAGCCGGTCGCCCTTCGGAGTCGACACCGGCGCGACACGGGCCGCTCCGCTCCGCTCGGCTTCCAGCGCGCCGCGCAGGTCCGAGCTGGAGCTGAAGGCGGGATGGCGATCCTGAAGCTTCACGTAGTCCACGCCGACGGCTTGTCCGCTCTGGGACGGCTGGGCCAGAGCGACGATCCCCGTTGCGGCGATGGCCGACAGAACGATCATCGTGCGGGTGGCAAACATGACGGTCTCCACTGGTGTCGCCCTCTGCATTGGCGGGCGTCTCGTTCCTGATGACACGATAGGTAACGCACGTCCTTTTCGAACGTTTCACCAGAGACCGGGATTTTCGTTTCAATGATTTCATGACGCCGGAATGGCATGCGCCTGTAATCATCGTTACAGGCGCGCCGCCAGGATGGGATGCAGGAATGGTCGGCGCCGCAGGGGGGGCAGCTCTCCGGCGCCAAGTGGCTGACCGCATGAGCGGAAGTCCGCCGCGCCGGCTCGTCGGGTCAACGTGCGCAGCGGCAGCGAGGTTCCCGTCGGCCGCCCGCTCAGCCGTGGCGGATCCAGGCGGACTTCGTCTGGGTGTAGGAGACGACGCTTTCGAAACACTTGTCGCGCGCGTTGCCGGACTGCTTCCAGCCGCCGAATGGCTGGGTCATGTCGCCCTCGTCGAAGCAGTTGACCCACACCACGCCTGCCTCGATCTCCTTCACCAGCCGCAGCGCCGTGTCGAGATTGGAGGTCCACACTCCCGCCGCCAACCCGTAGACGGTGTCGTTGGCGACGCGGATCGCCTCGTCGAGGCCATCGACCGGGATCACCGCGCCGACAGGGCCGAAGATCTCCTCGCGCGCGATGGTCATGCCGTTCGCCGCGTCGGCGAACAGGGTCGGATTGACATAGGCGCCGGGCGAGGGCGGCACATCACCGCCGAATACCAGCCGCGCGCCCTCCCGACGCCCGGCCTCGATGTAGTTCATCACCCGGCGGCGGTGCTCGACGGTCACCAGCGGGCCCATCCGGGTCGACGGATCGAGCGGGTCGCCGGGGATGAAGCTGGTCTCGGCGGTCTTGCGGAACAGGTCGATGAAATCGCCTGCGATCCTCCGGTCGACGATCATCCGCGAACCGGCGTTGCAGACCTCTCCCTGGTTGCCGAAGATGCCGCAGGCGGCGGCGGTGGCGGCGCGCTCGAGGTCGCTGACATCGGCGAGAACGATCTGCGGGCTCTTTCCGCCGCATTCCAGCGCCACCTGCTTCATGTTGGACTGGCCGGAATACTGCAGGATCAGCTTGCCGACCTCGGTCGAGCCGGTAAACGAGATCTTGGCGACGTCGGGGTGCAGGGCGAGCGCCTTGCCGGCGGTCTCGCCCAGCCCGTTGACGACGTTGAACACACCGGGCGGGCCGCCGGCGGCGACGAACAGCTCGGCGAGGCGAATGCACGAGAGCGGTGCCTGCTCGGCCGGCTTCAGCACCACCGTGTTGCCGGCGGCCAGCGCCGGGGCGATCTTCCAGACAGCCATCAGCAACGGGTAGTTCCACGGCGAGATGCAGCCGACGACGCCGAACGGCTGGCGCAGCACGCAATGCAGGACGTTGGGCTCCGTCGCCGTCACCTTGCCGTCGATCTTGTCGATGCACTCGGCCATGAAACGGACGGTCTTGACCACCTCCGGCAGATCGACGGAGACCATGTCGGCGATTGGCTTGCCCATGTCGAGCGTGTCGAGCAGCGCCAGCATGCCGGCCTGTTCCTCGATCAGGTCGGCGAAGCGGCAGAGGATGTCCATGCGGGCGCGGGGAGCGAGCTTCGACCAGCGCCCGTCGCGGAAGGCCCGCCTCGCCGCCGACACGGCCCTGTCGATATCGGCACCGGTGCCCTCGGCCATGTCGGCGAGCACCTCGCCGGTGGCCGGATTGACGGTCGCAAAGCGCCCGCCGTCGAGCGCATCGACATAATCGCCGTCGATGAACAGCCGCGTCTCGAGCTGCAGACCCTCAGCGAGGGAGACCCATTCCGCCTTGTCGAGATCGGGCAGCCTTGAAAGGTGCATGGGTACCTCCGGCCTGTCGTCCATCCTCGTTGCGTCATCCCGGACGGCCTCGGGGCGGATCCGGGATCGCGCCGCACTGACCCTCTGCTGCGGTCCTATTCCGGCTCGCGCTTCACTTGCCCGGGATGACCGCAGCCGTCGCTGTGTTGCCGTCAGTCCGCGCCACGACCAGCGCATCGACCGCGATGCAGCCTTGCGGCAGGGCCATCAGCGGGTTGACATCGATCGATTGTACATGGTCGCCCAGCGCATCGGCCAGCACCGAGAAGCGCGCGGCGGCCTCGCACAGGGCGTCGATGTCGCTCGCCGGTGCACCGCGAACCCCGTCGAGAAGCGGGCGCAGCTGCAGGCGATCGATCAGGCGGCGGGCCTCGGCGGCGTCGAAGGGTGGCTTGGCGAACACCACATCCCGCAGAACCTCGGCATGTATGCCGCCGAAGCCGATCAGCACGACCGGGCCGAAATCCGCATCGCGGCTCATGCCGAGCAGCATCTCGACGCGTGCACCCTCGACCATGCGGGCGATCAGCACCTGCGGTCCGAGCCGGGCGGCAAGGTCGCGCCAGGCGTGCGCGACGGCCTCGGCCGAGGCGAGCCCGAGCACGACGCCGCCGACATCGGACTTGTGCGCGATGCCGAGCATGGCGGTCTTCAGCGCGACAGGATAGCCGATGTGGGCGGCGGCAGCGACCGCCTCGTCCGCGCTCGCGGCCAGGGCCGATGCGGCTGCGGGGATGCCGAAGTCGGCGAGCAGCGTCAGCGCATCGGCCTCGCCCAGGTGGATGTCGTGCGCGAGCCGGCCGCGCCAGCGCGCGACCACGGCCGGGTCGGCTGCGGGCATAGCCATCGGTGGCCGCGCCAGGAAGTCCCTGCGGGCAAAGGCAAGCCGGCAGGCGGTGAGGAACGGCGGCAGATCGTCGAGGACCGGCGTTCCCGCGCGGGTCGCGGTCACCGCCTCGGGATCGGTTCCGCTGCCCTGGTGATTGGAGACGATGAAGACGGGTTTGCCGGTTTCTGCGCGCGCCTCACGGGCCAGCACGATGTTCTCCGGCGTGATCCTGCCGCCGATGCCCCGGTCGAGCACCAATGCGCCGATGGCGGTGTCGGGGTCGTGCATCAGCGCCTTGAAGCTCTCGAAGAAGTCGGACGGATAGTTGCGGCCCGTTCCCCAGCGGTCGAGCGGGTTGACCGGCTCGAGTCCGTAGTCGAGCACCTCGGTCAGGCGTGCAACCGTCTCCGCTGCCAGGGTGGCGAAACGCACCCCATGGTCGTGGGCGAGGTCCGCCATCAGGCCCCGCTCGCCGCCGGAATCGTGGCTGGAGGCAAGCCCGCCCGGACCGATGTCGCGGGCAGCGGGCAGCACCATCATCGCGGCGGCCAGTTCATCGACCGAGCGCACCTCCGCGACCCCGTAGCGCTCGAACAGTGCGGTGTAGGCCGCATGGTCTCCGGCAATCGCGCCGGAATGGCTGATCGCCAGCCGGGCGCTCGTCTCGGTGCGGCCGACCTTGAGCGCCACCACCGGCACGTTGCGCGCCAGCGCCTTCGCCAGCGCCGCCTCGAAGCCGGTCGGATCGCGGGCTGTCTCCATGAACAGTCCGATCACCGTCGTCCAGGGCTGGTCGAGGGCGAAGTCGATGTAGTCGGCGAGCGTGGTGGTCAGCTCCTGTCCTGCCGACACGGCAAGCCCCAGGTCGATGCGTTCCTCCGAATCGACCAGCGCGGTGAACAGCGAACCGGAATGGGTGAGCAGCACCGCACCGCCAGGCCGATGGTTCGGCCGGGTCTCGAACCCGCAGACCCAGAGACGGTGGTGGAAGTTGTAGAACCCCATGCAGTTGCCGCCGCACAGGATGAGGCCTGCCTCGCGCGCGCGGTCGCGGATGCGCATCTTGAGGCCCGCATCGGCGGCCATCGCCAGCGGCGAGACGATGGTGGCGGCGCGTGCCCCGACGGCGATGGCTGCGGCGAGCCCTGCCTCGATCTGTTCGTCGCCGAGCGCGAAGACGACATGCTCCGGCGCTGCCGGAAGCTCCGCCAGCGCGGCAAAGCAGGGCACGCCCTCGATGTCGCGGTAGCGCGGGTTGACGCACCACAGGTCGCCCGCATAGCCGCCGCGCCGTACCTGGCGGACAAACATGTTGCCGACGCTCGGTACGCGTGCGCTCGCGCCCACGATCGCCACGGATGCCGGGCGCAGCAGCGGGTCGAGTCGGTGGGTGGCCATCGGCGCTTGCTTCATGGTGAACGATTGGCGTTGGTCAGCACCGGAACATTCCGTGCGTCCTTCCGGCCGGAGGCCAAACCCCAGGGGCGGTATCGGCGGGCGCCGACCCGGCGTGCTGGCGCCCTCCCGGTCCCGGTTCGACCTGATGGCGCTCCCGGACGACACAGGGGATGCCGCACCGCCACAGCCATCACATTGTCCCCGGCGGGGTTGCGGTGCGGCGCGGGTGGACGAAGAACGGCCGGTCGACGATGCGGGCGCGGACCATCAGCTTCTGGTAGGCGAGCTCGCGCATTGCGTAGATCTCGACCCACAGGTCGTCGGTCACGGTGTCACCGTAGGGTCGCTCCAGCGAGGCGATGGCTATGTTGCGCTTGGTCGTGGGGGACCAGGCGCCGGCGGTGATGTGGCCGACTTCCCGTCTGCCGCGATGATAGACCAGCGCATGATCGGCGGGGACGTTGCCGTCGATGTCGAGGCCGACCAGGCAGTAGCGCGACGCGCCCGTCGCCGCCTCCCGGGCAAGTGCGCGCCGGCCGTTGAAATGCCGCTGCTTGTCAAGCGCCACCAGCCGGCCGAGCCCGATCTCGTAGGGCGATCGCCGGCGGTCGGCGCGGATCGCGGTCTCGGCGGTGACGAAATCGGCATTGGCGACGATGAAGCCCGCCTCCAGCCGGGCGAGGTTCAGCGCCGCGTAACCGATGGCGGTGATGCCGTGGCGGCACCCTGCCTCGACCAGCAGATCCCACAGCGCCAGCGCCTCCCCCGGCGCGACGAACAGTTCGTAGCCGAGATCGCCGGTGAAGCCGGTCCGGGAGATCGTCACCTCCAGCCCCGCGACGGCGACGCGGCGGATGTCGAACGGCTTCATGGTGTCGAGACCGGCGAAGCCGGCCGCGTTCAGCACGGCGAACGAAGTCGGCCCCTGCAGCGACAGGCCGGCGATCTCCTCGGTCACCTCGGCGATCTCGACCTCGAAGCCGATCGCCGAGTCGAGCAGCCAGTTCAGATGCCGCTCCTGGCAGCACAGTCGGAATTCGGTCGGCGAGAACCGGAACAGAGTGCCGTCGTCGAGCACCTTGCCCTCGTCGTCGCACCAGCAGGTGTACTGAACCCGTCCGGCCTTGAGCTTCGTGACGTCGCGGACGGTCAGCCGATCGCAGAAGGCCTCGGCATCGGGGCCCTCGATCCGGTACTTGACCATCGGGGTGATGTCGAACAGGCTCGCCGCGTTGCGGATGGCAAAATACTCCTGTTCGGCGTCGCGGATCACCTGGGCCGCCTGATAGCCGGCCCAGGCATACCACTGCTGGGTCTGCGACAGGGTGGCGATGCGCGGATGAAACGGCGTCTGCCAGAGCGGCGTCAGGAAGTGATCGCGGGGCAGCGGGGTCGCGCGCGGGGTCATGCGATTCCACTCCCTGCGCCGGTGGAGGTTGGACGCGAATTCATTCCGTCTGCTCCAGGATGCGCCTGGCCGCATTGAGCCCGGCCGCGCCGATGATGCCGCCGCCGGGATGGCTGCCGGCGCCGCACAGCCAGAGACCGGCGACGGGGGTCAGGTACTGTGCCGCACCGGGAACGGGGCGCAGGAACAGCATCTGGTCCATCGACAGTTCGCCGTGGTGCCAGTGGCCGCCGGGCATGCGGTAGCGCCTCTCGATGTCGGCGGGCGTGAGCAGTTCGCGCGCGACGATCTGCTCGCGGAGGCCGGGGAAATGGGTCTCCAGCGTTGCGATCACCGTCTCGATGAAGGCGTCGCGGCGCGCGTCCCAGCCAGCCTTTGGCGCATGGGGGGCATAGATCGCGTTGATCGACAGGACATGCCGGCCGGCCGGCGCCAGGGTCGGGTCGCTCATCGTCGGAACGACGATCTCGAGAGCGGGCGACGCGGAGATCTCGCCGTACTTGGCCGGGTTGAAGGCGCTCTCGACATAGGCGAGCGATGGCGCGACGAGCAGGCGGCCGGCGAGGGCGGTGTCGCTCAGTCCGGCGGTCGCGGGCCTGCCGTCAAGGGCGAGATGCAGCCGGGCGACATTGCCGGCCATGCGGATGTGGCGCAGCCGGCGCACGAAGCCGGTGTCGAGATGGCGGGCACCGACCAGGTCGAGCAAGGTCGTGCGCGGATTGGCACCGGAGACGACCAGCGGCGCGGCGAGCCGCTCGCCCGAGGCGAGCACCACGCCGGTCGCACGGTCCGACTCGACCATGATGCGGACGACCTCGGCGCCGGTGCGGATCTCGACGCCGGCCGCCCGGGCAGCTCCTTCGACGGCGGCGACAATGCTCCCCATGCCACCCCTTGGCAGCGCCAACGCGCCCTGCCGGCCGTCGATCTCGCCGGCGAGCCGGTAGTAGAGCGTCATCAGCGAGTTCGGCGACATCGGGCCGAGATGGGTGCCGAGCACCGCGTCGAAGGCGACGGCACCCTTCAGCTTCTCGTCGGCGATCTCCTCGTTGAGGACATCGGCGACGTTCATCATCAGCATCCGCAGGAACTCGCGCATGTCGTCGCGGCCGAGCCGACGGATGCGAAGCCCCAGTCGGCCGAGCGCCATCACGTCCGCGCGCGAGCCGTTCCTGAGGCGCGGCGGCGTCTCGGTCAGCGCCGGGCGCAGCACGGCGGCAAAGCGCAGCAGCTTGTCGCGAAGGGCTGGCCACGCGGTGCGGTCGGCAGCGCAGATATCTCCTTCCAGAAACTCGCCGAAGGCACCGGTCAACGTCAGGTGGCGACCGTCTGCCGACAGGATGGTGGTGGGGATCGCGGCTGCGGCGAATTCGAGCCCGTGGCGCGTCAGATCGAGCGCGGCGATCACCTCAGGATGGAGCTGATTGAGGATGTGGGCGACGTGGCTGACCCGGTATCCGGGCGCGAACTCGACAGTGCGCGCCGCCCCTCCGGTCGCCTCGGCCGCCTCCAGCAGCACGACCTTGCGGCCGGCCTTCGCCAGCAGCGCCGCGCAGACGAGCCCGTTGTGCCCGCCGCCGATGACGATGGCATCAGACGAACTGGTCATCGGCGCCGTCCCATCGGCAACGCGCTGCCGGCGTGATCCCGGCCGCGGGCGAAGCCTGAGGCCCGGGATCGGAGCGTGGCAATGGCGGGGTGAGCGATCCCGGGTCGGCCGTAGGGCCGTCCGGCATGATGCGGGGCAGCGATCGCGGGCTGCCGTCCTCGCGCATTGGCGCTTCTAGAGCACCGCATAGGCGTCGCTCATGTGACGGCGGGGCGCCTTCAGGTCGCGCAGGATTTCAGCCGCCGCGTTGCGGCCGGGTGCGCCCATGACGCCGCCGCCCGGGTGCGTGGAGGAGCCGCACATGTAGAGGCCGCCGATCGGGGCGCGGTACTGGGCGTAACCGGGCACCGGGCGGTTGAACAGCAGCTGATCGAAGGTGAGCTCGCCCTGGAAGATGTTTCCCTCGGTGAGGCCGACCTCTTCCTCCAGTTCGCGCGGCGTGCGGATTTCAGCATGCAGGATCAGGTCGCGGAAGCCGGGCGAATAGTCGGCGATCTGGTCGATCACGACCTTGCCGAAGGCATCACGGTCGGCATCGGTCCAGTCGCGGCCCTCCACCTTAGGCGGACAGTACTGCACGAAACAGCTCATGAAGTGCTTGCCCGGCGGGGTCATGGTCGGATCGAGCGTGGTCGGGATCATCATGTCGAGGAAGGGATCGGCCGACCAGCGGCCGGCCTTCCAGTCGTCGTAGGCACGCTCCATGCGCTCGACGGAGTCGGTGAAGTGCAGGTCGCCGCGCCAGGCCGGCGAGCCCTTCGGCAGGGCGGGAAAGTCGGGCAGGCCGTCGAGTGCGATGTTCACCTTGCCGGATGAGCCGCGGATCTTGAAGTTGCGAACCGCCTTGAGGAACGGGGCGGGAAGCTCCGCCTCGTCGACGAGCTTGAGAAAGGTGCGCTTGACGTCGAGATTGGAAACGACGATGCGGGCCCGAATCTCCTCGCCGCTGTCGAGCACGATTCCGGCGGTGCGGCCGTTCTCGACCAGTACCTTGCTCACGCCCGCGCCGGTGCGTACCGTTCCGCCGGAGGCCTGGAATGATGCCGCAAGGGCGTTCGAGATCGCACCCATGCCGCCGCGCGCGAAGCCCCATGCGCCGATGGCGCCGTCGACCTCGCCCATGTAGTGGTGCAGCAGTACGTAGGCGGTGCCCGGCGACATCGGTCCGAGCGCCGTGCCGATGATGCCGGAAATGCAGAAGCTTGCCTTGACGACGTCGGTCTCGAAGTACTCATCCAGGAATTCCGCGATCGACATCGTCCAGAAGCGGATCGTGTCATACATCTCGGTCTCGGTGAGATCGTAGAACCTGCGCCCGAGATAGATGAGTTCCTGCACGTCGCGCGGCCGCAATGAGGTGGGGTCGGGCGGCGTGCGCATCAGCAACGGCCGGATGAACCGGCACTGGCGCAACACGTCGGCGGAATAGCGGTCATAGGCTTCCGCATCGCGCCGCGAGAAGCGGGCGATCTCGCGGCGATGGGCATCGTGGTTGCGGTAGTTGCCGAGAATGTCGCCGTCCCGGGTGAACACCGCACCGCCCTCGTAGGGGATGATCTGCAGTCCGTAGCGGGGCAGCTCCAGGTCGCGCATGATCTCGGGCCGAAGCAGGCTGCAGACATAGGAGCAGTTCGAATAGAGGAAGCCCGGATACAGCGAACGGCTGACTGCGGCGCCGCCGACCCAGTCGTTCTTCTCGACGACGAGCACGTCGAGCCCGGCCCGGGCGAGATAGCAGGCGTTCACCAGCCCGTTGTGACCCGCACCGACAACGATTGCGTCCCAGGTTTTCATGCCGGACTCGCAGACGATCGAGACAGCCTGATCGATCGCATCGGCTAGTTCGCCGCGCGGTGCCTCGCGCGACCGGACAGCTCGGCGATCGTCCGGTCCACCGCGATCTCGAAGCCTCTCAGCGTGTCGGCGAGGCAGCTCTCATCATGTGCCTCGCAGATGAACCACGGTTCGCGCGAATCCGGTTCGCACAACACCCCCTCGTCGTGCAGGTGACGGGCCATCGTGTCGTAGAAGGTGTAGTCCGAGCTCTTCCAGTCGCGATAGTTCGTCGGCGGCGTCTCCGCGAAGAACAGCCCACCCATCGAGGGGTGTCCGGCGAAGGAATGGACGATGCCGCGGGCGTTGAGGATCTCGCTCATGCCGGCCTGCAGCCTGCGGCCATAGGCGGCGATCGTCTCCAGCGCCGGCGTCTCGTCGATGATCTGAAGCGTCTTCTCGGCCGCGGCCAGCGCAACGGAATGTGCGGTGTAGGTGCCGCCATGCGCGACGCCGTGGCCATACTGGCGCATGATGTCTTCGCGGCCGCCGATCGCGGCGATCTGGTAGCCGTTCGCCATCGCCTTGGCGAATGTGCACAGGTCGGCACGCACCCCCATCAGCTCCTGCACGCCGCCGCGGGCGACGCGGAAGCCGGACTTCACCTCGTCGATGATCAGCACGACTCCATAGCGATCGCACAGCTCGCGGACCGCCTTCACATAGGCGGGGTCGGCGGTGATGCCGCAGCAATTGCCCTGGATCGGCTCCATCAGCATCGCGGCGATCTCGCCGGCATGGGCCCGGAAGATGTCCTCCAGACGGTTGGCGTCGTTCATGGGTGCGACGTGGAGGAGCTGGCGCGTGATCTCCGGCACGCCCCTCGAGTAGGGCACGACCGGCGGGTCGGTGTTGCTGCCCGGATTCCAGCCATCGACGCCGAGCGTCCACAACGCCGCGTCGAACAGGCCATGATAGCCGCCTTCCAGCAGCACATAGCTGCTGCGGCCGGTGTAGGCGCGCGCCAGCCGCAGCGCGGCCATGACGGCTTCCGTGCCGGAATTGGAGAAACGGACCAACTCGGCGGCGGGAACCATCTTCGCGATGCGGGCGGCCACCGCATATTCGCGCTCGGTAGACAGGGCGAAGACGCCGCCGACCTCCATCCCCTGGCGCGCGGCCGCATCGACGCGCGGATCGGCATAGCCGAGGATCGCTGGCCCGTAGCCGAGCCGGTAATCGACATAGGCGTTGTCGTCGAGATCCCAGATGCGACCGCCCCGACCGCGCTTCACATAGATGGTGCGGTCTTCGCCCCAGTAGCGGAAATTGGACGCAACGCCGAGCGGCAGCCGGGTCAGTGCCTTGCGGAAATGGGCGTTTGACTTGTCGAGGGTGCGTCCCATGTCGGGGCCTCCGATCTCGTCCGATCCGGGAGGCGGAAGGCCACCCGAGCGGGCCAAATCTCGCACGAAACGGGCGTTCCTGTCCATACTACTGAACAAACATTCAATCAGAAAATTGCTGAATGTTCATTCAGACCACTTGCACCGGAGTGGTTTTGCGGTAGCATGGCCGGCGATCCGAAGGGCTTGGTCGAGATGTCGCTGAGCGAGTCGCCGGAGGGGTCCGGATATGCTGGCGGGCACGCCGCCCTGCTGCAGCTCCTGTGGGGGCAGGGGTTTCTGTCGCCGGGTGGGCCGGAGGAGGTCGAGCGCGTCCTGGACGGGCTCGACCTCGACGGCCGCAGGGTGCTCGACATCGGCTGCGGGCTCGGCGGCATCGACCGCCTGATCGCGGAGCGTCATCGGGTCGTCGAGGTGGTGGGGATCGACGTCGAGGCGCCGCTGGTCGAGGCGGCGCGGCGGCTGATCGCCGGCTCGCCGGTGGCGCAGACGGTGCGGTTCGAATGCGTCAGCCCCGGTCCGCTGCCGTTTCCCGCCGAGCGTTTCGACGTGGTGTTCTCCAAGGATTCGATCCTGCATGTCCCGGACAAGGCAGCGCTCGCCCGCGAGATCCATCGGGTGCTGGCGCCCGGCGGCGTGTTCGCAGCGAGCGACTGGCTGAGCGGTCGCGAAGGGGCGCCGACGGCGGACATGGCGCGCTATCTTGCGGCGGAAGGGCTCGGCTTCGTGCTGGCAACCCCTGACCACTACCGCGCGGCGCTGGAGGCTGCCGGCTTCAAGGACATCCGCTTCACCGACCGCAACGCCTGGTATCGCGACCTGGCGGCGCGGGAGGAGGCCGAGCTCGCCGGCCCGCTGCGGCAGCGGGCGATCTCGATGACCGGTCCGGACTTCCTCACCCGCCAGCTCGAGGTGTGGCGGACGATGCGGATCGTGCTTGACAGCGGGGAGCTGCGACCCACGCATATCAGGGCGAGGAAGCCTGCCGGAGGGCCGGCACTGTGATCGCCGAGACCATCGAGATGCCGCAGCGTAGCGTCCGCCGGGCCGACAAGAACCTGAGGCGGCAGGAACTGATCGACGCCACCATCGATTCGTTGGCCAAGCGCGGCTACGAGGCGACCACCACCGCCGTCGTCGCCGACGGCGCCGGGCTGTCGCGCGGCATCGTCAACTTCCATTTCGAGTCCAAGGACAAGCTGCTCGTCGCAACGCTGAAATACCTTTCCGACAAATACCGGAACCATTGGCGCGGGGCGGTGAAGGCGGCGGCCGCGGATCCGGCCTCGCGGCTGTGGGCGCTGGTCAGCGCGGATTTCGACCGCAAGGTCTGCACACGCCGCAAGCTCGCTGCCTGGTGCGCATTCTGGGGCGAGGCGAAGTCGCGACCGACCTACCGCGAACTGTGCAGCGCCAATGACGAGGAATACCAGCAGACCGTGGTCGATCTGTGCGCAGCGCTTGCCGGGCCCGAGCAGGACGCCGGGCTGATCGCGCGCGGCATCGTCGCCATGCTGGAAGGGCTGTGGCTGCACCTGATAATGGGGCCGAAGGAATTCGGTCGCGAGGATGCGCTCAAGGTTGCCCGTGCGCATCTCGCCTCGGTGTTCCCGCGCCACTTCGACGCCGATGGTCCACGGACACGCGCCGGGACGCGGAGGGAGTCGGCCGGATGAGCTTCCACCTCCCGCCGAGCGCGCTGGACTGGCAGGCCAAGGTTCGCGCCTTCGTCGACGAGGAGCTCATTCCCTGGGAAATCGAGGCGGAGATGAACGGCGGCGAGATTCCCCCTGACGTCGCCGCGCGCCACGAACGGATCGCGATCGGACTGGGGCTGTCGCGCATGGATGTGCCAGTGGCCTATGGCGGGCTCGCCGCTCCGGTGCTCGATCAGGTGGTGGCCGCGGAGCAGATCGGCCGGGTCACCAACGCGCTCGGCTGGTGCTATCCGGAGGCGCAGGGCTGGATGTTCGAGGCATGCAGCGCCGACCAGCTCGAGCGCTTCGTGCTGCCGATGATGCGGGGCGAGCGCCACTTCTGCTACGCGATCACCGAGGAGGGCGCGGGCTCCAACGTGGACGACATCGTTGCGACCGCCCGGCGCGATGGCGGCGACTACGTGATCGACGCGGTGAAGTGGCACGTCACCAGCGCCAATCTCGCCGACACCATTCTCGTCCAGGCGAAGATGGCCGAGGGTCGCAACGCCGGCACGCACGGGCTGTTCTTCGTCGAGGCGGACGCCACGGGCATCTCGACCGTCCGCAATCCTGCCTACAGCCACACCTATCGCCACCATCATCCGATCCTCAGATTCGATGGCGTGCGGGTTCCCGCTGCCAACCTGATCGGGCGCGAGGGCGAGGGCATGGACTTCACCTATGCCTGGTTCCGCCGCGAGCGCCTGATGATCGCAGCGAGGGCCTGCGGCGCCGCGGAACGGCTGATCGAGGAGGCGCGCGCCTTCGCCGCGACGCGCGTCGTCGGCGGTGTGCCGATCGCCGAACACCAGCTTGTCCAGGCGATGCTGGCCGACAGCGTGGTCGATCTGCATGCCGCCCGCCTCGTCACCTACGAGGCGGCGGCCGCGCACGACCGGGGGTTGGACGTCAAGGCGTTGCATGCGCGCTGCTCGATCGCCAAGCTGCTGGCCTCGGAAGCCGCCGGGCGGATTGCCGACCGGGCGGTGCAGATCTTCGGAGGGCGCGGCTATATGCGCGAGAACGTCGCCGAACGCTTTCTCCGGGAACTCCGGGTTGACCGCATCTGGGAGGGCACCAGCGAGATCCAGCGGCTGATCATCGCCAACGGGCTGATGAAGCGCGGCCTGGCGGGCACGATAGGAGCAAGCTGAAGTCGACGACCCCAGTATGACGACGCCGGCGGCCGCGGCGCAATCATCACAACCGGCCGGACGCCTGACAGACGGACCAGAGGAGCCAGGAACGATGACCGCAATCCCGAGGACGCTTCGGCGGCTGGCGCTCGGCGCAGCCGTCCTCTCCTTCTTCACGTTCGCCGCGGCAGCTCAGGAGAATGTCGTCCACGTCTACAACTGGGTTGACTATATCGGCGAGAACACCATTGCCGAATTCGAGGCGGAGACCGGAATCAAGGTGATCTACGACACCTATGATGCCTCCGAGACCGCCGAGGCGAAGCTCCTCGCCGGACGATCCGGCTACGATGTGGTACTCCATTCCGGCTCGAAGATCCCGGAGTTCGTGGCCGCCGGCATCTTCCAGCCGCTCGACAAGTCGAAGCTGCCGCACTGGAAGCATCTCGACCCTGACATCCTCAAGGTGCTCGACGGGTGGGACCCTGGCAACGCCTATGGCGTGCCGTACATGTGGGGCACGACCGGCATCACCTACAACATGGAGATGGTCACCGAGCGCCTCGGCGAGAACGCGCCGCTCGACACGCTCGACATCATCATGAAGCCCGAATACGCCGCGAAGGTCGCCGACTGCGGGATCAGCGTGTTGGAAAGTCCGCGCGATGTGATCCCCATGATCCTGTCCTATCTCGGCAAGGACCCGAACTCCTCCGATCCGGCCGATTACGATGCGGTGGTGGAGGCGTTCCTGCCCGTGCGCCAGTACATCAAGACCTTCGATTCCTCCAACTATCTGAACGCGCTGCCGAACAAGGAGGTCTGCGTCGTCAACAACTGGTCGGGCGACTATGCGACGGCGGCCTCGCGTGCCGAGGAGGCGGGGATCGAGATAGAGCTTGCCTACTTCGTGCCGAAGACCGGCTCGCCGGCCTGGTTCGACGTCTGGGTGATCCCGTCGGATGCGCCGAATGTCGAGAACGCCTACAAGTTCATCGACTTTCTGCTCCGGCCGAAGGTGATCGCAGATGCGACCAACTTCACCTACTACGCGAACGCCAACAAGGACGCCGCCGAATTCGTCGATCCGGCGATCCTCGCGGATCCGGCCATCTATCCGGACGCGGAGCTGATGTCGCGACTGTGGACCAACAAGGTGCTCGACCGTGCCGCCGACCGCGCCCGCGTGCGCGCCTGGAGCAGGATGAAGACGGGGCAGTAGATCGGTGAGGGAGGGGCGATGCCTCCAGCCATGCTCCGATCCATCCAGCCGTGGTGTCATCCCGGACGGTTTGCGGACCTACCCGGGATCGGGAGGCCGCTCCGCCACCGCCCCGGCGGCCCGATCCCGGTTCTCCGCTTCGCTTCGACCGGGATGACGTGCGGACGGCTGGCGCCACAGACGGTTCCCGCATGACCACAGAGTCCGTCTTCCCCGACTATCGCGAAAGGCCATGGCTCGACCCCAAGGCGCGTGCCTTCGTCGAGGTCGACTCGGTGACCCGCAAGTTCGGCGACTTCATCGCGGTGAACGACGTGTCGCTGAAGATCTTCCGGGGAGAGCTGTTCTGCCTGCTCGGCGGTTCGGGCTGCGGCAAGACCACGCTGTTGCGGATGCTGGCCGGCTTCGAGACACCGAGCTCCGGCCGGGTGCTGATCGACGGGCAGGACATGACCAGCACGCCGCCCTACGACCGGCCCGTCAACATGATGTTCCAGTCCTACGCGCTGTTCCCGCACATGAGCGTCGAGCAGAATGTCGGCTACGGGCTGAAGCACGAGCGGATGAGCCGGGCGGAGATCGCCGACCGGGTACGCGAGATGCTCGAACTGGTGAAGCTCGAAGGCTATGCCAAGCGAAAGCCTCACCAGCTCTCCGGCGGCCAGCGACAGCGCGTCGCGCTCGCCCGGGCGCTCGCCAAGAAGCCGAAGCTGCTCTTGCTCGACGAGCCGCTGGCCGCGCTGGACAAGAAGCTGCGCGAGAAGACGCAGTTCGAGCTCATGAACATCCAGTACCAGGTCGGTGTGACCTTCATCGTGGTCACCCATGACCAGGAAGAGGCGATGACGCTGTCCACCCGCATCGCCGTCATGGACCGCGGCGCGATCCTGCAGGTCGGCACACCGACCGACATCTACGAGTATCCGAACTGCCGCTTCACCGCCAACTTCATCGGCTCGATCAATCTGTTCGACGGTGTCGTCGTCGAGGTCGGGGCGGGGCGGGTGGTGGTGCGCTCGGAGGATCTGTCAGCGCCACTCGCCGTCGAGCACACCGCCCCCGTGCAGCTCGGCGCGCCGGTCTCGGTCGTGGTCAGGCCGGAGAAGGTGGCGATCGGCCGCGAAGCGCCTGCCGACACCGCCGTCAATGCGGTCGAGGGACAGGTGCTCGATCTCGGCTATTTCGGCGACCGTTCGCTCTACCGGGTCAGGCTTGCCTCCGGACGAATCGTGCTGGTCAGCCATCAGAACGTGCGTCGGGCCCGCGACGACGAGCGGGTCGTCGACTGGGACGACAGGGTCTGGCTGTCCTGGCCGGCGCGCGCGGCGCTGATCCTGACGGAATAGGCGTTGCGATGGCGACCGATACATGCCGCGAGGACCGCGGGCGCTGGCGGCAGGGGATTGCAACGCACCTGCTGCAGGCGCTCGGCGATGCCTGGCGCACGCTGGTGGTGGGCGTCCCCTATGTCTGGCTGCTGCTGTTCTTCCTGGTGCCGTTCCTGATCATCCTGAAGATCAGCTTCGCGGTCTCGATCATTGCCCGGCCGCCCTACACGCCACTCTGGGACTGGGGGCCGGACGGAACGCTGACGATCAGCCTGAACGTCATCAACTACGCCTTCCTTCTCGAGGATCCGCTCTACATCCTCGGCTATCTAAACTCGCTGAAGATCGCGGCGATCTCGACGGTTCTGTGCCTCCTCGTCGGCTATCCGATCGCCTACGGCATCGCCCGCTCGCCGCACGGCACGCGCAACCTGCTGCTGCTGCTCGTCATCTTGCCGTTCTGGACGTCGTTCCTGCTCAGGATCTACGCCTGGATGGGCATCCTCAACAAGCAGGGCGTGCTCAACAACATGCTGATCGCGCTCGGCGTCGTCGACCAGCCGATCACCTTCATGAACACCGACTTCGCGGTCTATGTCGGCATCGTCTACTCGTACCTGCCGTTCATGATCCTGCCGATCTACGTCAACCTCGAGCGCATGGACATCAGTCTCGTCGAGGCGGCGATGGATCTCGGTTCCCGGCCCTCGCGGGTGTTCATCGACGTGACGCTGCCGCTGTCGGTTCCCGGCATCGTCGCCGGCTCGCTGCTGGTCTTCATTCCCGCCACCGGCGAATACGTGATCCCGGCCCTGCTCGGCAGTCCGTCGAACCCGATGATCGGCCGGGTCCTGTTCGACGAGTTCTACACCAATCGCGACTGGCCGCTGGCCTCCGCTGTCGCCGTCATGCTGCTGATCGTGCTGGTCGTGCCGATCCTCCTGTTCCAGCGCTACCAGCTCAGGCAGGGCGAGGACGGACGATGAACCGGGGCCGCTCCACCTTCCTGACCGTCTGGCTGATCCTCGGCTACACCTTCCTCTACGCGCCAATCATCCTGATGATGATCTACTCGTTCAACGCCTCGCGGCTCGCCACGGTCTGGGGCGGCTTCTCGACCCGATGGTACGGTGAGCTGCTGCACAACCAGATGGTCATCGACGCGGCGGTGCTCAGCCTCAAGATCGCTGCCGTCTCCGCCAGCGTCGCCACCGTGCTCGGCACGCTCGGCGGCATCGCGCTGGCGCGTTTCGGGCGTTTCCGCGGGCGCCTGTTGTTCTCCGGCATGATCACGGCGCCGCTGGTGATGCCCGACGTGATCACCGGCCTCTCGCTGCTCCTGCTGTTCGTCGCCATGGAGGAAGCGATCGGCTGGCCGGAGGGACGGGGTATGGTGACGATCATGATCGCCCACATCACCTTCTGCATGGCTTATGTGGCCGTGATCATCCAGTCGCGTCTGACGCAGATCGACGAGGCGCTGGAGGAGGCGGCGATGGATCTCGGATCCCGCCCGTTCCGGGTGATGCTCGACATCACGCTGCCGCTGCTGGCCCCGGCGATGATCTCCGGCTGGCTGCTGGCCTTCACGCTGTCGCTCGATGATCTCGTCATTGCGACCTTCACCTCCGGACCCGGCGCGACGACGCTGCCGATGGTGATCTTCTCCAAGGTGAAGCTCGGCATCACGCCGGACATCAATGCGCTGGCGACGGTCATCATCATCGTGGTCACGGTGGTCGTGGTGACGGGAACGGTGATCCTGAACCGGATCTCCTACCGGCGGCTCGTCGAGAGCCAGCGGGCGCTCGCCGAGACCTGAGAGGACCAGTGCAAGCGGGGCCAGCATGAACACGGACGTCTTCATCACCTGCGCGGTGACGGGTGCCGGCGACACGGTGGACAAGAGCGAACATGTGCCGGTTACGCCCGCCGAGATCGCGGCTGCCGCGATCGAGGCGGCGAAGGCGGGTGCGGCGATCGCCCATATCCATGTGCGCGATCCTGCCACCGGCAAGGGCTCGCGCGATCCGAGGCTCTATGCCGAGGTGGTCGAGCGGGTACGATCCTCCGGCGTCGACGTGGTGCTGAACCTCACCGCCGGTATGGGCGGCGATCTGGTGCTGGGCGGGACGGAGAGGCCGCTGCCGCTCGATGCGACCGGCACGGACATGGCCGGCGCGACGGAGCGTCTCGTTCACGTCGAGCACCTCTTGCCGGAGATCTGCACGCTCGACTGCGGTTCGATGAACTTCGCCGCCGGTGGCGACTACGTGATGACAAACACGCCCGACATGCTCAGGGCCATGGCGCGCCGCATCCGGGCGGCAGGCGTCCGTCCGGAGCTCGAGGTGTTCGACTTCGGCCACATGGTGATGGTGAAGGATCTGATTGCCGAGGGGCTGATCGAGCAGCCCGTCATGATCCAGCTCTGCATGGGCATTCCCTACGGCGCGCCCGACGATCCGGCGACGCTGATGGCGCTGGTGGCGCAGCTCCCCCCGGGCGCGGTCTTCTCCGCCTTTTCCATCGGTCGGATGCAGCTTCCCTACGTGGCGATGGCTGCGCTCGCCGGCGGCAATGTCCGGGTCGGACTGGAAGACAATCTCTTCCTGTCGCGCGGCGTCAAGGCAACCAACGCCGCGCTGGTCGAGCGGGCGGTTAGGATCCTCGAAGCCATGAATGTCCGCATCCTCGGCCCCGCCGCCGTGCGCGAGAAGCTGAAGCTGGTGAAGCGGTGGTGAGCGGGATCAGACAGTCTGCCACGCGGTCCGGACGAGGTCCGGGCTCGCGCTACCTCTCCGTCATTCCGGCCGCAGCGCCGCAGGCACGGGGAGCCGGGAAGGGGACGCATCGGTGCAGCCGGTTTGCTGTCCCGATCCCGGATCGGCAGGCAGCCGTCGGGGATGAGGCTTGGCGGGAGATCCATGATGCCTGACATCCGCAGGGTCGGACTGATCGGTGGCGGGGTGATCGGCTCGGGGTGGGCGGCACGGTGCCTGCTGTCCGGCCTCGATGTCGATCTCTACGACCCCGATCCGGAGATCGCCCGCAAGACAGAGGAAGTGCTCGCAAACGCCCGGCGCGCCTGGGGGCGGCTGTTCCCGGATGCGCGGCCGCCGGAGGGGCGGCTCAGGATTGTCGGCAGCCTCCGCGAAGCCGTGGCGGAGGCGGACTTCGTCCAGGAGAGTCTTCCCGAACGGATCGAGCTGAAGCGTCGGGTGCTTGCGGCAGCGAGCCGGCCGGCGCGGCCCGACACGATCTTCGCCTCGTCCACATCCGGCCTCCTGCCAAGCGACATCCAGGCCGAGATGGCGGGTCCGCAACGGCTGGTCGTCGGTCATCCGTTCAATCCGGTATACCTGATGCCGCTGGTCGAGGTCTGCGGCGGGGCGCTGACATCGGAAGATGCGAGACAGCGCGCGGCGGCCTTCTACCGGTCGATCGGCATGCGGCCGCTGATGCTGCACAAGGAGATCGACGGCTTCATCGCCGACCGGCTGATGGAGGCCCTGTGGCGCGAGGCGCTGTGGCTCGTCCACGACGGTGTCGCCACCACGGCGGAGATCGACGACGCGATCCGCTACGGCCCCGGCATCCGCTGGTCGTTCATGGGCACGTTCCTGATCTACCGGATCGCCGGCGGCGAGGCGGGGATGCGCCACTTCATGGCGCAGTTCGGTCCGGCGCTGAAATGGCCGTGGACGAGGCTGACGGACGTTCCGGAACTGACCGAGGCGTTCCTCGACAGGCTTGCCGCCCAGTCGGACGCGCAGGCCGCCGGCACCTCGATCCGCGATCTCGAACGGCTGCGCGATGATTGCCTCGTCTCGGTGCTCTCGGCGCTGCGCGCGCGGGGATATGCCGCCGGCGAGGTGGTCAAGCGCCAGGAGGAAACGCTCTGGGACAAGGCGCAAGCCGGCGCCATTGCAGCAATCGGCGACCTTTCGCAGCCGCTCAGGCTGCACCGGGCGCGCGTCGAGGCCGACTGGATCGACTACAATGGCCACATGACCGAGAGCCGCTACCTCTATGTCTTCGGCAATGCGGCGGACGCGCTGTTCCGGTGTGTGGGCATCGACACCGCCTATCACGCGGCGGGCTTCAGCTACTACACGGTCGAGACGCACATCATGAACCTGGCGGAGGTCTCGGTGGACGAGCCGATCCATGTGACGATCCAGGTGCTCGGCGTCGATCCGAAGCGGCTGCACATCTTCCATCGGCTGTATCGGTCCTCTGACGACAGGCTGCTGGCGACGGCCGAGCAGATGCTGATCCATGTCGACACGCGGCTCGGTCGCGCGGTGCCGGCCGATCCGGCGGTCAGGGGGCGGCTCGAGGCGATCGCCGAGGCGCAGAAGGACCTGCCGAAGCCGCCAGAGGCCGGCCGGGCCATCGGGATGGGGAGGGGATAACGGATGGCAGGACACCGGCGTCCGCATTCGTGTCATCCCGGCCAGGCGGAGCGCGAGCCGGGATCGGACGTCCTCGCCGGATGCGACGCACCCCGATCCCGGCCGCCCGTCTGTGCCGTCGGCCCCGATGACGCGTGTCCTGGCTGTCGCCGGCAGTGGGAGGCTCGCCCATGAACTTCGCCCTCACCCCCGAGCAGGAGATGATCGTCGCGACCGTGCGCGGCTTCGTGGAGAGGGAGCTCTATCCGTTGGAGGCGGAGGTGGAGCGCAGCGGCGAGGTGGCCCCCGAAGTGGCGCGGATGATCCGCGACCGGGTGAAGGCGCTCGGCTTCTACGCGCCCAACGTGCCCGTCGAGTTCGGCGGTGGTGGGCTTGACACGCTCAGCTTCACGCTGCTCGAGCGCGAGCTGGGTCGTGCCTCGATGGCGCTCACGGTGTTCTGGGGGCGGCCGTCGAACATCCTGATCGCCTGTACCGAGGAGCAGCGCGCGCGCTATCTCGCCCCCTGCGTCGCCGGCGAGAAGATCGATTGCCTCGCCATCACCGAGCCGGACGCAGGCTCTGACGTGCGCGCGATGAAGACCACCGCCCGGCGTGACGGCGGCGATTGGGTGCTCAACGGCACGAAGCACTTCATCAGCCATGCCGACGTGGCGGATTTCGCGATCGTCTTCGCTGTCACCGGCGAGACCGATACGCCGCGCGGACCGCGCCGGGAGCTGACCTGCTTCCTGGTCGACCGCGGCACGCCCGGCTTCGAGATCCGCAAGGGCTACCGGTCGGTGTCGCATCGCGGCTACCACAACTGCATCCTCACCTTCGACGACTGCCGCGTGTCCGGTGCACAGGTGCTGGGCGAGGTCGGCGGCGGCATGGCGGTGATGAACACCTGGCTGTTCTCCACCAGGCTGACCGTCGCCGCCTTCGCCGTCGGCCGGGCGCGGCGGGTGCTCGACATGGCGGTCGGCTGGGCCGCCTCGCGCCGGCAGTTCGGCCGGCGGATCGGCGAGTTCCAGGGCACCGGCTTCAAGCTCGCCGACATGGTGACGGAGATCGATGCGGCCGACTGGCTCACGCTCGCCGCCGCCTGGAAGGTGGACCAGGGGCAGGACGCCAACCGCGAGATCGCCTCGGCCAAGCTGTTCGCCACCGAGATGCTCGGCCGCGTCACCGACAATGCGGTCCAGATCTTCGGTGGCATGGGGCTGATGGATGAACTGCCGATCGAGCGCTTCTGGCGCGATGCCCGTGTCGAGCGCATCTGGGACGGCACCAGCGAGATCCAGCGCCACATCATCGCCCGGATGCTGCTCGAGGGGGCGGGGCGGTGACGGGTTCCGCAAGCCCTCTCGCCGTCATCCCGGAAGCCGCACGGCTTCCATCCGGGATCAGGACGGCATGACGGAACGGGAGCTTCCGCCCGATCCCGGATCGATCTTGCGATCGACCGGGATAATGCAGCTGCGGTACCGCAGGCGGAGCCCTCGCCCGCTACGGAATGTGACGAGGAGGAAGTCACCATGGCCGCACCGCTCCACATCACCCGCAACGGCGCGATCCTCGAGATCGTGCTCGATCGGCCGAAGGCGAATGCCATCGACGCGAGGACCAGCCGCGAGATGGGGGCGGTGTTCGCGGCCTTCCGCGACGATCCGGGTCTGCGGGTGGCGATCCTGACCGGGGCCGGAGATCGGTTCTTCTCGGCGGGCTGGGACCTGAAGGCGGCGGCGCAGGGCGAATCGGCCGAAGCCGACTACGGGATCGGCGGCTTCGGCGGGTTTCCCGCGCTGCCCGATCTCAACAAGCCGGTCATCACCGCGATCAACGGCATGGCGGTGGCCGGCGGCTTCGAGATCGCGATCGCGGGCGACATCGTGCTCGCCGCCGATCATGCCGAGATGTGGTTCAGCGAGACCCACATGGGGCTCGTCGCCGACACCGGTGCCTTCCGCCTGCCGCGGCAGATCCCGCGCGTGCTGGCGATGGAACTGCTGCTGACCGGCCGGCGGCTGAAGGCGGAGGAGGCGGTGCGGATCGGCCTCGTCAATCGCGCGGTTCCCGGGCCGCGGCTCATGGAGGCCGCGCGCGAGATTGCGGCGGCGATCGTGCGCGGCGCACCGCTGGCGGTCGAGGCAACCAAGGAGATCGTCCGCATGACCGAGGCGGTTCCGGTCGCCGACTGCTATGCGATGATGCGCGAGGGGAGGTTCCCGACCTACAAGCGGCTGATGGCGAGCCCCGACGTCGAAGAAGGGGCGCGGGCCTTCGTCGAGGGGCGCGAGCCGGTCTGGCGGGGATGACCTGATGCGAGCGCCCTGAGGGCCGCTCGTCCGGTCGGCCGGGGGAGCGTCCGGGGTCGCGTCAGTGGAAGTCCCGCGACTTCGGGATGATGCGCACCTCGCGCGGGTGGCCGGCGTTACGCGGGTGGTCGGGGCGCTGGTAGAGCGGACGCCGGATCTCGTCGGCGCGGGAGAGCTCGAGGCGGGCGGAGTGGGCGTCGGAGAGGCGCTGCAATTCGTCGCTGCGGTCGTGCAGGGCGGTGACGATCAGATGCACCACGCCTTCCGGGCTCTTCTGCAGCTGTCCGTCGGCGAGTGCCAGCCGCGCCGACATGATCTGGCGGCGGTAGCGCTCGAAGCGGCGTGCCCAGATCAGCAGGTTGGCGATGCCGGTCTCGTCCTCGAGCGTCATGAAGATGGCGTTGCCCTTGCCCGGCCGCTGGCGCACCAGCACGACGCCGGCGACGCTGGCCCGGGCGCCGTCGCGCATGCCGGCAAGATCGGCGCAGGTCTTCACCCCCTCACCGCGGAACAGGTCGCGCAGGAAGGCCATCGGATGCGCCTTCAGCGACAGCCGCGTCGTCTGGTAGTCGGCGACGACATGTTCGGCGAGCGGCATGGCAGGCAGGTCCGTCGCCGGCTCGGCGCCCAGTTCGCGCGCCTGCGTCGCCGCGAACAGCGGCAGCGGCTTGTCGTCCGGCAGGCGTCTGACCGCCCAGAGCGCGGCGCGCCGGTCGAGGCCGAGCGAGCGGAAGGCGTCGGCGTCGGCGAGCAGTCTGAAGGCCCGGTGCGGCAGGGCGGTGCGCCGCCACAGCATCTCGATGCTCTCGTAGCCGGCGCCGCGCCTTGCGACCAGGGTGTCCGCCCAGGCCTCGTGGAAGCCGTCGATCTGGCGCAGGCCGAGCCGCAGCGCCAGCGTCCCGTCCGGGCGCCGCTCGAGCGAGTTGTCCCAGTCGCTGGCGGCGATGTCGATCGGCCGGACCTCGACGCCGTGCGCGCGCGCGTCGCGCACGATCTGGGCAGGCGCGTAGAAGCCCATCGGCTGGGAATTGAGCAGCGCGCAGGCGAAGGCGGCCGGGTGGTGACACTTTAGCCAGGCCGAGACATAGACCAGCCGGGCGAAGGCGGCGGCATGGGATTCGGGGAAACCGTACTCGCCGAAACCCTTGATCTGGTTGAAGCAGCGTTCGGCGAACGCGCGCGTGTAGCCGCGCCGGACCATGCCCTCGACCATCTTCGCCTCGAAGGTGTGGATGGTGCCGGTATGACGGAAGGTCGCCATCGCCCGGCGCAGCCCGTTCGCCTCGTCGGGGCTGAACTCGGCGGCGACCATCGCGATCTTCATGGCCTGTTCCTGGAACAGCGGCACGCCCAGCGTCCGGTGCAGCACGTTGCGCAGCTCGTGCGGATCGTGCGGCGGGGCGGGGGAGGGATACTCGACCTTCTCGAGACCGTTGCGGCGGCGCAGGTAGGGATGCACCATGTCGCCCTGGATCGGTCCGGGGCGGACGATGGCGACCTGGATGACGAGATCGTAGAACCGTCTCGGTTTCAACCTGGGCAGCATGTTGATCTGCGCCCGGCTCTCCACCTGGAAGACGCCGATGGAATCGCCCTCGCACAGCATGTCGTAGACGGCCGGATCCTCCCGGGGCACGCCGGCGAGATCGAGCTTCGGGCCGCCATTCGCCGCGATCAGCTCGAAGGCCTTGCGGATGCAGGTCAGCATGCCGAGGCCGAGCACATCGACCTTCATCAGCCCGAGCGTGTCTATATCGTCCTTGTCCCACTCGATGAAGGTGCGCTCCGCCATCGCCGCATTGCCGATCGGCACCAGTTCGTCGAGCCGGCCGCGGGTGAGCACGAAGCCGCCGACATGCTGGGAGAGATGGCGTGGGAAGCCGAGCAGCGCGGTGGCGAGATTGATCGCCCGGCGGATCAGCGGATTGGCCGGATCAAGGCCCGCCTCGCGGATCTGCGAGTCGCGGATCGCGTCGCCGCCCCAGCTTCCCCACACCGTGCCGGCGAGCCGGGCGGTGACGTCCTCGGTCAGGCCCAGCACCTTGCCGACCTCGCGGATGGCGCTCTTCGGTCGGTAGGTGATGACGGTGGCGGCGAGGCCGGCGCGCGCCCGGCCGTAACGCCGATAGATGTGCTGGATCACCTCCTCGCGCCGTTCGTGCTCGAAATCGACGTCGATGTCCGGCGGCTCGCGGCGCTCGGCGGAGATGAAGCGGGCGAACAGCAGTTCGTGCTCGGCCGGATCGACGGAGGTGATGCCGAGCACGAAGCAGACGGCGGAATTGGCCGCCGAGCCGCGGCCCTGGCAGAGGATGCCCTGGTCCTCTGCGTAGCGGACGATGTCGTGGATGGTCAGGAAATAGCGCGCGTAGTCGAGCCGGGCGATCAGCGCCAGTTCCTCGCGCAGGAGCTGCTCGACCTTCGCGGGGATGCCGGCGGGATAGCGCAGGCCGGCGCGCCGCCAGGTCAGTTCCTCGAGCCAGCCCTGCGCGGTCCAGCCGGGCGGCACTGGCTCGTCGGGATAGTCGTATTTCAGTTCGGTCAGCGAGAAGTCGATCCGCGCCAGGCAGTTCACCGTCTCGGCGATCGCCTCCGGCGCGTCGCGGAACAGCCGCGCCATTTCGGCCGGCGGCTTCAGGTGGCGCTCGGCGTTCATCTCCAAGAGGCGGCCGGCAGCCTCGATCCGCACTCCCTCGCGGATGCAGGTCACCACGTCCTGCAGCGGCCGTCGGTCGGGATGGTGGTAGAGCACGTCGTTGACGGCGAGAAGCGGCGTACCGGCGTGTTGCGCGAGCCGCTTCAGTTCCGCCAGCCGGCGGCGGTCGTCGCCGCGGTGGTGCAGGCTGGCGGCAAGGCGCACCGCGCCGGGGGCGGCCTCGCCGAGCCTTCCCAGCAGATCCCGCAGTCCGTCCGTCCGCCGGTCCGGCATCACGATGAGCAGGAGGTCGCCGGCCCTTGCCAGCAGATCGTCGAGCTTCAACAGGCAGTCGCCCTTCTCCGCCCTGAGCTTGCCGGCCGTCAGCAGCCGGCACAGGCGTCCCCAGCCCGCGCGGGTCTCGGGATAGGCGAGGATGTCCGGTATGCCGTCGCAGAAGGCGAGCCGCGCTCCGACGATCAGCCGGAAGGGCAGGTCGTCCCGGTCGCCGGACTGCTTGCGCACGGTGTCGCGGATCTCCTCAAGGGCGGCGTGGGCGCGCACCACGCCGGCCACGGTGTTGCGGTCGGCGATGCCGATGCCGACATGTCCCAGTGCCAGTGCCTGCGTGACCAGCTCGGCCGGGCGGGAGGCGCCGCGCAGGAAGGAGAAGTTGGTGGTGACGGCGAGTTCCGCGTAGCGGTGGGTCATGGGAACAGCCCGTGCAGAAACCAGCGCGGCGGTCCGGTGTCGCGACCGTAGAGCCCTTCGCGGAACAGCCAGAACCGGCGGCCGGTCTCGTCCTCGACGCGGTAATAGTCGCGGGTCAGGCTGTCGTCGCTCTGGCGCCACCATTCCGGGGCGATGCGCTCCGGCCCCTCGGCGAAGGCGACCCGGTGCTCGACGCGCCGCCAGCGGAACCGCACCGGCGGGCCGTCGGGCACTTCGGCCAGCGTCTCGACCGGGTGCGGCGGGTCGAACAGATGGATGGGGCGCGGCGGCGCGCCGGTTGCGGCCCGGCACCAGCCCGGCCCGTCCGGGCGGGTTTCCGCAGCCGGCGCCGCGATGGCCGGAACCGCCCGGGCGGCGCGTTCAGGGATGTGGCTGTCGATGGCGGCGAAGCGCAATATCGCGTCGGCGCCGAAACGGGCACCGAGCCGGTCGATCAGGGCCGAGACTTCCTCCTCCTCGAATGCCCGCCCGTCGAGATCGGGCTGGACGACGGCGAAGGGCTCGACGGCAACGACCGAGAGCCGGACGAGATCGAAGCCGAAGCCCGGATCGATCCGGTCGCCGAGAGCCTCCAGCCGTTCGCGGAAAAGCCGCATGAGCGTTCCGGGATCGCGCAGTGGCGAGCCGGTCGCCACCGCCAGGCGGGTGAGCTTGCCGTCGACGTGGAAGAAGGTCGCCTCGAACCGCCGCCCGCCCTCGCCGCGCCGCTCCAGCAACCCGGCCGCCTGGGTGGCGAGACCTGCCAGTGCGGCGAGCGCGTCCTCGATCAGGGCCAGCGGCTCGGCGAAGCGCCGCTCGACCATGCAGGCCGGCAGCGGCCGGCGCGGGGTGATGCGGATGTCCTCCTCACCGAGGGTGCGGGCGAGCCGGGCGACCAGGTCGGTGCCGAAGCGGGCGGCGAGTGCAACGCGCGGGCGGTCGGCCACGTCACCCACCGTCCTCAGCCCCGCGCGCAAGAGGGCGCGCTGGGTTTCCGGTTCGCCGGTGAGGGCAGCGACGGGCAGCGGCCGGACGGTGTCACTGTCGTCATCCCGTGGAACGATACCGGGGCCACCGAAGCGGGCGAGCGCGCGGGCGGCATCGGGGGTGCCGGCGATGCTCGCGCGCGCCTCGATGCCGGCGCGCTGGAGACGGCGCAGGAGATCCTCGCGCAGACCCGCCTCGCCGCCGAACAGGTGGGCGCAGCCGGTGATGTCGAGCACGAGGCCATCGGCGCCGTCGAGGGCTGTGAGCGGGGTATAGCGGTCGCACAGATCGGCGATGCGGGCGAGGAGGGCGGCATCGGCCTCCCGATCCATGTCGAGCGCCCGCAGGGCAGGGATGCGGGCGCGCGCATCCGCCAGCGTCAGGCCAGGGGCGAGGCCGAGGGCCTGCGCCCTGCGGTTGACGGCGGCGAGCCGCAGCGCGCCCTTCACCGGTTCGGTGAAGACGACCGGCGCCTCATCCCGCGAGGGCGAAGGAGCGATCCTGCGGCCGATCCGGTCGGCCGGCAGGAAGGGCAGCCACAGCGCCAGATAGCGGCGAGGCTTCGCGGAAGACGCGGTGCTCATGATCCCACTCCAGGCGCCAGCCGAGGCCGGCCACACCGGCGCGGTGGCGCAACAGCACGATCTCGAAGGCAGGATGCCCCGGCGCCCCGGCGGCCAGCGGCTGCGAGACGCCGGCCCTCACCCGCCAGCGGGTCTGGGCCGCGTTGGGGCGGAGCTCCGCTCCGGTGCGCAGCAGCAGGGTGGTCACGCCGGAGCGCGCGGCAGCGAGCGACAGCCGGCGGCTGGCGGAAAAATCGAGCGCCTTCGGCGAGCCCCACGGCTCGATGACCACGGCCCCCAGTGCCGGGCAGCGCACCGCCTCGATGCCCGCGCGCAGCGTGCCGAGGCCGTCGCGCGCGCGCACCAGGATCAGGCTGTCCGGGTCGAAACCGAGTCCGGCCAGTCCCGGTGGATAGAGGGCGCCGGTTTCGGTTTCCCCATGCAACTGGCGCACCCAGACGACGCGGCGTCCGGCCGGCAGGGCGCGCAGGGCGAGCGCGGCGGCGAAGCCTGCCGCCGCCGCCGTGTCAGCGAGCGCGGCGGCGAGGATCTCGTGCAGTCCGCCGCGCGCGAGCCCGCCGCCCAGATGCGCGTCGACCGCCGGCAGGCCGAGGCCGAACCGGGGTGCCGTGGACGCCGTCGCGGGCTGAAGCGCCGCGAGTTCCCGGCGCAGGGCAAGAAGGATCTCCTGCATCGCAGCAGCCATCATGTTCCTGTTTTGTTCTAGAAAGCGCGATCCAGGAACGGAGTCAAGTCGGCGGAGGGATGGCTTGCGGAACGGCTGCCCCGGATGACCGTCTGGGATGGTCGCCCCCGATGGTCGGGACGTGTCTGGCGATCACCTCTGCCGGCCGGCAGTCAAGACGGCCATGCTCGCCGCGAGCGGTCGCCGGGGTCTGCGCATGGCTGCAGCGCGGATTGGGAAGGGCCCGCCAACTTCCAGCTGACGCTGGTGGCCGGTCAAAGCGTCAGATGCTGGCGCCCGGCACGGGGCGGATACCATCCTCGCATGGTTGCGTACGGGGCTGCGGCATGAAGCGGATCCCGACGCATGCCACCGCATCCGGCCTCGTCATGGCGGCAATCCCCGAAGTCAACACGCCGGGTCGGGACTGGCAAGACCGTCGGTGCAGGGCGATCTCTGGGCGGTTGAGGTGATCATCAAGCCGCGGCGTTGTCCGCGTCCGCCGCGGCGGTGGGCGGCGTCTCGAAGCGGTGACGCGGCCAGGTCGCACCGACCACGGCGCCGCCGGCCTCGTCGGATCGGTTGCCGAACTGGAGTGTGGCGCCAGAGCGCTCGAGCAGCGTCTTGGCGATGAACAGACCGAGCCCCAGTCCCGACTGGTCACTCGAGCCGCGGCGCCCACGCCGCGTCGAGATGTAGGGCTCGCCGATCTTGGCGAGCACGTCCGGCGGAAAGCCCGGGCCGTCGTCGGCGATCTCGACGGCGACCTTGGTCGCCGACCACGTGGCGCGGATGCGGACCGAGGAGGTGGCAAAATCCACCGCATTCTCGACCAGGTTGCCGAGCCCGTAGAGGATGCCGGGATCGCGCCGGCCAACCGGTTCGGGCGGCATGCCGTCGAGCGACACCGCGATGTCGATGCCGAACGCGCGGTGCGGGGCGGCGATCTCCTCGATCAGGCTCGCCAGCGGCAGGCGGTCGAGATGGCCGCCGGGCTCCTCGCCGAGCGAACTGATCCGCTCGAGAATGCCACGGCAGCGTTCGACCTGGCTGCGCAGCAGGCGGACGTCGTCGGCGTGCGGGCCGTCGGGGGGCAGCTCGCGCTCCAGCTCGCGCGCCACCAGCGCGATGGTCGCCAGCGGCGTGCCGAGTTCGTGCGCAGCGGCGGCGGCCAGTCCGTCGAGCGCCGACAGGTGCTGCTCGCGGGCGAGCACCAGTTCGGCGGCTGCCAGCGCGTCGGACATCTGCCGCGCCTCCTCGGCGACGCGGAAGGCATAGGTGCCCATGAAGCCCAACGTCAGCGCCAGGGCGACCCAGATCCCCGCCACGTACAGCCCCGGCAGGTCCGGCTCATTGCCGCCCGCCCAGGGCAGCGGCAGGTGCACCACGCCGATGACGGTCGCGCAGGCGAGCGCGATGCCTCCGAGACTCACCGTATTGGCCGGCGGCAGCGCGCTCGCCGAGACCACCACTGGCACCAGCAGCAGGATGGCGAACGGGTTGGCGAGGCCGCCCGTCAGCGCCAGCAGGGCGGCGAGCTGAACGATGTCGTAGCCGAGCAACGCCGTCGCCGGACCGGCCGACAGTTCCCTTGAGGCCGGATAGCGGATCCTCAGGAACATGTTGAGCCAGGCCGACAGCGCGATCAGCGCGAAGCACAGGCCGACCGGCAGGTCGTAGCCGAGCACGAGATAGACGGCGATCACGGCCGCCGACTGGCCGGCGATCGCGATCCAGCGCAGCCGCACCAGCGTCCGCAGCCTGAGCCGCGAGCGTCTGAGCGGAAGATCGTGGGGCGTGGTAGCGGTCATTGCGGCGTCCGGTGCGGGCGGCGCTCCGACTCGGCATGCACCGCGCCGACCATTATATAGGCCGGTGTCCGGGGCGGCGGCGACCGCCACGTCGACGCAGCGTTCGCCCCCGGAGCCAGGGTCATGGATGTTCCGCTGACAGATCACGCCGGGTCCGGCCCCGCCGCAGCCGACAGCGCGCACCACATCGCGGTCAAGGTGCGTGGCCTGACCAAGCGCTACGGAGCGGTTACCGCCGTGAATGACGTCAGCTTCAGCATCCGGCGCGGGTCGGTGACCGGCCTCCTCGGTGGCAACGGCGCGGGCAAGACGACGACCATCGCCATGCTGATGGGGCTGGTGCTGCCGAGCGGAGGCAGCATCGAGGTGCTCGGCGTCGACATGCTGCGCGATCGCCACCGGGTGCTGCACCGGATCAACTTCGAAAGCCCTTATGTCGACATGCCGATGCGGCTGACGGTGCGGCAGAATCTAACCGTGTTCGCCCGGCTCTACGGGCTTGACCGGGTGGCCGAGCGGGTCGCCGACATCGCCGGAGCGCTCGATCTCATCCATCTGCTCGACCGGCCCTGCGGCAAGCTCTCGGCCGGTCAGAAGACCCGTGTCAGTCTCGCCAAGGCGCTGATCAACATGCCGGAGGTGCTGCTGCTCGACGAGCCGACCGCGTCCCTCGATCCCGACACGGCCGACTGGGTGCGCAGCCACATCGAGGACTACCGGCACAGCCGCGACGCGACCATCCTGCTTGCCTCGCACAACATGCCGGAGGTCGAGCGGATGTGCGACCGCGTGCTGATGATGAAGGCCGGCGTGATCGTCGACGACGGGGCACCGGAAGACCTCATCGCCCGCTACGGCCGCACCAATCTCGAGGACGTGTTCCTCGACGTCGCGCGCGGCACCGGGCGCGCCGCCAGCCTCGTCCGAGCAGGTCCACCATGAGCCGGGGCACGCCGCGCGACTTCGCACCTCCCCTCTACCGCTCCGTGTCGCCGGCGCGCAGCTGGGCGATGCTGCTGCGCTACCTCTACCTGCTGAGGGGGTCCTGGCCGCGCATCGTGGAACTGATCTACTGGCCGACGGTGCAGATGCTGATGTGGGGCTTCCTGCAGCTCTACCTGTCGGAGACGTCCGGAATCTTCGCCGAGATGGGCGGGGTGTTCATCGGTTCGGTGCTGCTGTGGGACATCCTGTTCCGCGGCCAGCTCGGCTTCTCGATTTCCTTCATGGAGGAGATGTGGGCCCGCAACATGGGCCACCTGATGATGACGCCGCTCAGACCGATGGAGTTCGCGGCCGCGCTGATGGCGATGAGCCTGGTGCGGCTTGCGGTCGGGCTGGTTCCGGTGACGCTGATGGCGATCGCCTTCTTCGGCTTCAACCTGTGGGGGCTCGGGCTGGCGCTGGTGGCGTTCTTCGTCAACCTGTTCCTGACCAGCTGGGCGATCGGTCTTGCAGTCTCCGGCATGGTGCTGCGATTCGGGCTTGGGGCGGAAGGGCTTGCCTGGTCGGTGACGTTCCTGCTGCTGCCGCTTACCTGCGTCTACTATCCGGTCGAGGTGTTGCCGGTGTGGCTGCAGTGGATTGCGCTGTCGCTGGCGCCAACCTATGTATTCGAGGGAATGCGGGCGGTGGTGATCGACGGCGTGTTCCGCGCCGACCTGATGGCCGTCGCGCTAGGGCTGAACGCGATCTACTTCAGCCTTGGCCTCGTGGCCTTCCTCAGATTCTTCGAGTCGGCGCGACGGGCCGGCTCGTTGCTGCAGCTCGGAGAATAGGCCGACAGGGCAGCGCGATCCGACGGGCACGCTCTATCGGCGGCGCCGGCCGCTACGCGACGTCGGATGCATGCTCCCGGCCTCAGGACGTCCGGCCGCAAAGGCGCCGTCAGCGTTAACGAACGGTTTGCACTGCGGAGTCGATACTTGCCATCTGTGGCGCCAACGCCTAGCTTGCCGCACTGCACACAAGTTGGCGGCCTAGAAAAGATGCCGGCGGTGCTTGGGGGAAATGCGGATCTGGAGACGGAGGATCCGAACCGCCATGTCGTTTTATCAGTGGTACGAATTGACGCACGCTGCCCTCAGCCCGGTGCGTGCGGCCGCAGACGTGACCCGTCTCTATTATCGCAACCCGCTCAATCCGATGACCCATACGTCGATCGGACGCGGCGCGGCGGCGATGATGGAGATGTTCGAGCGCGTGACGCGGCGCTACGGAAAGCCTGAATTCGGCATCGACTCGACGCTCGTCGGCGCGGTACGGGTGCCGGTACGCGAGGAAGTGGTCTGGGAGCGGACCTTCTGTCGTCTCCTCCGCTTCGCCAAATCGGTCCCCGCCCGCATGGACGCGGGGCCGAAGCTGCTGATCGTCGCGCCGATGTCTGGCCATTACGCGACCCTGCTGCGCGGCACCGTCGAGGCGATGCTGCCCAATCACGATGTCTACATCACCGATTGGGTCGATGCGCGCATGGTGCCGATCAACCAGGGCACCTTCGATCTCGACGACTACATCGACTACATGCAGAACATCCTGCATTTCCTGGGCGGCGACACCCATGTCATGGCGGTGTGCCAGCCCTCGGTACCGGTGCTGGCTGCCGTTTCGCTGATGGAGGCGCGCAACGACCCCTATGTGCCGATCACCATGACGCTGATGGGCGGTCCGATCGACACGCGCGTCAATCCGACCGCCGTCAACCGCCTGGCGCAGGAACGCGACATCGACTGGTTCCGCCGCAACGTCATCATGAAGGTACCGTTCCCCCACCCGGGGATGATGCGCGAGGTCTATCCGGGCTTTCTGCAGCTCACCGGGTTCATGAGCATGAACCTCGACCGGCACATGGCGGCCCACCGCGACCTGTTCACGCATCTAGTCAAGGGAGACGGCGATTCGGCGGAAAAGCACCGCGAGTTCTACGACGAATATCTGGCCGTGATGGATCTAACCGCGGAGTTCTACCTTCAGACGGTCGATCAGGTGTTCATCCGCCATGCCCTGCCCAAGGGTGAGATGATGCACCGCGGCAACCCGGTCGATCCGTCCGCCATCCGCAATGTCGCGCTGATGACGGTGGAAGGCGAGAACGACGACATTTCCGGTATCGGTCAGACGAAGGCCGCACACCGGCTGTGCTCGAACCTGCCCGACGACATGCGCGTCCACTACGAGCAGCCGAAGGTCGGACACTACGGCGTCTTCAACGGTTCGCGGTTCCGCGCCGAGATCGCGCCGCGGATTTCCGACTTCATCCGAACGCATTCCGGCCGGTTCGCGCGCCGG
The DNA here is from genome assembly GCF_004346195.1 of Tepidamorphus gemmatus. NCBI lineage: Bacteria > Pseudomonadati > Pseudomonadota > Alphaproteobacteria > Hyphomicrobiales > Tepidamorphaceae > Tepidamorphus > Tepidamorphus gemmatus. Next base: position 80,038 of record NZ_SMAK01000005.1, on the reverse strand, counting down.
CCGGCGGCGTCGTCCGGTGGCGCGCACCGCGCCACGGGTCGCGGCAATGGCCGCAGCTCGGCGAAGCACAATGGCGGCGCCGCACGGGCTGCACGGCATGAAGCCGACGTCTGAACCGGCCCCGCCGTCCCGGCTGGTCCGGCCCCGCCCTGTCGCATCCCACTTGAAGCGGCGGGCCCGGCGCCCCACTTCGTGAGGGTCACCCGAACCCGCAGGAGGGGCCCGTGCAGAATTTTCCGATCCGCCCGAGCTGGTCGCCGCTGTCAATCGCCGCGATGGTGGTCGGCTTCATCATCTGGTGGCCGCTCGGAGTGGCGGTGCTGGCCTGGATCATCTGGGGCGAGCGGATGATCGCCTGGTGGGACGAGAGCCGCCATCGGTTCCAGGTCCGTGCTGCCGGCGATACCGGCAATGCAGCCTTCGAGGCCTATCGCAAGGCCGAACTCGAGCGACTCGAACGCGAGCGCCGTCGCATCGAGCAGGAGGCCGAGGAGTTCCAGGCCTTCATGCGCGAGCTGCGCAAGGCACGGGATCGCGAGGAGTTCGATCGCTTCATGGCCGAGCGCCGCCGTCGCGCTGCGACGGGAGAGGCGGGTGCCCGCCCGACCGGGCCTGTGACGGGTACGGCGACCGGCGCCTCGGCCTGATCGAACGGGACCGTCGCATCGTCGGCGCGGCGCACGAGCGCCGCGCCTTTCGTTTGCCCGGATCGGCATGGCAACATGACCGCTGTCCGATTCGTCCGGTCCGCGATGTCAGTCCTGCCCCGCCGTCTGCGCAGCCCCGCGCTTCCCGCGACCGTCGAGATCATCGTCGACGGTGCGCCGGTGTCGATCGCCGTGCGGCGCTCCGACCGGGCGTGCCGATATTTGCTGAAGCTGCCCGCCGCGTCCGAACATCCTGTCCTGGTTATCCCGGCGCATGGCAGCCTGGACCGGGGCCTGGCATTCGCCCGTGCACAATCGGGGTGGTTGCGCGAGCGCATCCGGCGCCGGCCCGACCATGTGCGTTTCGAGGACGGCGCCGAAATTCCGCTGCGCGGCGAGATGCATCTGGTCTGCGCGACCGGCCTGCTGCGCGGTGGCGTCAGGCTGGTCGCCGGTACGCAGCCGCTGCCGCGCATCGAGGTCGCCGGCGATCCGGAACATCTTGCCCGCCGCCTGACCGACTGGCTCAAGGCGGAGGCGCGCCGCGACCTCGAGCCGGCAGTGAGACGTCATGCAGAGCGGCTGGGCGTCAAGCCGAAGCGCATCGCGGTCCGCGACCAGAGCTCGCGCTGGGGATCGTGCTCGACGAACGGCACGCTGTCCTTTTCCTGGCGGCTGATTCTCGCGCCGCCGATGGTCCTCGACTATCTGGCCGCGCACGAGGTCGCCCATATGGTCGAGATGAACCACAGCCGACGCTTCTGGCGCACGCTGGAGGCGATCGCCCCGCACACGGGCGCGGCCGAGGCCTGGCTGAAGCGCCACGGGGCCAGCCTGTTCCGGTACGGGCCACGCTGACCCCGATCCGGCACCGGCCCGTTCCGGTCCGGCCCGACGGACGGGAACGGGGCGGTGCCGGGCGCACCGCAGCGGGGCAACGACTTGCTCGAGCGTCACGTCTTCAAGGCTGAGCTGTCGGATTCATTGCCATCCGGGGCACTGCTGGTGCCCCGGCTCCGTCACGGCTCAGTGGGTGTCGGGACCATCGCGCCACACGGCATCGGATCGGGACTTCCCGGCATCGGACGGCGGTGCGGCATGCAAGGGCCGGCAGTGGCGCCGTCGGTAGAGGACAATGCGCGGCGTCGTCGCTCGTCTATTGCGTTTGTCCGGCGATTGCCTTAAACGCACCGTGCGCGGCGCGACCCCGTGGGGCCATAGCTCAGTTGGGAGAGCGCTTGAATGGCATTCAAGAGGTCGGGGGTTCGACTCCCCCTGGCTCCACCATCCCGCCGCGGTACGGCCCGGAGACATGGGTTCCGGATGATCTGCGCCACCGACGCCTGCACAACCGACAGCCGCGAACGGCACGAGACGGCGATCGCTGCCTTCGCCGGCTACTGCCGGCAGGCGACGACGGAGGCGCTGGTCGAGGAGTACCGACGGGCGGCGATGCACCGTTCGGACTGACAGCTGAGCCGGACATCGCGTCCTTACCATCCCCGCCGGCCCGGCAGCGCCGCGTTCGCGTCATGCCGCCCGATCCCGGCTCGGTCTCGCGGTCATTCGTGGTGACGGGAGCGGATCGCCTCCGGGATGACGGAGCGGCAGGCTGTTCGGGATGGCGGGGAGATGGAGACCGGATGCGGGGGGCTTGTCCTGCCGGCCAGGCGCCGACGGCGGGACCGTCCGGTCAGGTCCGCACCGGGATCACGGCGGTCGCCTCGATCTCGACCATGGCCTGCGGCTCGACGAGGCCGCACACCTGGACGACGGCCATGGCCGGGAAGTGGCGGCCGATGATCTCGCGGTAGACGGGGCCGAGCTCCTTCAGGCAGGCGCGGTAGGCGTCGAGATCGGTGACGTACCAGGTAAGCCGGACGATGTGATGGGTCTCGGCGCCACCGGCCCGGACGATATCGCGGATATTGGCGAGCGTCTGGCGGACCTGGCCGAGGAAATCGGGCGGGAACCGGCCCTCGGTGTCCCAGCCGACGACGCCGCCGGTGACGAGGATCTCGCCCGTCGCCTTCATGCCGTTGGCATAGCCGAGCGGGCGCGGCCAGCCTTCCGGCTGCACGACCGTCGGTCGCCCGTCGTCGGGCGACGATGGGGCGGAGGGGAGGGCGGGGGCAGGTGTGGTCACGGACACGGGCGTGTTCCTCGCTGTTGGTCGCGTCACGGACGGATCAGCTCGCGCGCGATCGTAGGCTGGCGGCCGCCTCCGCCCGCGCACGCTCGCGCAGCTCGACGCGGCGCAGCTTGCCGGTTTCGGTGCGCGGCAGGGTATCGACGAACTCCACCGCCCGCGGATACTTGTAGGGGGCGATCTCGTTCTTGACGAAGGTCTGCAGCTCGGCGGCAAGGGCGGGCGAGGGCTCGAAGCCGTCCTTCAGCTGGACATAGGCCTTGACGATCTGGCCGCGCTCGGGACAGGGCGCACCGACCACGCCGCAGAACGCGACGGCGGGATGGCTCAGCAGCGCCGCTTCCACCTCCGGTCCGGCGATATTGTAGCCGGCCGAGACGATCATGTCGTCGGAGCGCGCCTGGTACCAGAAATAGCCGTCCTCATCCATGACATAGGTGTCGCCGGTGACATTCCAGCCGGCCTGGACATAGTCGGCCTGGCGTTCGTCGGCGAGATATCGGCAGCCGGTCGGGCCGCGCACGGCCAGACGGCCGATGGTGCCCGGGGGCACCTCGTTGCCCTGCTCGTCGATCACCTTCGCCTCGTAGCCCGGGACCGGCCGACCCGTCGCGCCGGGACGTACTTCCTCCTCCGGCGAGCCGATGAAGATGTGCAGCATCTCGGTCGCGCCTATGCCGTCGAGGAGCTTCAGGCCGGTCGCCGCGTGCCAGGCGTCCCAGGTCGGCTTGGGCAGGGTCTCGCCGGCCGAGACACACTTGCGCAGCGAGGCGACGTCACCCGGCCGCATCTGGTCGAGCATGACGCGGTAGGCGGTCGGTGCGGTGAAGCAGATTGTCGCCTTGTAGCGGCCGATCGCCGGCAGCAGCTCCTCCGGCGCCGCCTTCTCGAGCAGCACGGTGGACGCTCCGACCCGCATCGGGAACAGCACCAGGCCGCCGAGCCCGAAGGTGAAGGCGAGCGGCGGCGAGCCGATGAACACGTCGTTCGGCTCCGGTCTCAGCACGTTCATCGCATAGGCGTCGCAGATCGCCATCATGTCGCGGTGAAAGTGCATGGTGCCCTTCGGAACGCCGGTGGTGCCGGAGGTGAAGCCGATCAGGCAGACATCGTCGCTCGAGGTGTCACAGGGCTCGAACTCGGCCGACTCCTCGGCCATCATCGCCTCGAGCGTATCCGCGCCGCCGCCCCAGTAGACGATGCGCTGGAGGTCCGGCGCCATCGCCTTCGCCTTCTCCATCTCCTCGGCAAGGCGGATATCGCACAGCGCGAGAGCGATCTTCGCCTTCTGGATCGGATAGGCGAGCTCCTTGGCGCGCAGCAGCGGCATCGTTGCGACCACGACGCCACCGGCCTTCAGCACGGCGAAATGCGCGATCACCATCATCGCGTTGTTGGCCGAACGCAGCAGGACGCGGTTGCCGGGGACCATTCCGAGCCGACGGGTCAGCACGTTGGCGAGGCGGTTCACCTGCGCCTGCAACTGCGCATAGGTCAATGTTCCGCCGGGCGTGATGAGACAGATCCTGTCGCCGTTGCCGCGTGCGACATGGCGATCGAGCAGCTCGACCGCGCAGTTCAGCCGCTCCGGATATCTGAGCTCCGGGCGGTCGAACAGGAAATCGGGCCATTGTCCGGCCGGCGGGAGGTTGTCCCGGGCAAAGGTGTCGACGTGTCCACTCGGCAGCATGTTCCGTCCTCCGATGCCGTGTCCGCGCCCGCCTTCCGGCGCGGCGAAGCGGCTAGTGACGCGCGTCGGCCCGCGCGCCGGCGGCCTCTGCCGCCTTCAGCATCTCGCGGGCGATGACGATCTTCTGAACCTCGGTCGCTCCCTCGTAGATTCTGAGAGCCCTGATCTCGCGATAGAGCTCCTCGACCTTCGTGCCGCTCCTGACCCCCAGGCCGCCGAACAGCTGGACGGCGGCATCGATCACCGACTGGGCCGTCTCGGTAGCGAACATCTTCGCCATCGCTGCCTCGCGGGTGATGCGCGGCGCGCCCGTATCCTTCGTCCAGGCGGCGCGGTAGATCAGCAGCGCTGCCGCGTCGATACCCGTGGCCATGTCGGCGAGACGTGCCTGGGTGAGCTGCAGGTCGGCGAGCGGTGCGCCGAACAGCCGGCGCTTCAGTGCCCGGTCCAGTGCCTCGTCGGCGGCGCGCCGCGCAAAGCCGAGCGCGGCAGCGCCTACGGTGGAGCGGAAGATGTCGAGCGTTGCCATGGCGATCCTGAAGCCGTCGCCGCCCCGGCCGATCCGGTTGGCGACGGGGACGCGGCAGCCATCGAAGTGGAGTGTCGCCAGCGGGTGCGGGGCGATCACGTCGATGCGTTCGGCAATCTCGAATCCGGGCGTCCCGGCCTCGACGACGAAGGCCGACAGGCCGCGGGCGCCAGGCGCCTCGCCGGTGCGGGCGAAGACGACGTACCAGTCGGCGATGCCGCCATTCGAGATCCAGGTCTTGTCGCCGTCGAGCCGCACGTGCTCGTTTCCGTCCGGCGTCGCAGTGCAGGCGAGCGCGGCAACGTCGGAGCCGGCCTCGAGCTCCGACAGCGCGAAGGCGGGGATCGCGGTGCCGGCGCCGACGCCCGGCAGCCAGCGCGCCTTCTGCTCATCGGTGCCGGCGAGCGCCACGGGCCCCGAGCCGAGCCCCTGCATGGCGAAGGCAAAGTCGGCCAGCCCCGAGCGATAGGCCAGGATCTCGCGGGACAGGCAGAGTGTACGCACGTCATGTCGGGCAGTCATGCCGGGGCCGGCGAGGGGGGCGGCGGCCTTGAGCCATCCCGCATCGCCAAGCGCCCTGACGAGGGCGCGGCAGGAGCCGTCGACGTCGTGGTGGTCGATGAGCCCGGCGACCGCCGTATCGGCCCAGAGCGCCAGCGCGCCCGCCCGCGCGCGGTGGGCATCCTCGAAGAACGGCCAGTCGAGAAAGCTGGTGTCGGGCACGGGGTCAGTCTCCTGCGGTCTTGTCCCGGGCGCGCTGGACGGAGGCCTTGGTCTTGCCGAGGAGATCCATCAGACCGGCGATCTCGGCCTGATCGAGGCCCGCGAACATCTCGGCAATCCACGCTTCGTGAACCTTCGCCATCGCCCGGAACTCGGCGCGGCCGCGCTCGGTCAGCGAGATGATCTGCACGCGGCGGTCGTTCGGCGCCGGGCGACGGTCGAGATGGCCGGAGGCGACCAGCTTCTCGACGACATGGGTGACATTGCCGTTGGAGACCATCATCCGTTTCGACACCTCGCCGAGCGTCATGCCGTCGGGGGCCTTGTCGAGCTGGGCGAGCAGATCGAAGCGCGGCAGGGTGAAGTCGAAGCCGTCGCGCAGTCTGCGGCGGATCTCGGCCTCGACCATGGTCGTGCAGGTGAGCAGCCGGAGCCACAGCCGCAGTTCGGCCTTGTGGTCGCCAGGCGCCTCCAGCGCCTTGGTCTCGGCGTCGAGCGGCAGATCGTTCATCACATCACCTCACCCCCAGCGACGGCGATCGACTGACCGGTGATCGCCGAAGCATCCTCGCCGCACAGCCAGAGCACCGCGTCGGCCACCTCCGCCGGCGCGACCAGCCGTCCCTGCGGGTTGCCGCGCGTCAGTTCGGCAAGCGCCGCCTCACGGTTGCGGCCGGTCTTGGCCATGATCCGCGCGATGCTCTCCTCAACGAGATCGGTCGCGGTGAAACCGGGACAGACCGCATTGACGGTGACGCCGGTGCGGGCGGTCTCAAGCGCCAGCGACCTGACCAGACCGATTGCCGCGTGCTTGGCGGCGCAATAGGCCGTCGTATAGGCATAGCCCCTGAGGCCCGCGGTCGAGGCGACGACCACGATGCGCCCAAATCCGGCTTCCGTCATCGGAGTCAGCAGCGCGCCGGCCGCGTGTACGACACCCATCAGGTTGATATCGAGCATGCGGCGGAACATGTCGGCGTCAGTCCTGGCGAACGGCGCCGATTCGGCCGCACCGGCATTGGCGACGAGGATCGACACGGGCCCGCGCTCCGTGACTGCGGCTCGGATCGCGGTCCGTGTTGCCGCCTCGTCGGCAGCATCGGCCAGCGCATAGCCTGCAGCGCCGCCGGCCTCGACAAGCGCGGCCAGCGGTCCCTCGTTGCGGCCGGTCACGGTGACGCGGGCGCCGGCCGCTGTGAGCGCGGCGGCGATCGCAGCGCCAATGCCTCGCCCGCCGCCGGTGACCAGCGCGTGCCGCCCCTGAAGGCTTCCTTTCGCCATGCCTGTGAGTCGCGTCCAGTATTTATTTGATGCTTAAAATAACACGATCGGCCCCGACCATGAAAGCCCTCAATCGCATCGCCGTCCGCGACCGCGCGGACCGGGACAGGTCCATGCCGGCCGGATCCTGGCTCCGCTATTCCCCCGCCGACAGGATCTTCGCGCGCGGCCGCACCGCATCGGCCCTGCCACTGCGCGACTTCGGCCGGGCGCGGATGCGCAGATCCTCGAGATCCTGGCGGTCGCGCCGCGCGTTGCGGGCGAGCTGGTCGGCGCCCGGCGCGTATTGCGGCGGCACATGGATGTACGGAACCCCGTACCAGGCGGCGGCCTTCATGGCAAAGAACGGATCGACCAGGTGCGGTCGGCCGATGGCGACCAGATCGGCGCGCCCGGCGATCAGGATGGTGTTGGCCTGGTCGGTACTGGTGATGTTGCCGACACACATCGTGGCGATCTGCGCCTCGTTGCGAATCTGGTCGGAAAAGGGGGTCTGGAACATGCGTCCATAGACCGGGCGCGACCAGTTGACCGTCTGGCCGGTGGAGACATCGACGAGATCGACCCCGGCCTCGCCAAAGGCTGCCGCGATCGCCACGGCATCGTCGCCGGTGAGGCCGCCCTCGGCCCAGTCGGTGGCGGAGATGCGCACCGACATCGGCTTGTGCTTGGGCCAGGCGGCGCGCATCGCGGCGAAGACCTCGAGGGGAAAGCGCAGCCGGTTCTCGAGCGGACCGCCGTAGTCGTCGGTGCGCGTGTTGGTAAGCGGCGACAGGAAACTCGCCAGCAGATAGCCGTGCGCGCAGTGCAGCTCGATCATGTCGAAGCCGATGCGCTCGGCCCGCTCGACTGCGGCGACGAACTGCGACGTGACGCGGTCCATGTCGGCGCGGGTCATCTCGCGCGGCACCTGACTTTCGGGATAGTAGGGGATCGCGGAGGCAGATATGATGTCCCATGCCTCGGCATCGGGCAGAGGCCGGTCCATCCCCTCCCACATCAGCCGCGAGGCGCCCTTGCGGCCGGCATGGCCGAGCTGCAGGCACAGCTTCGCGGCCGAATGGGCCCGCACGAAATCGACGATGCGCTGCCAGGCCCTTTCCTGGGCGTCATTCCACAGGCCGGCGCAGCCCGGCGTTATGCGCGCGTCGGGTGCCACACATGTCATCTCGGTGAAGACGAGTCCTGCCCCGCCCATCGCGCGGGTGCCATAGTGGGCAAGGTGGAAGTCGCCCGGAACCCCGTCGACCGCCGAATACATGCACATCGGCGACATCACGAGGCGGTTCGCCAGATCCATGTCGCGCAGCCGGAATGGCTGGAACGCGGCCGGCACCGGCCTGTCAACATCGACGTCGAAGCCGCGCGCCCTGAGCTTCTCGGCAAAGTTGCGGTCGGCCTCCGCGACGAAGTCCGGCGCCCTCAGCTTCAGGTTGTCGTAGGTGATCGCCTTGGAGCGGGTCATCAGCCCAAAGGCGAACTGGATCGGGTCGAAGTCCCAGAAGCGGTCGAGATGCTCGAACCACACCAGCGACACGTCCGCCGCGTGCTGGGTCTTCTCCACCTCCTCGCGGCGGCCGGTCTCGAACAGCCGCAAGGCGGCGGGAATGTCGGACGTCGCCTGCACCGCCTCGTAGAGCGCGATGGCATCCTCCATGGCGAGCTTGGTGCCGGAGCCGATCGAATAGTGGGCGGTCGCCTTGGCGTCGCCGAGCAGGACCATGTTGTCCTTTACCCAGCGCTCGTTGCGGATCATCGGGAAGTTGCGCCACATCGAACGGTTTGTCAGCACCGGGTGACCGTCGAGATACTTCGCGAAGATCCTGCGGCAGAATTCCGCGGAGTCCGTCTCGTTCAGCGCCGCAAGTCCCGCCCTTTCGAAGGTCGCGGCGTCGGTCTCGAAGATCCAGGTGGAGCGCCCCTCCTCGTACTGGTAGGCATGGGCGATGAAGATGCCCCACTCGGTCTCCTCGAAGGCGAAGGTGAAGGCGTCGAGCGGGCGGGTCGAACCCATCCAGGCGAACTTGTTGGGCCGCAGGTCGACAGTCGGTCGGAAATGGTCGACGAAGCGCTCGCGGAAGCGGCTGTTGACGCCGTCGGCGACGACGACGAGATCGCAATCGGAGTAGTCGGCATCAGGATCGGCCTCGGTCTCGAACCGCATCTCGATGCCAAGCGCACGGGCACGCTCCTGAAGGATCAGCAGCAATGTACGGCGCGAACAGCCGCAGAAGCCGTTACCGCCGATGCGGTGGGTGGTGCCCTTGAAGTGGATCTCGATGTCGTCCCAGTAGGCGAACTCCTCGGTGATCCGCCGGTAGCTCTCGCGGTCGTAGGCCTCGAAGGTGTCGAGCGTCTCGTCCGAGAACACGACGCCGAAGCCGAAGGTGTCGTCCGGGCGGTTGCGCTCCAGCACGGTGATTGCCGCCTCCGGTCGTGCCTTCTTCAGCAGGATGCCGAAATAAAGCCCGGCCGGTCCGCCGCCGACGATGGTCACCTTCATGGCACGCCTCCGATATCTGGTCGAAAATAAGTTTAAGCTTAAAATATCGTCGGCGCAAGGGGCTTCCGGAACCGTGCCCCGGGTTGTTCCCTCGTCTGCCTTTCCGGATGGCAGAGCCGCTCAGCGGCCGGCGTGATCGAGGACGAGTCCAAGCCCGGCAACCGTCACCGCCTCGGCATCGAGCAGCCGGGCGGGGATCGCAAGATGGGCGAAGGCGGTGCGGTAGCGCCCGGGCAGCGGCCCGTCCGCGATGACCAGGATCTCGCCGCTCCCGCCCAACAGCCGCGGCATCTCGCGGATCTCGTGGCCGATCAGCACGCCGGACAGGTAATCGCGGATCTCGTCGGCGGCGATCTCGCCGAACAGCGCGTCCGCCCGTGCCGAGAACAGATGGTTGAGCAGGCCACCGGCCTCGCCGGCGCGGTCCAGGCCGCGCCGGAAGGCCGCACCGCCATCATGGCCGGGCACTGCCTCGGCCATCAGCGCGCCGAGGATCGAATGCCGGGACATCACCTCGAACACCTCGCCGGTCATGGCGCTGGCGAAATCGACGATCCTGCCCTCGGCCATGCGCACCCACTTGCTGTGGGTGCCGGGAAGGCAGATCAGGCCATCCGCGCGGTCCTCCCGCGCCAGGGCGCCAAAGCATTGCACCTCCTCGCCGCGCATGACGTCGTGGCGCTCGCCGGCACCGCCGCGGCCGACGCCTGGGACGATCAGGATCGTTTCGGGTTCGGGCAGCCGGATCAGCGCCGCGGCGAGGCTGTCGAGGCTAGCGGGGCATCCGGCATAGGGGGCCTCCTGCCAGCCCTGCCGGCTGCCGACCATGCCGCTCATCACGACCGGAACCGCTGTCACCGGCCAGCCCTCGACGAGATGGTCGAAGGCCGCGCGGAATCCGGCTGCCCCGACATTGCGGATGCCAAGCGCCGCATGGCGCCGCTCGACCACGCTTCCATCCGCCGCGCAGGCCCAGGCGCGGGCATTGGTGGTTCCCCAATCAATCCGTACGGTCGCGATCACTTCTGCCTCTTGCGGTCTCGATCCACATTGATAGTATCATACGATAAATGTCGCCCGCGTCCGGACCGGATGCGACCGAGAACGGCGGTCGGGAGGATTGTGGTGCAGAAGCCGGTGCGGGCGATCGCGGGGCCGCGTCGCAGCGTCCACGGGCAGATCGTGGACGAGCTTGGCAGGCGCATCGTTGCCGGAGACTTCGCGCCCGGTTCGGTGCTTCCCACGGAAGGCGACTATTCGGCCCGCCTGTCGGTCAGCCGGACCTCGTTCCGCGAAGCGATCAAGATGCTCGCCGGCAAGGGGCTTGTCGAATCACGGCCGAAAACCGGAACCCGGGTGCGCCAGCGCTCGGAGTGGAACATGCTCGACCCCGACGTGACGAGCTGGGCGTTCCAGACCGGACCGGACCGCGACTATGCACGCGCCTTCTTCGAGTTCCGCGGCATCATCGAGCCTGCCGGCGCGGCGCTCGCCGCCCGCCGCCGACGCGAGCCGGACCTCGTGCGGATGCGCGAGGCGCTCGAGGGAATGGCCGCCGCAGGTTCGCTGGAGGACTGGATCGGACCTGACCTGTCGTTCCACAAGGCGATCCTGGTCGCTTCCCGCAATGAGCTGCTGATCTCGCTTGGCCTTCTGCTAGAGCCGGCGCTGACCCGCTCCTTTGCCATCGCCAATGTGAGCCGCGCCAAGCGCGAGGGATCCCTGCCTCTGCACCGGGCGGTCTACGAGGCAATCGAACAGGAGGCGCCGGAGACGGCAAGGGCGGCGATGACCTATCTGCTCGACGAGGCGCTGGTCGATCTGGAGGAGATGGTCGGGCTGCGCGCGGAGGCGACCCCACCCGAGCAGGCCGCCCCATAGCCAATCCGACCGCCGGCCGAACTACAAGACCGCGACAGAGCGGCTGCAACAACCCCAGGAGGAATGGACATGCTGAAACAGACATTGACGATGGTGACGGCGACCGCAGTGTGCGTGCTGGCGGCAGTCGGCGCCCGCGCCGACACGTCCGACAAGTCGATTGCCCTGTCAAACAACTACGCCGGCAATTCCTGGCGCCAGGCGATGCTGCGAAGCTGGGACAAGGTGACCAAGCAGGCGGTCGCCGACGGCAAGGTCAAGGCGGCGGACGCCTTCACCACCGCCGAGAATCAGGTCACCGAGCAGGCCGCGCAGATCCAGAATCTGATCCTGCAGGGCTACGACGCCATCGTCCTCAATGCTGCCTCGCCGGACGCGCTGAACGGGGCCGTGAAGGAAGCCTGCGACGCCGGGATCGTCGTCGTCTCGTTCGACGGAATCGTCACCGAGCCGTGCGCATGGCGCATCGCGGTCGACTTCAAGCAGATGGGCAAGGACCAGATCGCCTATCTCGCCGAGAAGATGCCAGACGGCGGCAACCTGCTCGAGATCCGCGGCCTCGCCGGCGTGTTCGTCGACGACGAGATCTCGGCGGGCATCCACGAGGGCGTTGCCGAGCATCCGCAGTTCAAGATCGTCGGCTCGGTGCACGGCGACTGGGCGCAGGACGTGGCCCAGAAGGCGGTCGCCGGCATCCTGCCAAGTCTGCCCGAGATCCATGCGGTCGTGACCCAGGGCGGCGACGGCTACGGCGCGGCGCAGGCCTTCCGTGCGGCCGGCCGCCCGACCCCGCTCATCATCATGGGCAATCGCGAGGACGAACTGCTCTGGTGGAAGGAGCAGAAGGACGCCAACGGCTACGAGACGATGTCGGTGTCGATCGCGCCGGGCGTCTCGACGCTCGCCTTCTGGGTGGCCCAGCAGATTCTCGACGGCCAGGACGTGCCAAAGGATCTGGTTGTGCCGTTCCTCAGGATTGACCAGGACAACCTCGAGCAGAACCTCGCCAATACCGAGAAGGGTGGCGTCGCCAATGTCGAGTATTCCCTCGAGGATGCCCAGAAGGTGATCCAGGCGGCAAAGGCGGCGAAGTAGCCGCATTCCCGAAGCGGCACCGGAGTCGAACGGCCGGACGACGATGGCTGAGCCGGATTGCATCGTCGAACTGGGCGGCGTCGAGAAGCGGTTCGGCGCCGTCCGCGCCCTTGGCGGTGTCGATCTGACCGTCGAGGCGGGCATCTGTGTCGGGCTGGTCGGCCACAACGGTGCCGGCAAGTCGACGCTGATGAATGTGCTGGCGGGAACCCTTTCCCCTGACGCCGGCCGCATCGTCGTCCATGGCGAGTCGACGGCCCGGGACATGGCTGGACACTGGACCGTCTCGACGGCGCACGAAGCCGGGCTGCGCTGCGTCTTCCAGGAGCTGTCGCTCTGCCCGAACCTCACGGTCGCCGAGAACGCCCGCATCATGCATCCGGCGTTGAGAGGTTTTCGGCTGGCGCCGGCGCGCCGGCAGCCTGATCATCGGCAAGCTCGACGAGATCTTTCCCGGACACGGCATTTCGGCCGCAGACATCGTCGGTGACCTGTCGATCGCCCGTCGGCAGATGGTGGAGATCGCCCGTGCCTTCTCGGAAACCGAGAGCCGTGCCCGGCTGGTCATTCTCGACGAGCCGACCTCCTCGCTCGATTCCGTGGTCGCCGGCCAGCTGCTCGGCTTCGTGCGCCGTTTCGTCGACTCCGGCGGCTCCGTGATCCTGATCTCGCACCTTCTGGGCGAGATCCTGGAGACGGCCGACCGGGTGGTCGTGATGCGCGACGGCCGTGTCGTCGACACGCGCCCCGCGGCCGCCTTCACCCGCGCAAGCCTCGTCGCCGCGATGGGCAACGTGGCGCGCGAGGCAGCGGCCAGCGATGTCGTCGCCGCATCGAACCGTGGCGATGCTCCGCTGACCGTGAGTGCGCGACCACTGGCCCAGACCAACGACATGCGATTGACGGCGCATCGCGGCGAGGTCGTTGGTCTGGCCGGTCTGGAGGGGCATGGCCAGGGAGCGATGCTGCGCCAGGTGTTCTCGGCGGCCGGGCGCCGCACCGCCCACACCTTGGTCGAAGGGCCGGTCGCGCTGGTCGCTGGCGACCGCCAGACCGACGGAGTCTTCCCGCTGTGGTCGATCGCCCTCAACATCTCGATCCGTTCGCTGAAGCGGCTGCGGCGCGGGCCGCTGATCGACCTCGCAGCCGAGCGAGAGATGGCTGAGACTTGGCGCGAGCGCATCTCGATCCGCACACCGGACACGGATAATCCGATCCTGTCGCTGTCCGGCGGCAACCAGCAGAAGGCGCTGTTCGCCCGGGCGCTCGGCTCGGACGCCGAGATCGTGCTGATGGATGATCCGATGCGCGGCGTCGACATCGGCACGAAACAGGAAGTCTATCGGATCATCCGCGACGAGGCCGGCAAGGGCCGCACCTTTCTCTGGTACACGACCGAGATGGACGAACTGAAGAATTGCGACCATGTCTATGTGTTCCGCAACGGGCGTATCGTGGCCGATCTGGCGCGGCACGAACTGACCGAGGAGAAGGTGCTGCAATCCTCCTTCACGGAGGAAGCATGATTCCGGATCTTGCGAGCCCGCGCCTGCTCAGGGCGATCCTGCCGGCCCTGTCGCTGACCGTGATCCTGGTGGCGATCTTCTACCTGCAGCCCCGCGCGATGAGCTACATGGGGCTCAACCTCCTGCTCAACCTTGCCGTGCCGATCGCGCTGGCGACGATCGCGCAGATGTTCGTCATCTGCGTCAACGATCTCGACCTGTCGATCGGCGCCTATGTCGGCTTCTGCGCCTGCGTGACCGCGACCTGGCTGAACGATGCGCCGCTGATCGGCGCCGCGGCGCTCGCCGCCTGCATCCTCGCCTATGCGCTGCTCGGCGCGCTCATCCATCTGCGCAACCTGCCCTCCATCGTCGTCACCCTCGGCATGTCGTTCGTCTGGCTCGGCCTGTCGGTGATGCTGCTGCCGACGCCGGGCGGCAAGGCGCCCGAGTGGATCAGGGCAGTCATGACGCTGAAGACGCCGGTGGTGCCGTTCTCGATCCTGGCCGTGGTGGCGATCGGGGCTGCGGTGCATCTCTTGCTGATGCGTTCCGCCTACGGCGCCGTCCTGCGTGGCGCCGGCGGCAACGCCCGCTCGGTGGCGCGCGCCGGCTGGTCGATGCTGAAGATCAAGATGGTGATGTACGCCTTCGCCGGCCTGTTCGGCATGCTCGCCGGCATGGCGCTGGTCGGGCTCACGACTTCGGCCGACGCCAACATCGCGCTGCGCTACACGCTGCTGTCGATCGCCGGGGTGATCCTTGGCGGCGGCGAGTTCGTCGGCGGCCGCATTTCGCCGATCGGCGCCGTCATCGGCGCGGTGACATTGACGCTGGCGGGCTCGTTCCTGTCCTTCATGCGGATCAGTCCCGACTGGCAGATCGGCGCGCAGGGAGCGATCCTGATCATCGTGCTGGCGCTTCGGGCGCTGATCAACCGGGCGGAGGCGAGGCCGTGACCGCTGCCGTCTCCCGCCTGTTCGACCGGCCGTGGATCTGGGCCTACCTCGCCGCGATCGGTGTGTGGGTCGCCACCATTGCCTTCACCGGTGGCCAAGGTGCCGGCGCGGTGCTGACGGCGGCGTTCACCTTCGCCACCTTCTTCGTCATTGTTGCGCTCGGCCAGATGTTCGTGGTCACGCTGGGGCCGGGCAATGTCGATCTGTCGATCCCGGCGACGATGACGCTGGCCGGGACGGTGGCGCTCAAGATCATGGACACGGACAATTCCATGATCCTCGCGGGGATCGCGGTGACGCTCGCGGTCGGCATCGGCGTCGGGATCATCAACTACGGCCTCATCCGGCTGCTGCGCATTCCGCCGATCATCGCCACCCTGTCGTCGAGCTTCGTCTTCCAGTCGGCGGCGATCTGGTACAACCGCGGTCTCAGGATCAAGCCGCCGCCGGCGCTGGGCGACTTCACCACCACCGTCGTGTGGGGGATGCCCGTGCTGGCCATCTGCGTCATTCTGCTTGCGGCAGTCATGCATGTGGTGCTGACCCGCACGGTCTACGGACGCTCGGTGGTCGCCATCGGCCAGAACCAGCGTGCCGCTTGGCTCGCCGGCGTCGCGGTCGACCGCACGCGCTTTGCAACCTATGTCATGTGCGCGGTGTTCGCCTCGCTGTGCGGGCTGCTGTTCGCCTCCTTCTCGGGCGGGGCGGCGCTCAACATGGGCCAGGAATACCTGCTCAACTCGATCGCCGTCGTGGTGATCGGTGGCACGTCGGTGGCCGGTGGCTTCGCCAATGTCCCCGGCCTGTGGGGCGCGGCGCTGTTCCTGTTCCTGCTGGTCACCATGCTGAACACCTTCGGGCTCGGCGCCGGGATCCGCATGGTGCTGACCGGCGCGATCATCATTGCCGTCATCGTGCTGGCTAGCGGGCGACACGGCGAGCGATAGGGGAGGATCGGGAATGGCCCTGGTGGGCGATGCCTACGATTACGTGGACCGGCGGTTCTACGACCTGACGGTGCCGACCGCCGACGTCGAAAAACTCTACGACGGCTGCCGCTGGGCCGAGGGACCGGTATGGTTCGCCGACGGCGGCTATCTGGTGTGGAGCGACATCCCCAACCGGCGGATGCTGCGCTGGGTGCCGGACGGGGGCGTAAGCGTGTTCCGCCACGATTCCGGATTCGCCAACGGCAACACCCGCGACCGGCAGGGCCGGCTGGTGACCTGCGAGCATGGCAACCGTCGTGTCACCCGCACCGAGCCGGACGGGACAATCACCGTCATTGCCGACAGGTACCGAGGCAAGCGGCTGAATTCGCCGAACGACGTGGTGGTGAAGTCGGACGGTTCGATCTGGTTCACCGATCCGACCTACGGCATCATGTCCGACTACGAGGGCAACAAGGGCAAGCAGGAACAGGACGGCTGCTTCGTCTATCGCGTCGACCCGGTGACGGGGGAACTCAGTGTCGTGGCCGACGATTTCGTGAAACCGAACGGGCTCGCCTTCTCGCCCGACGAGCGCCTGCTCTACATCGCCGATTCCGGCCTCAGCCACGACCCGGACGGACCGCACCATATCCGGGTGTTCGAGGTCGACGGTGATCGGCTCGCCAATGGCCGCATCTTCACCGAGGTCTCGCCCGGCGTGCCGGACGGCATGCGGGTCGATGTCGAGGGCAATGTCTGGACGAGCGCGCAGGACGGTATACATTGCCACGCGCCGGACGGGACGCTGATCGGCATCATCCGCATTCCCGAGATGGTGTCGAACCTCACCTTCGGCGGGCCGAAGCGCAACCGGCTGTTCATCACCGCGACGCGCTCGCTCTACTCGGTCTTCGTGGGCGTCAGTGGCGCACAGCTGCCCTGAACGGCCGCAGACAGCAACGGAACGACACACGTGAACGAGATATCCCCCATCCGCGAGGCGGCGGTGCGCGTCGTCCGCCTCAACCCGATCGACAACGTGGTCACCGCGACCGGGCGCATCGCCGCCGGGACGCCGGTTCCCGGCGAGGGCGTCGTCGCCGCAACCGACATCCCCTCCGGCCACAAGATCGCGACCGCCGCCATCCCTGCCGGTGCCGAGGTGCGCAAGTACGGCCAGATCATCGGCTTCGCCGCCTCCGACATCGCCCCCGGCGAGCACGTGCACACGCATAACTGCGTGATGGGCGACTTCGCCCGCGACTATGCCTTCGGGGCCGAGGCGCGGCCGACCGAATTCGTGCCGGAGGCGGAGCGGGCGACGTTCCAGGGCATCGTTCGCCACGACGGACGGGTCGCGACCCGCAACTACATCGGCATCGTCTCCACGGTGAACTGCTCGGCGACCGTCGCCCGGATGATCGCCGCCCACTTCACGCCGGAGCGGCTCGCCGCCTATCCCCAAGTCGACGGAGTCAGTGCCTTCGTGCACGGCACCGGCTGTGGGCTGGCCGATGCCGGCGAGGGCTTCGACACGCTGCAGAGGACCATGTGGGGCTATGTCCGCCACCCGAACTGCGCGGGCGTGCTGCTCGTCGGACTCGGCTGCGAGGTGAACCAGATCCGCTTCCTGATCGATGCCTACGGACTGAATGACGACAGCCGTTTCCAGCACATGACCATCCAGGACTGGGGTGGCACGCGCAAGGCGGTCGAGGAGGGCATCCGTCGCATCGAGGCGATGCTGCCCGCCGCCAATGCCGTCCGACGCGAGACCGTATCGGCGGAGCATCTGATGCTCGCCCTCCAGTGCGGCGGCTCCGACGCCTGGTCAGGAATCACTGCCAACCCGGCGCTCGGGGTCGCGGCCGACATCCTGGTACGCAATGGCGGCACGGCAATTCTGGCGGAGACTCCCGAGATCTACGGGGCCGAGCATCTGCTCACCCGCCGTGCGCCCGACCGGGCGGTGGCCGAAAAGCTGATCGAGCGCATCAAGTGGTGGGAGAGCTACACCGCCCGCAACGGCGGCAACATGAACAACAACCCCTCGCCCGGCAACAAGGCAGGCGGACTGACCACCATTCTCGAGAAGTCGCTCGGCGCAGCCGCCAAGGGTGGAACCACCAATCTCGTCGGCGTCTACAAGTACGCCGAGCCGGTGACGGCGAAGGGGTTCGTGTTCATGGATTCGCCCGGCTACGACCCCGCCTCGATCACCGGCGAGGTGGCGTCGGGGGCGACCATCGTCTGCTTCACCACCGGCCGCGGCTCGGTCTTCGGCTTCAAGCCGGCGCCCAGCGTGAAGCTGGCGACCAACACGGCCATGTACGAGCGCATGTCGGACGACATGGACGTGAACTGCGGGGAGATCCTCTCGCACGGCGTGAGCGTCGAGGAGATGGGGCGCCGGATCTTCGACGTGCTGCTGCGGGTCGCCTCGGGCGAAAAGTCGAAGAGCGAGCAGCTCGGCTTCGGCGATAACGAATTCACCCCCTGGGTCATCGGCGCAACAATGTGACCGGGACGACACGATTGCGATTTACGTCCACCCGGGTCTTGGTCGCAGCCTCACCGTCGCTACAATCTGCGCACGAAGGTGGCGAGAGGCGGTGCTGGCAAGACTGATAGGGTCCGGATGTTCAACGCGATCCAGAAGGTGATACGCAACCTGAAGCCTGGCGCGGACGAGCCGGCATTCGATGCCGGCGATCCGAAGGTCGCGACGGCCGCGCTCGCGGTGCATGCCATCGCCGTCGATGGTGTCATCGGCGATGACGAGCGGGCGAAGCTGCGCGCGATCCTGAAGGACCATTTCGCCCTCGACGAGAAGCAAACCTCCCAGCTGATCGAGGAGGCGCGTCGACGCGACATGGAGGCGATCGATCTTTACGCCTTCACAAGCGTGCTGAAGCGCACTCTCGACGATGAGGGCCGGCACGACGTCGTCGAGATGCTCTGGCAGCTCGTCTACGCCGACGGGGCGGTGCACGAATTCGAGGACAACTTCATCTGGCGGGTCGCCGAACTGCTTGGCGTCTCGTCGCGCGACCGGATCATGCTGCGCCGGCGAGTCGCGCATGCGCCGCATCACAACGACGATGAGGTCTGACCGGGCAAGACGGCCGGTCAGACCGGCCTCGCGCTTGAGTCGGCCTGCGAAGCACTGTAACCGGAGATACTGACGGGCGGATCAGCGCCTGGAGCGAAATGGCTTGAGCACAGCGACGCGGCCGCGTGGCCGGCTTGACGGCAAGATCGCGCTCATCACGGGCGGGGCGGGAGGCATCGGCAGCGGGATTGCCCGAGCCTTCGCCGGCGAAGGCGCTCGCGTGATGGTCAGCGACATCGATGGCGCGGCCGCTGCCGGCATCGCCGCCGGGATCAATGCGCACCATCCCGGTTGCGCGGCGAGCTGCGCCCATGATGTCACCTCGGAGAGCGACTGGAACGCGGCCCTTGCGGCGTGTCGGCAGGCTTTCGGAGGCCTGAGCGTTCTGGTCAACAACGCAGGCATCTGGGCAATCGGCGCCGTCGATGACACCGAGCCGGACAGCTGGCGGCGCTGCATGTCGATCAATCTCGACTCGGTCTATCTCGGCACCCGGCTGGCGATGCCGTTGCTGAGGGAGAACCAGCCCGCCTCGATCATCAACGTGTCCTCGGTCGCCGGTCTCGTCGCCGGCCCCAACATCGCCGCCTACAACACGTCGAAGGCGGCGGTCTGGATGCTCACCAAATCGACCGCGCTGTCGGCGGCGCGCAAGGGCGATGACATCCGCGCCAACTCCATCCATCCGGCCTTCATCGCCACCCCGCTGCTCCAGGATCTGTTCGCGCGCGGCGGTGAGCGCCGGCCGCTCAGCGCGGAGCAGACGGCGAAACTCGCGGCCCAGATCCCGCTTGGCCGGCTCTGCACCGTGGAGGACGTCGCCTGGGCGGCGATATACCTTGCCAGCGATGAATCGCGTTTCATGACCGGAGCCGAGCTCAAGCTCGACGGAGGATTGAGCGCCATGTGATAGTGGCGCCCCGAGGCCATGCGCAGCACCATCCAGACCGAGACGATCCTGATCGTCCTTCACCAGGAGACCTCGACGCCCGGCCGGATCGGCCAGATCCTCGCGGCGCGCGGCTACGCGCTCGACATCCGCCGCCCCGTGCTTGGCGATCCGCTGCCCGAGACGATGGATGGTCATGCGGGGGCGATCATCTTCGGCGGCCCGATGAGCGCCAACGACGATCTCGACTACATCCGCCGCGAGATCGACTGGATCAACATTCCGCTAAAGGAACAGGCGCCGTTCCTCGGCATCTGCCTGGGCGCCCAGCAGATGGTGCGCACACTCGGCGGCAAGGTCGAACCGCACCGCGACGGCTGCGCCGAGGTTGGCTACTATCCGATCTATCCGACACCGGAAGGCCGCTCGCTCGGCCCCTGGCCGCACATGGTCTACCAGTGGCACCGTGAAGGCTTCGAGGTGCCGCGCGGTGCGCGTCTGCTGGCCACCGGCGACATGTTCCGCAACCAGGCGATTGCCGTGGGGCCGTGCGCCTACGGCATACAATTCCATGCCGAGCTGACCTTGGCGATGATGCATCGCTGGACGGTGCGCGGCGCCGAACGGCTGGCCA
Organism: Tepidamorphus gemmatus; assembly: GCF_004346195.1. Taxonomy (NCBI): domain Bacteria; kingdom Pseudomonadati; phylum Pseudomonadota; class Alphaproteobacteria; order Hyphomicrobiales; family Tepidamorphaceae; genus Tepidamorphus; species Tepidamorphus gemmatus. The sequence goes on along the minus strand of NZ_SMAK01000005.1, from coordinate 59,509 downwards.
TGCCCGGCGCCCAGGCGAGGGCCCGCCACTTCGAGGGGCGGTCGGTCTACGATCCGGAGATCCGTCGCTGGCTCGAGAACTTCCTGAGCCTCTGGCTGGACAGCGATGCCCGCGGCCGTCGCGAAGCCGCTGAGTAGGCGGCCAACGCCTGCGTTCCCGACCGGGCCCGTCGCAAATTGCGAAATGGCTTGCAGAATGCGACGCGGGTTGGCCGCCGGCCGCGGCCGCTGCCCACCATGCAGTAGCGGCTACCCCAGATGACCACCAGATGTTGGGTCGAGTCACGTTAACCCTACCTGGCAGCAGGCTTGCAGGGGGATGTGGCAGGCTGGCATCTGGTCGTGCGTAGTCAGCCCGGACTGGGTGGGAGGCAGCGTCGATCGCGACCCCAATTCCGCTGTCTCCCATCCCTCTTCCCAGCCCATCCCGATCGGTCGGACCTGCCGGAGGCGACATCGCGACGACCGGCAATCTGCGGATGATTGCCGGCTTTCCGTAGCGGCGCTAGGCTTCCGGGACCGCCCGCAGAGGCCGTCTGGGAGGCATGGCATGGACCGGCGTTCGCAATACCGCTCGACCTCGCGGTTCGGCGGTTCGTACGGAAGTTTCTCGCCCTCGCGCAGCTACAGCGGCATGGCCGGCAGCAACGAGATGCGCGGCACCGACATCATTGCCGAGTACCTTGTCAGGGAGGGGGTGCCGGTGATCCTCGGCTACGCGGGGCACGGTGCCATCGGGCTGCTCGATGGCATCTACAGGCAGACCGACCGCATCCGCCATATCAGCCCGCGTATCGAGCAGGCAGCAGGATTCATGGCCGATGTCTATTTCCGCCTCACCGGCAAGCCGCTTGTGGTCTACGCCTCGACGGGGCCCGGGCCGATGAACCTGATGATCTCGGTGGCGAACGCCTTCTACGACAATTCCGCCTTCCTGGTGATCACCGGCAACGTCCCGACGACACAGCTCAACTCCGGGGCGCTGCAGGACGACTACCGTTACAACGGCACCATGTCATCGCTGTTCGCGCCGATCGTGAAGAAGTCGTTCCGCATCGAGCGGGTCGAGGATCTGTGTGTGGCGCTGCCCGAAGCCTTCGCCCTGATGCGGTCGGGCCGGCCGGGCCCCGTCCATATCGACATGCCGTACAATCTCTATATCGAGACCTCTCCGGTGTCGGTACCGGAGCCGCACACCAACGGTGCCGGCGGCGGCTGGCGGATGGGCCTGTCGGACATGACCGTGTCCCGGGTGCTCGACCTCATGCTGGGGGGCCGCAAGCCGTTGATCCTTGCCGGTGGCGGCATTCGGGTTGCCGGGGCGTTCGGCGAGCTCAGGGCGGTCGCCGAACAGCTCGACATTCCAGTCTACACGAGTTTCATGGGCAAGGGCGCGCTGCCGCACGATCATTACCTGCATCTTGGCGTCGGCGGCGTCTGGGGCGAATATCCGGCGACGGAAGCTGCGCGCAACGCCGACGTCATCCTTGCGATCGGCGCCCGCTTCAACGACCTGCACACCGGATCCTGGATCAAGGGCTATGTCTACAACATCCCACCGACCCGGCTGATCCAGGTCGACATCGACGACAACGAGATCGGTCGCAACTATCCCGTCGAACTGGGGATCACGGCGGACGCGAAGGAGTTCCTCGGCAAGCTGCTGACGGCTGCCCGCAGCCGTGGTCGGCGCGCCGACACGGCGGGGTGGCGGCAGGAAATCGCCGGCTGGCAGTCCGAGTGGCGCAACTTCTGTGCGCCTTACAGCACGAGCCGCGAGACCCCGATCGAGCCGCGCCGCATCCTTGCCGAGATGAACCGCCTGTCGCCGCCGGACACGGTGATGGTCGACGACGTCGGCAATTGCCAGGTCTGGTCGGAACAGTACTGGGAGGTGCGGACGCCAGGCAACCACATGACCGCCGGCGGGTTCGCGGCGATGGGCTTCGGCGTCTGCGGCGTGCTCGGCGCCCGCCTGGCGCGACCCCACAGTCCGTGCGTGACGCTGTGCGGCGACGGCGGCTTCATGATGACGCCGCACGCGGTGGCGACGGCCGTCGAATACGGCCTGCCGGCGGTCTGGGTGCTGCTCAACAACTATGCCATCGGCACGATCCGCGACCTGCAGCGTGCCTATCTCGGTGGCCGCGAGCTTGGCACCAGCTTCATCAAGGAGAGTACCGGCGAACTGTGGAATCCGGATTTCGTCCGGATGACCGAGGCGATGGGCGGGCGCGGCATCCGCATCGAGCACCCCGACGAGTTCGCCGACGCCTATGCCGAGGCGATCGGCTCCGACGTGCCGACCGTACTCGATGTGGTGATCAACCGCGACACCGGCATTCCGATCACCGGTACCTGGCAGATGCCGCCGATTCCCGAGGTGGCGCCCACCTTCGGCCGTCGGCTCGTGCGGGACTGACGAGGCCGAGGACGACGCTCCGGACACCGGCTGGGGGATGGCGGACAAGCAGGCCGTCTCGCTGCGACGGCCAGAGGCCGCCCGTCCGCGACCGGGCTGCCCTGACGGTGACGCCAGGACGAGGGGTGTCCCGCAACGGTTACCCGGTGCCGGGACCGGATGATCCGCTTCGACGTGTTTCCAAGCAATACCTCGATGGCGAACCGGTTCCCCGTCTGCGGGAATTGCGCTGAGTGATGACAAGGGCCGCGCGCGAAGGCTGGGCGCGCGGCCCGTTGGGTTCAGAGCCTTACCTCCCACGACTTGAAGCTGAGCGGCGCCGTGGCCGGGCTGGCATCGGCGATCTTGCGTATGTTCGCCCAGGTCTGCTTGTAGTTCGGCAGGATGAGTTCGTTCACGCCGGCATTGATGACATTGCCCTGGGTGCCGGATGGCGCACCGAACAGCATGAACGTCTCGTTTCGGCGCGCCGTCGGTTCGATATAGATCATCGCCTGGGTTGCGCCGACATCGTTGTAGACTTCGACCATGTCGCCGTTGTTCACGCCGAGTTCGGCAGCGTCATCGGGGTTGATCTGCAGGAATGGCAACGGGAAGCGGTCGATCACGAAATCATTGTCCTGGTCAAGGAACCAGTTCTGCCAGTTGATGTTCGATCGTCCGTTGTTGATCAGGAACCGATAATTCGCCTTCTGTTGGGCCTTTCCGGGAGCCTGCAGTCCCCGCCATCCGCCGAGGCAGAACAGCGCCTTGCCATCCGCACGTCCATGCCGGGTGAAGACGCCGTCGGCATAGAGCCGAACCGTACCGATGAGCTTGCCATCCTTGTAGCCGACGACCGGCTCCTGCACGCCGTTGTTGCCCATTGCGCGGAGGCGTTCATAAGTCACCTCGGGATTGGCCTGGTGATAGCCGTCCATGAAGGCGTCTTCCTCCGACTGCCAGTCGAAGCCCTTGAACCGGGCCGCATACTCGGTTCGGCCTTCCTCGGTCAGGACCCGCTCGAGATGATTGGCCAGACGGGCCGCGATCAGGCAGTCAGGCATCGCCTGTCCGGGCGGATCCATGTAGCGCTCGACGAGCCGCAACCGCCGCTCGCCGTTCATCGAGGTGAGGTTCATCTCCCCGGATTCGCAGGCCGGCAGAATGACATGTGCCGCCTGGCCGATCTGACTGTGGATGATGTCGACATTGACCGAGAACAGGCCGCCGGCGCGGATGGCGCCCTCGATGGCGCTCACCAGCTCCTCGCGGGTTGCACCGGCGGCCGAATCCATCGCCTCCTTCACCATGTTGGTGCGACGGTTGTATTCCCGCTTGAAGACGGAGGCGTTGAGCGTGGTCTTGTAGTGGTCGCAGGCCCAGATGTGGTGGACGCGACCCCGACCGGATGTCAGCAGCTGATCGAAATAGGGGGCGGGGCGGCCGATGAAAGCGTCCGACGGCCGGAAATAGCCCTCCTGATGGCCGCCCAGCCGGCAGACGCCGCCGCCCTCGCGGCCGATGTTGCCGGTCGCGAGCGCCAGGTTCACCAGGGCACCGATCGTCCGGTAATTGTCGTTGCCCCAGATGATTCCCTTCTCGTAGGCGATGACCGCCTTGCGGCGGCTGCCGTCCTCGTGCGGCCGCGCATACCATTCGGCGGCCTTTATTATGTCGGCCTCGGCAAGACCGCAGATGCCGGCGGCTTCTGCGATCGACATGCGGCAGGCTTCGCGCGCCCTGTCGAAACTGCCGAGCGCTGCCGGATGTGCGCTGTCCTCCGGTACCGCGATGCCGTCCGCAAACGTCGAGGCGGCGATGAAGTCGCGGTCCACCCAGCCCTGATCGGCGATATAGGTGAACATCGCATTCAGCAGGGCCAGGTCGGTTCCCGAGTTCGGCTGCAGGTGCAGCACATTCTCTGCTCCGGCCGCTTCCTCGCAGGCGCGGACCGTCACCGTTCTGCGCGGATCGATGATGATCGCCTTGGCGCCATTGCGCAGACCCGGCACCATATGGTTGAGGAAAAGATTGGTCTGGCATTCGAGCGGGTTGGCGCCGACGATCATGATCGTGTCTGTGAGGGTATAGTCCTCGTAGGCATAATTGAGTTCATCGACACCCATGTCGCGCGAGGAGTGCACCTCGGAATTGTAGGCGGGTCGATTGTGGATCCGGCAGTTCCGAACCTTCATCGCGCCGAAGTAGAGCTTGCCAGTGCCCCAGGTGTTCTCGTAGCCGCCGGCGCTGCCGCCATGATCGAACATGGAGACGAAGAGATCATCTTCATTGTCCATGTCGATGAATCGGGCGGTGACGCGGGCGACAAGATCCAGCGCATCGTCCCAGGTCGTCGGTTGCCAGGTGCCGTATCGCCAGACCATCGGATCGGTAAGACGTTGCTGCTGGGTACCGGTGACGTCGGACCGCCGGTTCTCCGCCATCCGGGCGCCGCGAACGGACCCCAGGCCCGAGTTCACGACACAGTTCACGTCGGGCTTGATGACCAGATGCACGTCGCGGCCGTTCTGCTTGACGACATTGTACATGGACGGCGCGTACCAGGCCTCGGTCTCGAGCGGCTGCTGCTCACGCAGGTCGACACCGAACTTGTTTTCGGCCGGTGCCAGGCCGCCCTGCCTGTTGAGCGGCCAAGTATAGGCCTTGTAGCCGCAGCCGACGATGCAGTAGTGGCAGGTGACGTTGAACTCCTTGGCGTCCGCAGGGATGATGGGCAGGCGGTCGGTGAAGCGCTTGTAGGTCATGTCCACTCCCCCCTTCACGCACTCAGCACGTTCGACAGGCGGCCGTAGATCAGTTCATCCACGCCCTCGGCGTAGATGTCGCCCTGAGCGTCGATCCGCAGCTCGAACTGCGGCAGGTTCTGCGTCGCATGGCCCCAGGTCTGTTGGCCACCGGCTTCGCAATCGAAGCGCGAGTAGTGGCCCGGGCAGTTCAGGGTGCGGTCGCCGGCGTTGTAGGTCAGAAGCCAGCCCTTGTGCGGGCACAGGATCGAGAAGGCGACGATATCGCCGTCCGGCCCGACCCCACCAGGGACGGCCTTGCCGAGCTTGAGCAGCACGCCGGGGCTGTCCGGGTCGGGATAGGCGATCTCGACGGGTTCGTCGACCTTCAGATCCGCGATGTTCGCGAGCCTGTTGGACGGATAGCTCACCCGCGCGAGCCCCTCCGCCCGTGCCGATGCCGCGGGCATGACCGTCGCCGCTGCCGCTCCTGCGGCGCCAAACAGGCCGCCGCGCAGGAACTCGCGGCGGCCGACATCGACCAGCCGGTAACATTTCATGGTCATCTCCTCCCCAAGCTGATGTGACGCCGAGTCTAGCGGAGACAGACGGCCCCAGGGGGATCGGACAGAACCCGATTGGGTCTCCCAAATATCTGAAATAATTGAATGATCGTCGATGTTCGGAATTCCGAACAGACAGTCGGCTCAGATTCCCAGCTTCTGCATCTTCTCCCAGAGCGTCGTGCGCGACACCTTCAGCAGGCGGGCGGCCTCGCCGATCTGACCGCCGGTCTGGGCGAGCACCTTCAGGATCTGGCGCCGTTCCGCCCGCTCGCGTGCATCGGCGAGTGTCAGCACCTCGCGATCGTCGAGGTTGAACTCCGGAAAGAGGTCGGCGGGATAGATCCATTCGCCGCGCGCAGCGTCGATGGCGCGCAGCAGGCGCGACCTCACCTCCCGGCCGTTACCCGGCCAGTCGTGATCGCGGATGGCAGCAAGGGCAAGCTCGGACAGTCCCTTCAACCTGGTCTGTCGTCGCGGACCGAAGGCCTGGAACATCTGTCCGGCGAGCCATACGGCATCCTCGATGCGCTGTGACAGCGGCGGTACGACGATTTCGTTGGCGACCAGGGCGCAATGCAGGTCCGACCGGAACCGGCCGGCGGCGATCTTCTCGTCGATCCGCGTCCCGCAAGTACCGATCACCCGAACGTCCACCTGTCCGATGGCGGCCATCAGCCGGCGCTGCGCGGCCGGATCGAGCCGGCCGATCCCGTTGACGAACAGCGTTCCCTCCGAGGCTGCGTCGAGCGCAGCCGCGATGGCTCGCTCGCCGGACTCGTCGCGGAAGACATCGATGGTGACGAGGGGCGCCAGCCTGCGGTCCGAAAGCTCGTGGATGCGACGGGCCAGGCGGGCCTTGCCGAGCCCTCTCTGACCGCGGATCAGGACCGGCATGTCATGCCGGGCGGCGGCGAGGACCAGGGAATCGACCTGGCGCGCCAGCAGGGAGATGCCGGCTTGCGGAGGCATGTCGTTGGCAACGTCCGGGCGCATGACCAGCGACAGGCGCTGCAGGAAGGTCGGAAGGTCGAACGGTTTGGTCAGGTAATCGGCGGCACCGGCCCGCAACAGCCGCACCGCCTGATCGATTTCGCCTTGACCGGTGATGAACAGGAATGGCGGAGGTGCCATCGAACGGGAGACCGCGCTGAAGATGTCCTCGCCGGTGCCGTCAGGAAGGCGGATGTCACAGATCACCGCGTCGACGGGTCGGCGTGGGGTTCGGACGGCCGCGATGCCGCGGACGACCTGCCTGAGCCAGGTGACCGTTGCCCCTTCGAGCTCGAGGCGCTGGACGAGCGAACTGCCCATCAGGGTGTCGTCCTCGATGAGCACGAGATAGCGTCCCTTCAGCATGATGCTTGTTCCCGACTGGGCACGATGACCCTGATCAGGGTTCGTCCGTCACGGCGTTCATGAAGGATGTCGCCGTCGAGACCGAGCACCAGATCCCTCACCAGGCGCAGCCCGACCCCGCCCCCCGGTGCCAGCGGCGCGGCCGAGACCAGGCGATCGAGCGCGGCGGGCGACAGCCCGGGCCCGTTGTCGGTGACGGTGAGATGGAGATGGTCGCAGGTGCAGGCGACGGTGAATGATACCTCGCCTCCCTCCGGTGCTGCCGATGCGGCGTTCAGGAGCAGATTGAGCGAAATCTGCCGTATCGCAGCCGACGGATAGTGCCCGACCAATTCCTGAGGGGGCGGAATCTGCCAACCCAGCCGCTGCCGGCGACGCACGGTCTCGGGCTCGAACAGCAGCCGCAGGTCATCGAAATCGGTGGATGACAGGGGACGTGCCGACCGATCCAGCCGGTTCTCCTCGAGGATTACCCGGCTCACGTCGCGCAGGTGTCGCAACCCGCGGTCGAGGAGATCGGCTGATCGTCGGACGACCTCCGGCCGATCCGCATAGGCGCGGATCGTATCGGCGGCATTGACGAGACCGCCGAGCGGATTGTTGATCTCGTGGGCAAGAGAAGACGCCAGACGACCCAGACTGACGAAGCGCTCGCGTTCCGCAAGACGGCGTTCGACCTCCCGACGCGCGTCGATGGCTCCGGCCATGTCATTGAAATTGCGCAGCAATCTGGACAGGAGGGTATCCGAGCGCGGGATCGCCGCCTCGGGAATCGGGCGCGGTGCATCGCCCGCCTCGCCCATGTGGCGGGCCAGCAGCTCGATCGGTTCGAGAATGCGCGCCACGGCGATGTAGCCGGCGAGCACGACGATGACCGTCGCCGCGGCATTGCCGGCGAGAAGCGCCAGGGTCGCGGTCCGGCGCTCGGCCACGAGGTCGCTGATATCGAGTTCCGATACCACGAGGCCGACATTGCGTCCCTGGACCACCAGTGGTGCGGCAACGCGGACGACCGATTCGCCACTGCCGGCGGTCACGTCGTCGATGGCGTGTGCCCCGTTCGAAAACGCCTCGATCGACGCGTCGATCGGCGCGCGGACCGGATCCGTCGCAGCGAGGACCCGGCCGTTTTCGTCAGCCACGACCGTCAGGCGGATGCGCTCTCCCGAGGCACTGATGCGGGCGCGGTCGAGTGTGTCGTAGACTTCCCAGATGTCCTTGTGCAAGGCGAAGGGACCGAGCGCCACGGCCAGCCCCTCGAGGTGCAGCCGGGCGAATTCCTGCAGGCGGTCATTCTGGAGCCGGCCGAGGGTGGACAGAACCTGCTGCGAGGCGATGACACCGAGCAGGATCATCAGGGCGGCGGTCACGAGCACGACGCGGACGGTGATCGGCCAGGTGCCGAAACGCCCGGTCATCATCGGCGCGCCCTCACATCGGCCATCCGCAAGGCGATGCCGTCGAACCATGCAGGATCGCCGGCCACGATGCGATCGAGGAACAGCAGGCGCAGGATATCCTTGCCGGCGGGTGTCGCCTCGAGGGTCGTCAGAACCTCGGCGAATCCTTCGACCTCGGCCGAGCTGCGGCGATCCGCGCGCGCTGTGAATGGCGGGAATCCGAGCCATTCGGACCGGGCGATGACGCGCGTGCCCGCCGTCAGGGCAGGTTCCACCAAAGCAAGCGATTCCCAGACATAGCCATCGACACTGCCCGATCTCGTCAGCGCCCCCGCAACGGCGCGCACGACATTCCTGTGGCCATAGGTGTAGATGGTCCGCGAGAAGAACCCTTCAGGCGTTTCGCCCATCCGGCTGAGATCGGAGGCGGTCACGAGGTATCCGGAATTGCTGTCGGGATCGGAGAAGGCATGGGTTCCGCCTCGCAGATCCGCCAGAGACTGCGCCTCGTCATCGGCGCCGACGATCAGATAGGATTGATAGAACGGTCGTCCGCGCCAGACGGGAACGCCAACCAGCTCGAGCCTTTCGCGCTGCTGCAGGAAGGGATAGCCGCAGATCCAGGCTGCATCGAGCGTTCCGTCGAGAAGAGCCGCCGTGATTTCCTGGTAGGTCCTGCGCTGGACCAGTTCGACGGGTTCGCCGAGGGCTTCCGACAGCGCCGCTCGCAGCCTCTCGATGACCACGGCGTCGTTGTCGAGAAAGACAGGTGTCAGCCCCAGCCGGAAGGCTGCCGCGGCTCGCACGAGCGCCGGCATGGCGATGATCGCACTCGATGCGATCCCGCCAAGGACCGTTCTCCTCCTCATCGGCATCCTCTCCCGCTGGAATGTTAGCGATCCAATCCCGAAGCACGCAAGGTGCTGTCCGTGGCCATGACCCATGAGATGGGATGGCTCCCGGGGCCATGTGAACCGCGCCGGGTTTGGCGGAGGCTCCAAACCTTGAGGAGGTGGAGCCATCATGAGCACGACGACGAACGGATCTTCTCCCGAGACGAGACCCGGATCGGGACCCTCATGGCGCCGCCGCACGGATGGGGGCAGACGGCGAATGGCTTCGGGCCGTCGTGCCACAGGCCACTGGCGCACGCTGACCTTCCTCGGCGCGCTGCGCTGCCACCGATTCCCCGCTGCCTGCGTCTTCGACGGCCCGATCGGCCAGGCCTTCGCCAGGATCAGACACCAGACGCGGATCGCCCGGAGATGCACGGTCGAGGCCAGCTGGCGACGGATCGGAGCACTCGCCGCCACGATTCAACCCGGCGAGGGCAGCAACTGCATCGCCGACGCCGGATGCGCTTTCGGTCAGAACATGAAGCGGTCTCGCCGAGCCGGGCTACGGCGTCTTCCGGTACCGACGGTCGGTTCGGTCAGTCCGCGATGTGGTCGATCCGGTAACCGACGACAACGTCGCAGGCGCCAATGCCAATGGCGGCGAGCACGTTTGCGCCGGCCGGATCCGGGGGGTCTGCGCGGGTCTTCAGGACCATGTGGCCGCGGATCGTCTCCGGCGTGATCAGGGTCATCCAGAGGCGGACCCAGACGGAGGAACAGGTGCCGGCGTCGCAGTCGCGGCCACCAAGCGGCTCGCTCGCGGCGCTGTTGCCGCCGGTGTCGCGCCAGCGATAGACGGACATTTCCGGGCTGGTGGCGAGCAGGGCCGGATCGAAGCGGCCGCCCCAGTCGACTCGGACCATGTGGCTGTCTGGCAGATTGGTGCCGAGGGCGGCGGCGAGCATCGGCGGGCAACCGCCGATCGACGTTCCGGTCACCTGCCAGCGCCAGGTCCCGTCGCGGGGAATGACGGCGTCGTCCGCAAACAGCTCGATCGGACAGTTCCCGTCGCCCTGATAGGCGCGGTCGATCGATTGGCGCGATGCGTCCGTCCAGTAGACCGCATCGTGATCGAGATCGACGACCAGTGTCGCCGAGGACAGATCGGTCGGTGCGATGGCGGGCGTCTCGAAACCCCAGACGAAGCTGATGTCCTCGGCTGCAAGCGGGCTGAGACTGCATTGGCATCCGCCGAGCTTGCAGGTTGCGACTGTCGTGGTGGCGGTGGCGGCCTGCGGCGCGATCAGCCAGAGGCCAAAGGCCGTGATAACGAAGCGCAGACCGATCATTCGGCTGCTCCCGGAGCCTGCGGCAGCAGCAGTGCGCGGATTTCCGCAGCGTTCATGCCACCGGTCGCCAGACGGGCGCCGCGCAGCGATTGCAGGGCAGGCGGGGCCGCTGCCGGTGCGTCCGCGTCGATGCGATGCGTCGGACCTGCGGGGGCGGAGGCCCCGAGGCCGACCATGCTGCCAAGCACCTTGAGCATCCGCTCCGTGTCGGGATCTTCTCCCGCCGCTTCGCCGATCGCAGCGCCGATGCTGCTCCGGCCGATCAAGTTGCGGAGGAAAGCCGCGCCGGGGTCTGGCTCGGCCGCGGCCGGTTCGACAGCCGGACGCAGCGGAGATTCGGTACTGCTGCGCGCCAGGAGGCCGAGCGAGGCCGTGAAGACCCCGAAGGCAGTCCGCACCTGCGGATCCAGTGTCTCGACGCCTCCGGGTGCGTGGAGACAGATCTGACCAGCCGGGCCGATCTCGCACGGGCCGAGATCGGCTGGCCACTGGCGTGGATTGAGGGCGGCGACCGGTTGCCCGTCCCGGCTGCGGACCATCGAGGTGGAGGGAAGGGCGGCGCGGACGCCGGCTGCCGTCTCGTAGACGTAGGGAAAACCGATGTGGAAGCCCGGCATTAGCAGGAAGACGAGCCCGGTCGCCTCGTCCTCGAACCGGCAGGGCAGGGCGTCGGCCGGGCAGTAGTAGCCGGTGTCCTCGCCCATCCCCTCCGTCTCGAAGGACGGGGTGCCGACAGGCGCGGCTCCCCCGGATGTCGATGTGGTCCTTCGGGGCGACGAGTGCATGGGTGCCAGTCCGGAACGCTGCGCCGGCGGCAGCACCGGCGGCGGTGCGCTGTCCTCGACCCTCAGCGGCGCCTCGTGGACGATTCTCCGACCGGCGCGGGGATGCTCGACGACGTAGCGCAGCGCATAGTCGCCCGCCTCCGGCGCGGTAAGCTCGACGACGACGCCATCCGTTCCACCAGCGCCTTCGACATGGGTCCAGGACAGTCCGCCATACGGCTCGCCGGTCTCGTCGATACCCGAGACCTCCACCCAGTCTCCCGTCAGGCCGGGGCCCGTCACGCGGACCGGGAAGGTGGCCCCGGGGGGAACGCTTGCCGGCGCGACGATCGAGGCGGCGGCCGCGAATCGGGCGAGTTCTGCCTCGTCCTCGGCAATCTCGGCCAGGATCGTTTCCGAGCCGACCTCGAGGATCGTCGCCTGCGGTTTCAGGCCTGCGAAGTATGGCTCCCATCCGGATCGCTGCAGAGTCAGCTCGGCTGCGCTGCCCCATCGAAAGCAGCGGCCCGTCGCGACGAAGTTGCTGCCCTGCGGCTCGAAGCTCCAGCCCATGCAGCCGGCCTCGGACAGGCACATCGACTGGCACATGCGGGCCGTGCCGCCGAGTCCCAGATCGACCATCTCGAAGCTGGCGCCGAGCGGGCCGGCGGATCGGCCCGTCGGCATGAGGTAGGCATGCGGCAGCCATTCCGGCCCGGCGACGCGATCGAACCCGGCGATGTCGCCCGCGACGGCCTCGCCGGATGCGGCGGCATCAGTTCCTTCGCGCCTGCCGTCACCGGATGCGGCGGCATCGGCGATGGCCTCGGCAGCCGTCGCCGCGCAGCCCTCTGGCTCCACGCCGGCCGGGCCACCGAATCCGGCAGTGCCGGGCGGAAGTGTGCGGGCGACCAGTTCTACCCGGCGGTTGCGGGCGCGGCCCTCGTCGGTGGCATTGTCGGCGACCGGCCTGTCGAAGCTGAACCCCTCCGACCGCAGCTGAGCGATCGGGATCCCGGCCGCAACCAGCCAGTCGGCCACCGCCTGCGCGCGGGCCATCGACAAACGCAGATTGTAGTTGCGGCCACCGATATTGTCAGTATGCCCCTCGAGCGTCCATTCGCCGCCAAGTGTCCGGATCGCATCGCGCGCGGCAATCAGTGCAGGCAGGCTGTCGGGGCGGATCGTGGCGCGGTTGAAGTCGAAATGCACGCCCTGAAGCGTCACCCGGCCGGCCTCGACGACCGCACTCACCAGTTGCTGGCACCCCAGCGCGCCGGCCGCAGACGCCGCCAGATCCAGCATTGGGGGTGCGGGGGACGTCTGGGCCGGCTGCCGGTCGGCCGCCGTCACCAGCCCGGAGACCATGCCGGGCACCGAATACGCCAGCGGCACGACATCCTTCAGCCAGCAGGCGCCGGTCCGCCCGTCATGGGGCACAAAGGTGAAGGCGGCGCAGGCCGGCTCGCGGATGCAGGCCTGGCGGCAGGCGGTCTCGTCCGAGGTCTCGATCCGGGCGATGTCGTGTCCCGGCCGGTCGGTATCCCTCTCGAAGGGCTCGGCGCGACCCGAGCCGGCGAGGGCGAGAGTGACGGCAAGCACCGCCCCGAAGACTGCAAAGCGTCCGTGCATGGCGCGACCATCCCTGGATCGGCCGACCCTGAGCTGCAGGGCCGGCCACGAACACGACTGCTCGGAAGCGTACGTGGCCGGCGTGGGACAGTCTTGGGGAGAACGGAACTGTCGCCTGGGGCTGGCGGCACCAATCGGGCGCGGGCGGGGAGACGCTAGAGGTTCTTCCTCGCCTGCGCCCGCACCTCGGAGGGGGTCATCGCGAAGGCGCGCCGGAAGCGGGCGTTGAACCAGGAGAGGTCGCCGAAGCCGGCGCTCAGCGCGATGTCGCTGATGCTGCGCGCGGCCTGCGACGGATCGCTCAGCATGCGGCGCGCCATCAACAGCCGGCGGTTCGCGACGTAGTCGCCGAACGACGTGCCTTCGCCGGCGAACAGCGCGCGGATGTAGCGTGGCGAGATGCCATGCCGCGCGGCGATCCACTCGGCCGACAGTGACGAGGCGACCAGATTGCGTTCGATGTCGTCCTTGACCGCCCTGAGCCGCGCAGCGCGGACGCCGCGCCCAGCCGCCACCTCGGCGGCATCGCGGCTGGCGCCGAGCGCCATCACCGCAAGATCATGAACATGCGCGGCGCAGTGCGTTGCCTGCTCCGGCGGCAGATGCGGCAGCTCGGCATGCAGGCAGCGGACATAGCCGAGCAGCAGCCGCCACTGCGGCGTCAGCGCCGTCACGTTCCTGAGCCCCGTGTCGGGAACTGCCCCCGCCATGGCGACAAGGGCCCGCGGGATCGAGATGTAGAGGACATTCGCCCGCGCCCCGGCGAAGGTCGCGATCCCGGGCACTTCGGTCGGATCGAGATAAACCTCGCCCGGCCCGCACGCAACGGTGTCGCCGCCGCGCTGGCAGATCTCGAAACCGCCGGCGAGTGGAATGTGGATCAGCAGATTGTCGCCGGTCTCGGCCGCCAGTTCGGATGTGCGCAGCGTGGTGCAGGCGGTATGTGAGGTGTCGGCGAGAACGAGATCGGGCAGGACCGCGATCATCGTCTGCGACCGGTACTCACGGTCCTCTGCCGGTGTGATCTGCAGCTTGCAGATGTTCTCCGCGGCGCTCTGGAACGCGTCGACCCGTCGCTCCGGATCGAAGTCTTCCGATTTCAAGGCCACGAACATGCTCCGCCTCCCGGTGTTGATCCCGTCGCCGGGGCATTTCGCGGCTGCGAAGCGGCCCGGACAGCCGATGATAATGGCTGCGCCGGGCCGTCCAAACACAATCCGGTGTCGCGGTTACGTGGCAGCATCGCAGCGGACCGGGGCAGGGTCTCGCCCCGGACTGCTGCCAGCTTCGGTCTTGCTTCAGGTTGCCGCCGGCCGGGCCCACTTCGAGGCAGACCGCTTGTGGAACATCTCGCGGAACTGTGCGGTGGATTTCGGCAGCAGTTCGCCCGTGTACCAGTCGAGCACCACGGCATAGCGCCGCACGACGTCGAAGGTGTCGATCTCGCCGTCGCGGTACATCTGCGCCACCTTCTCGGGGTCGGTGGCGAGCCAGCCGTGCCTCAGATCGCGGATGCAGGCACGCTCCGCCTCGGTGGCAGCGTAGTCGATCCGGTATTCGCAGATCTCGGGATCGACCGCCTCGATCACCACCCCGTAATCGCGCGCTGCCCGCTCGATCGAGACATAGTCGTCGATGACGTCCTGCAGCACCAGTTCGGGATCGCGCTCCAGCGGGTCGCCGAAGCCGCCGCCGCCGGCGGTCGGACGGCTGAACTCGTCGCCGGGGCCGATCGGCACGTCGGAGAATACCGAGCCGAGCCACTGTTCGCTGTCGGCGCCGGCCCGCTTCAGGCTCAGTCCGTGCGGCATTGACGGCAGGCCGCCCTCGATCCCCCAGACGATCGCCCGCTCGCGGTCGCAGATGTAGGAGATCACCGTCTTCTCGGCCTCGAGCATCACCGACGTCTTGCGGACGCCGGCGCCGCCGCGCCATTTGCCCGGCCCCGGCGAGTCGGTGAGGATCTCGAACTCGGTGGTGAGGATCGGGTTGGCCCGCTCCTGACCCTCGACCGGCTGGGCCATCAGGCCGGTGCCGAAACAGGCGGTTGTGACGTTGCTGCCATCCTTGCCGTTGCGTCCGCCCCAGCCACCAGGCAGCCAGTCGTAGAACATGAAGATCGGCTTGTCCTTGCGCCTGGCATCAAGCCCGCCGGTGAGCAGGTATTCGAGATTGAAGGCGCAGGCGATCGCCCGCTCGGGAATGATGTTCGACCACATCTCGTAGATGGCGTTCATGATCTTCTCGAACGGCATCAGGAAGCCGGTGACGGCGACCGGCCAGCGGGCATCGACGATCGAGCCCTCCGGCGCGATGATCTCGAACACCCTGTAGAAGCCGCTGTTGAGCGGCAGGTCGGGGAAGAACGTCTTCATGCCCGCAGCCACCGCCGAGAAGGTGGCGCCGGCTGCCGAATTGTAGATCGAGGAAATGGTCGGGTGACTGCCGGTGAAGTCGTAGATCACCTTGTCGCCCTTGATGGTAAGCTTCACCTTGATCGGGATCAGTCCCTCGTCGCCGGCCGGGTCGCGGTCGATGAAGTCCTGCGTCTCCCACTCGCCGTCGGGCAGTGCGGCGATGCGCTGGCGCATGGCGCGTTCGACATAGTCCTGCACCGCGGCGAGCCCGGTTTCCACGGTCTCGCGGCCATACTTGCCGACGAGGCGCAGGATCTCGCGCTCACACACCGCCGTCGCCTCGGCCTGGGCATGGATGTCGCCGATGATCGAGGCCGGGTCGCGGGTGTTGTTGGCGATCAGCATCGCCACGTCCTTGCAGAACCGGCCCTTGTCGAACAGCCGGACCGGGGTGATGCGCAGGCCTTCCTTGAACATCTCTCGGGCGGTGACGTCGAAGGAGCCGGGAACGCTTCCGCCGACATCCGACCAGTGCCCGTTCGACTGGCTGAAGGCGATGATCCTGCCGTCCGCGAAGATCGGACGGATCAGGCGTACGTCCGAGAAGTGGGTGCCGCCGGCATATGGATCGTTTATGGCGTAGACGTCGCCGGGATGCATGTCGCCTTCGAAGACGCGCATCACGTCCTTGCAGGTAAAATGCAGGGTTCCGACGTGAACCGCGATGTCCTGGTTGCCCTGAGCGGCACAGTTGCCCTGCGCGTCGTGCAGGGCGTCGGAGAAGTCGCGGTTGTAGATCACGAAGGAGTAGCAGGTCCTGAGGATCTGTTCCGCCATCTGATCGACGCTGGTGATGAAGGAATTCTTCAGAACCTCGAAGGTGACGGGATCGAGAACGGTCTTGTCGGCCATCGGGTCAGTCCTTCACGCGAATGATGATGTTGAGGTACTTGTCAACCTGTGCCGTGGTTCCCGGCGGGATCAGCACGGTGGAATCGACCTGTTCGACGATGGCCGGGCCTTGCAGTTCCAGTCCGGCCGGCAGGTCGTCGCGGTTGTAGACCGGCGTGTCGAGGCTCTGCTCAGCATCGAACCAGACCGGCCGGCGCAAGACCGGTTCGGGCGTCCGGCCGGTCGGCTCGTGAACCGCGAGCTCGGCCTTCGGGACGACGCCGATCGCCTTCAGGTTCAGCCGGAACAGGCCGACGGGAGCGTCGTCGCGGCGGAAGTTGTACTCGCGGGCATGCTCGCGATGAAACTCCTCGATCAGCGCTGGCACCGATGTGATCGGCCGCGGCGCACTGACCGCCAGGGATCGCCACTGGCCCTGATACATCATGTCGATCGAGCGCTGCAGGATCACGTCGTCGGCCGCAACGCCCTCATGGGCCAGACGGTTGATCGCTTCGGCCTCGATGCGCGCGAAGGCAGCCTCGATGTCGGCAGGATCGGCCTCGGCAGCCGCCTTCAGATAGCTTTCCGAGAAATCGTGCTGGATGTCGACCAGCAGGCAGCCGAGCGCCGACGTGACGCCGGGATTGGGGGGAACGATCACCGTCGGGATCGACAGCTCGCGGGCGATCGCCACCCCGTGCAGCGCGCCGGCGCCGCCAAAGGCGACCAGCGCGAAGTCGCGCGGGTCGTAGCCGCGGCTGATCGAGATCAGACGCACCGCATCCGACATGTTGGCATTGGCGACGCGGATGATGGCGTCGGCGGCGGCGTGCAGCTCGAGCCCGAACGGCTCGGCGACACCCTTGCGGACCGCAGCCTCGGCGAGCGCCGGATCGAGCGTGATCTTGCCGCCGGCGAGACTGGTGCCGAGGCGGCCGAGCACCACGTTGGCATCGGTGTTGGTCGGCTGCGTGTTGCCGTTGCCGTAGCAGGCGGGGCCGGGGTAGGCGCCGGCCGACTGCGGGCCATTGCGCAGCGAGCCGGCCTCGTCGGTCCAGGCCAGCGAGCCGCCGCCGGCGCCGATGGTCAGGACCTCGATGGAGGAGAAGCGGATCGGATAGCCGTACTCGACGTACCAGTCCTTGGTGACGCGCAGATTGCCCTCATAGGCCATCGAGACGTCGGTCGACGTGCCGCCCATGTCGAGGCCGATCGAGTTCCGGTAGCCGCACAGCATGGCGATGTGCCGGCTGGCGATCGCGCCGGCGGCGATGCCGGAGCCGGCCAGCCGCGCGGCGAAGTCCTTGACGGAGTTGGGCGTCATCACGCCGCCGCCGGTGTGCAGCAGCAACAGGTCGCGCTGGTAGCCCTCCTGCTTCAACCGCTCGCCGAGGCGGGCGGTATAGCTTACCACCACAGGGCTCAACGCGGCGTTGGCGACGGTGGTCGAGAAGCGCTCGTGCTCGAAGATCTCGGGCAGTACCTCGGAGGAGATCGACACCGGCACGCCGGGCAGCTCCTCCTCGAGGATCTCCTTCATGCGCCGTTCGTTGGCGCCGTTCATGTAGGCGTTCATGAAGCAGACGGCGACGGCCTCTACGCCGCGCCGCTTGAGGATGCGGGCGACGTTGCGGGCTCCCTCCTCGTCGAGCGGGGTGACGATGTTGCCCTGGGTGTCGACGCGTTCGACGACGACCAGCCGGTCGCGGCGCGGCACATAGGGCCTGACCACGTCCTTGTAGGTGTCCCAGAGATCCTCCTTGTTGGCACGGCGGATCTCGATCACATCGCGGAAGCCCTTGGTGCAGACCATCGCGGTGCGGGGCAGGCGGCGGGTGATGAGAGCGTTCGTCGCAACCGTCGTGCCGTGCGAGAACAGTGCGACCCTGTCGAGCTCGATCCCCGCCTTCTCGACACCGGCCATGATGCCGTCGATCGGATCGGCGGACGAGGCTGTCTTCTCGATACGGATGAGACCCGTCGTCTCATCCATGATGCAGATGTCGGTGAAGGTTCCACCGACATCGACCGCAACACGCAGGTTCTGCAAGCGTCCTCTCCTCTTTGGTGATCGGTCCGGCCGAGGCCTGCCCATCACGCGGATGGCCCGCCCCGTCGCCGAAGGATGAAGTACCGGTCGGCCGGCGGCCGCCGGTGCGGCTATGGCTCGGAGGCCGCGGCGACAAGCCTGGCACGGGCAAGCGCCCGCGTTTCGCTCGGCGTGCGGCCGAAGAATGCCTTGTAGTGGCGGCTGAACTGCGCCTGGTCGCTGAAGCCCCATTGATAGGCGAGATCGGAGATCGATTGCCGGCAGTTGGGATCGGACAGCGCCTCGTCGCACATCATCAGCCGCTGGCGGCGGACCCATTCGCTGACCGTCGCACCCTGGTTCTCGAACAGCTGGTGCAGGTAACGCACCGAGATCCCGCAACCTTCGGCGATCGTCTGCGGGGTCAGGTCGGACCGCGCCAGATGGGCGCGGATGAAGCGCTCGACGCGATGCAGGTGGGCACTCTGCACGGGGCTTGCGCCGCTGGCCAGCACCCGGTCGTCGGCCTCCACCGACATCGCCAGCAGTTCGACCATGTGCCTGCCGGTGAGGCCGCGCGCGGCCTCGTCCATCTCGTCAAGCCTCGGGGCGGCGAGCCGCACCATGTCGACGAACAGGGCACCGATGCCGCGGGTTGCATCGAAACTCAGGGTGGCGAGCCGTTCGGGATGGCCGATGCGGGCCCGCAGCGTTGCCGCCGGTACCTTGAGAACCCAAAGTGCGTTCGGATCGGCGTAGCTGAACTCGTAGGGCAGATGGCTGCGCTCGACGAGAAACGCGCCGGGCCGGCAGCGGACGTCCTTGCCGTCTTGGGTAAAGCAGATCTCGGAACGCTCCGGGATGGTGATCAGGTAGTGCTCCTCGCGCTCGTGCAGCAGATGACGTTCGTGGCGTCGGTAGACCATTCCGTCGGAGACGTTGCGCGACAGCGACACCGCCCCGAGCGACCAGGCATCGACGGAGCCTGAGAAGCTGGGCGTGTCGTGGAACTGGAGCTCAAGCGGGAAATAGGTGCGCGAGATCACCTCGTCCCAGAAGCGCTTCCGCTCCTCCGGTGCGGCTTGCGCAGCCGAATAGCTGACCCGCATTCCGAACCTCCCGTTCCACAGCCGCCGGAGTTCGGCGCCTGGAGAGGTTCCCGTCTCCCCCGGCGCACCGCCGGCCCCTCGCAGCCATTATCGCGAGAACGACTTCGCGCCCCTTGCCTGTGGGCTGTCGAGGTCCTCGACTATTCAATCACCACTTGCCACGCCCCGCTTGTCGCGGAGTGCGCGCTCTGTTGCGGCTGGGTGCAGAACTGCAGCCCGAGGCCTTGTCGAGGCTCAACAGTGCGACATGCCGTGCAAAATGCAATGGCCAAGATGAGGGCAGGGGCCGCCGCACCGGGCCGGCCCGCGGGACTGGCGCGGGCGAGGCAGCGGGGGTGGGTTCAGTGCGGCTGCGGTCGGGGATAGAGCGTGACGACCGCCATGCCGTCGAGCTCGGACTTGCCGCTGGCGTAGAGCAGGCGGAACAGGGTCAATGCCT
Source organism: Tepidamorphus gemmatus (assembly GCF_004346195.1). NCBI lineage: Bacteria > Pseudomonadati > Pseudomonadota > Alphaproteobacteria > Hyphomicrobiales > Tepidamorphaceae > Tepidamorphus > Tepidamorphus gemmatus. Next base: position 39,631 of record NZ_SMAK01000005.1, on the reverse strand, counting down.
GCGACGCCATCGGCATGGCGAGATGATGCTCGCGGGCGTCCGCCTGCAGCATCTCGAGATCCTTCAACACCTGGCGGGTATACCCGCGCGGGGCAAAGTCCTCGGCGATCATCCGCTGGAAGGCCACGGGAAGCAGGTTGGAGCCGGCATGGCCGGCCTTCAGCGCCTCGGGAATGCGGGCCGCGTCGACGCCATGCGCCTGGGCGAGCCTGAGCGCCTCGGCAAGCACGCAGTAGTTCGTCAGGACGATAGTCTGGTTGACGAGCTTGGTCGCCTGGCCGGTGCCCACGCCGCCCATATGGGTGAGATTGCCGAGCCGTTCGACGACCGGACGGATCTTCGCGATCGCAGCATCGCTTCCACCAGCCATGATGGCGAGCGTTCCCTTGAGCGCGGCTTCCGGGCCGCCGGACACCGGCGCATCGACGAAGCCCATGCCGGCGCGTTCGTGGAGCATTGTCGCGATGCGACGGGTGGCGGCGATCTCTGTCGTCGAATGATCGACCAGCACCTTGCCGTCGAGCCGTCCGGCGCCGGCGATGTCGGCAGCAACCGCCTCGACGGCCGTGGTATTGACGACGCAGACGAGGACGATCTCGGCGGTGCGGGCGACCTCGGCGGGTGAGGCGGCGGCCTCGACACCCCAGCCGGTCGCCGCGGCGACCCTGGCCGGTTCGATGTCGTAGCCGACGACGCGATGACCCGTCGCGAGGAGCCGGCGGGTGAAGCCCTCGCCCATCAGCCCTAGACCGATGAAGCCGACCGTTTCGCTCATCACGTGTCCTCCTTCGCCGCTTGTCCGTCCAGGGGCCGCATCGTGTCCGGGTCGATCCCGAGGCTCTCGGCGAGCCGCACCCATGCCCTGTCGAGATGGCGCTGCAGGGCTGCGGCCGTCGCAGGCCCGTCGCGGCGCTCCAGCGCCGCTATGATCTCATTGTGATCGGCCACCGCGGCCGCCCAGTTCGCTGGCACGTCGTTGCCGCGGAAGCGGATGCGTTTCATCCGCGCGTGCAGCCGGCCATGCACTGCCGACAGGACGGGATTGCGGGCCGCAGTGACGATGGCGAGGTGAATGTCCTGGTTGAGCCGGAAATAGGGCGAGCGGTCGGCCTGGTGGTAGAGTTCCACCATCCGGTCATGCATCCGCCGGATCATCGCGATCTCCTCGTCGCTCGCCTCGGCGCAGGCAAGTTCACCGGCCAGCGCCTCCAGTCTGGCGATGACGCGCAGCATGTCGCGCGCCTCGACCGGGCCGAGCGTACTGACCACGGCGCCGCGATTGGGATGAAGCTCGACCAGGCCCTCGCCGGCCAGCACCTTGAAGGCCTCGCGCAATGGTGTGCGCGAGACGCCGAGCTTCTCGCAGAGCTCGCGCTCGACGATGCGGCTGCCTTCCTTGAGGTGTCCCTCGACGATCAGGTCGCGCAGCCGCTGCGTGACCGTCTCGTGCAGGGAACGCCAGCCGAGCGGGCCGCCGGCATCGGGCCTTGTGGACCGGACGCTGTCCGCGAGGTCTGAGCCGGTTGTTGAGGTCATGGGTCACCTGAGCATCGAGGGGAGCCACAGCACCATACCCGGCAACAGTACGATCAATGCCAGCGTCGCGAACAGGGCAGGGTAGAACGGCACCATGGCCCGCAGCAGCTTCATCATCGGGACGCCGGTCATGCTGGACAGCAGGAACAGCGACAGGCCGAAGGGCGGGGTTATCGTACCGATCATCAGGTTGAAGATGATGATGATGCCGAGATGGATCGGATCGACACCGGCGGCGACCAGCGGCGGCGCGATGATCGGCACCAGCAGCAGCGTCGCGGTCGTGGAATCGATGAACATGCCGGCGATGAAGAATATGATGTTGACGATCAGGAGCAACAGGTACGGGTTGCCGGCAATGCCCGACGTCCAGGCGGAAAAGGCCTGCGGCACCTGCTCGACGGCGAGGATCCAGCCGAACATCGCCGCGGCCGCGACGATGATCAGGATCGCGGCGGTGCCGCGCACGGTGTTGACGGCGGCCTCGCGGATGAAGCGCCAGCTCATGTCGCGGTAGTAGAAGATCCCGACCGCCAGCACATAGATGACGCAGACCGCCGAGGCTTCGGTCGGTGTGAAGCTGCCCGACATCATGCCGCCGATCAGCACGACCGGGGCGAGCAGCGCCGGAAAGGCCGGCCAGAAGGCGGTCCACAGTTCGCGCGGGCGTGGCCAGCGGTCGGCGCGCGGCAAGTCGAACCGCATGGCGACAATGGCGGTCGCCCCCATCAGCATGGCGACGCAGAGGAGCGCGGGCACGATGCCTGCGACTAGCAGTTGCAGTGCCGAGACCGAGGTCACCGAGGCGTAGATGATGAGCGGGATCGAGGGCGGAAAGATCGGCCCGACGATCGCCGAGGCGCCGGTGACGGCGGCGGCGAAGGGAAGCTTGAAGCCGCGATCCTTCATCGCCTTGATCTCGATCCGCCCCAGCCCGCCGACATCGGCGAGTGCGGCGCCGGACACACCCGAGAAGATCAGGCTTGCGACGATATTGACCTGGGCAAGCCCGCCATAGAGCCGGCCGACCAGCACATCGGCGAAGCGGAACAGCTTCTCGGTGATCCCCGCCGCGTTCATCAGGTTGCCGACCAGGATGAACACCGGCACGGCGACCAGCGGAAAGGAATCGAGCGCGTAGAGCACGCGCTGGCCGACCACGGCGAGCGGGATCTCCTGCCACCAGATGTAGGTGACGGAGGGAATCAGGATCGCGAACACTACCGGAAAGCCCAGCAGGAACAGCACGAAGAAGGCGAGGATGACCACAAGGCCGAGATCCATGCGGGGTCAGCTCCGTTTCCAGGTCCGGACAAGGCGGGCGGCCAGCCGCCGCGGCTGCGGGGGCCGGAACATCAGCGCGGGCATCCTGCCGCTCAGGTGATCTGCCCCTCGCCGCCCACGGGGGGTGCGGCGCGGCGCAGGGCGAACCAGACGTAACCGATCGCGGCCAGCCCGAAGCCGGCCAGCATGGGCAGCGCAAACAGCCAGAACGGGATGTCGAGCGTCGGCGTGCGCGTGCCGGAATTGCGCAGGATCGACAGCAACCCCGACCAGGCGATGATGCCGAGCACGATGCCGCCCGCGAGCAGGGTGATGCGCTCGAGCAGATTGCGGACGCCCGCCGGCAGCAGCAGGGTGAACTCCGCGAGGCGGATCTGCTGGTTGGTCGAAATCAGGAGCGGCGCGGCCGCGAACACGAGAATGATCAGCGACCAGCGCGTCGCCTCCTCGAGCCCGATGATCGGAGCGGAGAAGACGTCGCGCAGGAACACCTGCGTCGCCGGCAGCAGCACGAGCGCGGCGAGCGCGGTCATCGCGATCGCGCTGAGCAGGCGTTCGACATATTGCCAGAGGGTGTCCATGTGTTGTGCCCTGCTGCCGTCTGTCGAGGCGGGCAACGGCCCGGCCTCTGCTCCCTGCCACGTCATGCCCGGGTCGAGCCCGGGCATCCTTTCCCCTGCCGCCGCGAGACGGCCGGTTACGACCGGTCCTGACCCAGGAGGGCGGTCGACTCTGCGTCACGCGTCGGCGGGCATGACGTCTGCCGGGTGGCGCTCGGGCCGACCGCGCCCCGGACTGCTACTCAATCGCCGCGATTTGCTCGAGATAGGCGCTCCAGCCGGGATAGTCGGCGCGAATCTGCTTGCCGACCGCCTCGCGAAACGCCTCGATGTCGAGTCCGTTGGACGCGTCGATGATCGTGACGCCGTTGTCCTTCAGAAACTGGATCTCGCCGGCCTCGGCGTCCCTCGCCCATTGGAGCGAGCGCTGCGCCATCTCGTCGAAGGCTTCCTGCATCAGGGCGCGGTCGGCCTCGGGAATCTTCTGCCAGGCCTCCTCGTTGACGAACACCGCCAGCACCGACTCCATGTGGCTGGTCATCATGACGTACTTGTTCGCCTCGTACATCTTGCGGGCGATGATGTTGTTGAGCGGATTCTCCTGACCCTCGACCAGGCCGGTCATCAGCGCCGGCATGATCTCGGAGATCTCGACCGGGGTCGGGATCGCGCCCATGCCCTTGATCATCGAGTTCCACAGCGGCACCGGCACGGCACGGAACTTCTTCCCTTCCATGTCCTTGGGCGAATAGACGGGATAGCGGGCGGTCAGCTGGCGAGCGCCGCGATAGAAGTTGCCGACGATCCGCACGCCACCCTTCTCGACAAGCTTCTTATTGATCTCCCGCATCACCGGCGAGGTGGCCTCGGCGGTCGCCTTCATCGCGTGTTCGGGATTGCGATAGGCGAATGGTGCGTTGAACACCGCGACGTCCGGCTCGATCCGGTCGAGCGAGGAAAAGTCGTGATGGGCCATCTGGATCGAGCCGATGCGCACCCCGTCGATCATCTCGCTCAGATTGCCGAGCTGGGAGCCCGGAAACACCTGGATGACGACGCGGCCGTCGGTCTTCTCCTTGACAAGTTCGGCGAGCTCGGCGGCGTAACGGGTCTGCGATTCACCCTCGGCGCCGACATGGGCATAGCGCAGGACGGTCTGCGCCGCGGCAAGATCGGGCACGGCAAGCGCGAATGCGGCCGCGGCGAATGCGGTCAGTCGAACGAAAGCAGTCATCGAATCGTCCTCCCAAGAGGTGTTCGTTTGGCCTGGAGGACTGGCGCCTCCTGAACCGAAGATTGCCCAATGGCAGGATTGAATGCAATATGCAATTCGAATAGACAGCGGACATCATCGGAGAGGCACCGCATGTCGGACAACGATTTCCCCCGAATTGGCATCGCCATGGGCGATCCCGCAGGTATCAGCCCCGAGCTGCTGGCGAAGCTGATCGCCCGTGCCGATCTGATGGCGCAGGCGGCGGTGACGGTGGTGGGCGACCGGCGGGTTCTGGCGGCCGGCGCGGCGGTGGCGGGCCTGACCGTCGACATCGCTCCGGCCGAGGCCGGTCCGGCCGCACCGGGCAGACCGGTGCTGGTCGATCTTGAGCATCTCAACCCCGCCGATGTGCCGCCGGCAGAGGCGAGCGCGGCGGGCGGTACCTTCGCCATGCGCAATTTCCGCGAGGTGCTGATGCTGGCAAAGGCCGGGCGCATCGACGCGGTGATGTTCACCCCGTTCAACAAGCTGGCGCTCAAGCGGGCGGGCAATCCGTTCCCCGACGAGATCCGCTGGGCGGCCTCGGTGCTGGAGTGGACCGGGCCGTGCAGCGAGTACAACCGGCTTGATAATCTGTGGAACGCCCGTGTCACCTCGCACGAGCCCCTGAGGGAGGTGGCCGGTCTGCTCTCGGTCGAGCGGGTGGTCGCTGCCATCGAGGCGGCGTCCGCGACGGTCACGGCGGCCGGGCAGTCCGCGCCGCGGATCGCGGTGGCCGGTCTCAATCCGCATGCCGGCGAGGGCGGGCTGTTCGGCACGGAGGAGATCGATATCATCGCACCGGCCGTGGCAGAGGCACGGCGGCGCGGCTATGCTGTCGAGGGACCGTTCCCAGCGGACACGATCTGGCTCAAGGCACGGCGGGGCGACTACGACGTGGTGCTCAGCATGTATCACGATCAGGGACAGATCGCGCTCAAGCTGATGGGCTTCGAGCGCGGTGTCACCATCCTCGGGGGCTTCCCGATCCCGATCGCGACGCCGGCACACGGCACTGCCTATGACATTGCGGGGCGCGGCATTGCCGACCCGTCGGCGACGATAAGGGCGTTCGAGACGCTGGTCTCGCTCGGCCGCGCCCGCCGGGCGCGGGCAGCGGCGTGAGCGGGCGGCAGATGCCGGACGATTTCCCGATCGTCGACGCGCATCAGCATTTCTGGGATCTTGAGCGCAATTACCATCCCTGGCTTTGCGATCCCGAGCCGATCGCGTTCCGCTACGGTGACTATTCGGCGATCCGGCGCACCTACATGCCGTCCGACTACCGGGTGGACTCGGCCGGCCACCGGATCGTCAAGACCGTCCATGTCGAGGCGGAATGGGACCGCAGCACTCCGGTCGCGGAGACCCGCTGGCTGGAGTCGGTCGCTGCCGAACACGGCCTGCCCAGCGCCATTGTCGGCCATGCCGAGCCCGACCGCGACGACATCGAGGAGGTTCTGGCCGGGCACGCCGCCTCGCCGCTGGTGCGCGGCATCCGCCACAAGCCGGCAGCTGCCGCGCGGCCGGACGAGGCGCGGCGCGGCGCCAAGGGGTCGATGGACGATCCCAAATGGCGGGCCGGCTATGCGCTGCTCGAGCGGTTCGGCCTGTCCTACGATCTGCAGACACCGTGGTGGCATCTTCCTGCAGCGGCCGATCTCGCCGCCGACTTCCCCGCCACGCAAATCATCATCAATCACACCGGACTTCCCGCCGACCGCAGCCCGGAGGGGCTCGCCGGCTGGCGACGCGCGCTGCAGGAGGTCGCGGCACGCCCCAACGTGGCCCTGAAAATCTCCGGTCTCGGGCGGCCGGGTCTGCCCTGGACAGTGGAGGCGAATGGCCCCATCATTCGCGACGCGATCGCGATCTTCGGCGTGGACCGTTGCATGTTCGCCAGCAACTATCCCGTCGACAGGCTGGCAGGCCCGTTCGCGACGATCTTCGCCGGATTTCGGGCGGCTGTCGCCGATCTCGGTGAGGCGGAGCAGCGCCTGCTGTTCCACGACAACGCCATCCGGTTCTACCGGCTCTGACACGCCCCCGCGCCATGGCCATCGGCAGACTCCCTGCCGCAACGGCATTCGGCATGTCGGTTCGCGCGGTGGCTCGCGCCGATGCCGGGATCAGCCCCGGTAGCCGGGTGGGCACGCGACGATGATCCGGTTCCCGTAAGCGTCCCGTGCGTAACAGTAGCCCGGCCGGCTGGCGACCGCCCCGATGATCGCGCCGGCCGCGCCGCCGACCGCCGCGCCCACCGCTACCCCCGTCGCCGTTCCGCTGGCGATGCCACCGACTACTGCGCCGGCACCGGCGCCGACAGCGGCGCCGGTCAGCGCCCCGGACTGCGGTGTGTGGTTGCAGCCGGCGAGGGTCAGCAGCGCGATGCCGGCGATGGCTGTCTTGTACATGACGAGGGGCTCCGAGGTTTGGGGTCGGTGCGGGTATCCGGGGAACCAACACGGTCGGGCGCGTATCGTTCCAAGGCGGCGCATGGCCGCAGGCGAGCGGGCGTGGATCGCGGCGGGATGGAGACGGATGCAGGACGTCAGTTCGGTCTGAGGCCTACCACGAGCACCATGATCGCCAGCGCGAACAGCGCGATCTTCCAGGCGTCGGAGCGCCGTCTGAGCCCCGGCAGGCCGAAGGGCTTGATGATCTGGGCAAGCATCGCAAGCGCGAGGATGACGGCGATCGTCTTGCCCACGTCCCGATGATCCCTGATTGCAGCTGCCGTTCCGTCCGATCCGGCCCGCGTCGACCAGTCGCGCCGATCAGGCGGCGATCCAGCGTTTCGCCTCCGCACGCTCGGCGAGCGGGAACAGCTTCACCTCGCACGGCAGCATCGGCGCGAACATCCTCACCGCTCCGGCATAAAGCGGATCGTCGGCAACGACTGCGACCTTCTCGAAATCCTTGATGTGCTTGAGGCCGAAGAAGGTATCGTCCCACAGGGCGCTGGCGTCGTAGCCTTCGAACGCTTCGCCAAGCACATAGAGGAACCGGATCCGGCCATGCTCGGCGATCGCAGCTTCCAGCGCGGGAATGAGGCGTTCCTTGTAGTCGGCATTGGTGACCCGGCCGCTCGCCTCGAAGGCGACGACCCCTTCCGGAAGCCCCCAGACGGGCGTGAGCATGTCATCCCTCCCGTATCGCCCGGCCGCATCGCTCCGGCCGATCTGAAGCTTGGCGCGATCAGCGAGGGCTTGGCAAGCCGCACCGGACACGGCCGCCTCGCCGCGACCCGTCAGCGGATGATGACGATCCGCGTGTTGCCTGGGCCATGGCGCTGGACCAGGCTGAACAGCGCAGCGGCATTGGCCGGATGCAGGCGGATGCAGCCATGGCTGGCGGGCTGCCCGAGGCTGTTCACGTAGGTCGTGCCGTGGATCGCATAGCCGCCGTGAAAGAAGATCGAGTGGGGCATCGGCGCATTGTCGTATTTTTGCGAGTAGTATGTCCGGTGCATCCGTGTCGGGCGGAAGCTGCCGACCGGTGTCCGGTATCCCTTGCGGGCGGCGGAGACCGCCCAGCTGTACTTTGGAGCGCCATCGACATAGACCTGCATGGTCTGCGTCGACAGCGAGATTCTGGCGACGACGCCCGCGCGGGCTACGGCTGGCAGGACGGCGATGATCACGGCGAGGACGACGACGGAAACGAATCGGCGCATGACACACCCCGAGTCTGCCGGCGCGCGCCGCTCGGTCGGCTTTCCTCCCCGTGCGCACCATTGTCGGCAGAGCTTGCCGTGCTGTAAAGACGGGCCAGTCCACGACCTATCCAGGGATTGGCCCCGGCATGGGCGCTGACCATCACCACGGCCAGCATGACCATGGTTCCGGCAGCAGTCGGCGTCGGCTCGGGATCGCCGCGCTGCTGACTGCGGGATTCATGGTGGCCGAGGCCATCGGTGGCATCGTCACCGGCTCGCTGGCGCTGCTCGCCGACGCCGCCCACATGATGACCGATACCGTCTCGCTCGGCTTCGCCTGGTGGGCGTTCCGCATCGCCGCCAATCCGCCGACCGCCGAGCGTACGTTCGGCAATCGCCGGTTTCCGGTCCTGATTGCCTTCGCCAATGCGATCGCGATCATGATGCTCGCCGCCTTCATCCTGCTCGAGGCGGCACAGCGCTTCGCCGAACCGGTCGAGATCCTGGCCGGGCCGATGCTTGTCGTCGCGGTGACGGGGCTTCTGGTCAACATCGCGGCGTTCCTCGTCCTGGCAACCGGCGAGCGCGGCAATCTGAACGTGCGCGGCGCGCTTCTGCATGTCGCAGGCGACCTGCTCGGGTCGCTTGCGGCGATCTTGGCCGCAATCGTCATCCTTGCGAGCGGCTGGACGCCGATCGACCCGTTGCTGTCGGTACTCGTCGCGCTGCTGATCATCGCTGCGGCGGTCCGTCTTGCGCGGGATTCGGGGCACATCCTGCTGGAGGGCGCGCCGCGCGGCCTCGCGCCGCAGAAGATCCGGGCGGTGATCGGAGAGGACATCGCCGGTCTGAGGGCCGTCCGCCACATCCATGTCTGGGCGCTCGATCAGGATCGCCCGCTGGTGACGCTCGATGCGGAGATCGAGCCGGGGGCCGATGCACTGGGCGCGGTTGCGGAGATCAAGCGCCGGCTGGAAGCCGATCTCGACATTCATCATACGACGGTCGAGATCGTCGCGCCCGATGCGGCGCCGGCCGCCGTCGCGGCGTGCGGGCGGCAAGGACGGCCACAGGGTCAACAGGCTGCCAACCCGACCCGGCGAGCATGAGCGCAACGGGCCGCCGCGGCAGCCGGCACGACGAGGCGAGGAGACCGATGCCCCCGAGCGCATGCACAGCCGCAGGGCCGGCCGGGCGTCGCCAGGCGTCCCGGTATCGGCGGCCCGGCCGGCCTCTGGCGGGCATCCTGGGCGCGGTGCTGATCGCATCGGCTGGACTGTGCGGCGCGCCCGCGCCCGCCGCGGCGCAGACGCCCGCCCGCGATCTGTTCGGCAAGGCGACGACGCCTGCGCCGCTTGCGGCGCGGGCGATCGGCTCCTACGCGAAGGGATGTCTCGCCGGGGCGGTGCCACTCGCGGTGGACGGGCCGACGTGGCAGGTCATGCGTCTGTCGCGCAACCGCAACTGGGGCCACCCCGACCTCATCCGGCTGCTCGAGCGGCTGTCGGCCGACGCCCGGGCGGACGGGTGGAACGGCCTCCTCGTCGGCGATCTGGCCCAACCGCGCGGCGGGCCGATGACCTCGGGTCATTCCAGCCATCAGATCGGGCTCGACGCCGACATCTGGCTGACGCCGATGCCGGACCGGAGGCTGAGCCGCACCGAGCGCGAGGAGATGCCGGCCATCTCGATGCTGAAGCCGGGCTCCCGCCATGTCGACCCGGCCGTGTTCACGCCGGCCCATGCCGGCGTCATCCGGCGGGCGGCAAAGTACCCCGAGACGGCGCGGATCTTCGTCCATCCCGGCATCAAGAAGGCCCTCTGCGAGACCGCCGGCAGCGACCGGGCCTGGCTGCACAAGGTGCGTCCCTGGTGGGGTCATCACTACCATTTCCACATTCGCATCGCCTGTCCGGCGGGCAGCGTCGGCTGTTCGGACCAAGATCCGCCGCCGGCCGGAGACGGTTGCGGCAGCGAACTGGACTGGTGGCTGTCGGACGAGCCATGGGTGCCGAGGCCCGGCGCGCCGCCGCCGGCGCCGGCCAGGCCACTGACGATGGCCGACCTGCCCGGCGAATGCCGGGTGGTGCTGGAGGCGGGCGCGATGCCGGCCGCTGCGGGCGCGGTTCCCCTGCCGCGGCCGCGGCCATGACGGTGTCGCGGCCGTGCCGGCGACGGCCGGCGGTCAGCCGGCTGCGACGCCGGTGCCGACCGGGCAGGCGACGCCGGTGCCGCCCAGCCCGCAATAGCCGGCCGGGTTCTTGGCCAGATATTGCTGGTGGTAGTCCTCGGCGAAATAGAACGGTCCGGCCTCCAGGATCTCGGTCGTGATCGGCGGATAGCCGTAGCGTGCGAGGACAGCGCCATAGGCTTCCCGCGAGGCTTCGGCGGCGGCCTTCTGGTCGGCATCGTGAACGTAGATGCCGGAGCGGTACTGGGTGCCGACGTCGTTGCCCTGGCGCATGCCCTGGGTCGGGTCGTGGCTTTCCCAGAAGACCTTCAACAGACTTTCGTAGGCGATGGCCGCGGGATCGTAGACGACGCGCACGACCTCGTTGTGGCCGGTCATGCCGCTGCAAACCTCCCGGTAGGTCGGGTTCGGTGTCGTGCCCGCCGCATAGCCGACCGCCGTCACCCATATGCCGGGCAGCTTCCAGAACGCTTTCTCGGCGCCCCAGAAGCAGCCGAGGCCGAAATCGGCGAGGCGCATGCCCGGCGGATACGGACCCTTGAGCGGCCGGCCGCTGACGAAGTGGGTCTCAGCGGTCGGGATCGGTTCAGGCCGGCCCGGCAGCGTCTCGGCCGGATCGGGCATGGCGGCGGGTTTGCGGAACAGGAACATCGCACCCTCCATCGCGAGCCTATCGGAGCATAGCACTGCGCGGAGACATGGAAACGGGTTCTCCGTCAGGAACTGCGGGTCGACACCGCGCTCGAGCGGATCACCGGGTCCGCTCCGCGAAGCGATTGACCGCTCTGGCATATGGGGCACCATCGCGACGGGCGCCAGCGCGCAAGGGTGCCCTCGCTCGCGGCGCCATCCCCGTCACAGGTCAGCCGAAATCCAGCTCCGAAAGCCGGGGCGCTTCCTTCCTGCGGCCGGCGAGCATCAGCAGCACGCCGAGGATGCCGATTACCGAGAAGGTCGGGGCGAGCAGGATCGACAGGATCACCGGATCCCAGAGCCCGGGATGGACATGCCGCTCGATCGCTGCCTGGACGATGTTGAGGCTGGCCGGATCGAGATCATACCAGAGCTGGCCGAGCGGGGTGGTGACGATGCTCCCGGCCGCGATCGACTTCGCCCCGTCGACGACCAGCGCGACCAGCGCCCCGGCCATCAGCCACAGGCCAATCGTTCGGGCGAGGAAGCGAAGCATGTCCGGTGGTCCGCCGATCGACGCGATTGCCTTTCATATCCCGGCCCGCCGCCACGGCCAAGCCGCAACCCGGCCCGGTTGCGCTCGCTGCCCTTGCATCGCGGGACCGGCCCGGTGTATCCGGACCACTGCGATTGCGGAGGGGTGGCCGAGTGGTTGAAGGCGCACGCCTGGAACGCGTGTATACGGGAAACCGTATCGAGGGTTCGAATCCCTCTCCCTCCGCCAGTCCTTGTTTCAGAGATTTTCTCTCGCCCGCGAGAGCGCCGCAGGAAACGGGCGGGTTTGCGGCACGACATCCGCACCTTGCGCCGCGCACGGCAGACCCAAATCGGACCGAATTCATTCTCTCCAGGGCATTTTTCTCCGACTGATCCGCACTTGGGCACGGATGGTACGGGTTTGAAAACTATGGGAAATCAAGGTCAATCTGACCGTGGGGCGCGCGCTGGTTCGGAACCCCTGTGCTTGAGCAATTTCCTTCTCGCGCCTTTTCGCTGACAGCAGGATCAATCACTCCAATCTGCATCCTCGGCTGACCGGCAATGATCCGCCGCAGTCGCCTCGACCAACCTTGCGCACGCCCTGTAGTGAACGCAAGATTGCTGCACGCGATGATTGTACGTTAATCTTGTTGGCACTCCGCAAGCGTGCTGCAATCGCCAGCCTGATTCATCGCGCGGCGCTGCAGTCTGGGCCGGTGATCACGGTGCGACGACGATGGACGGGGGATGCCGTGAGCGAATTGGACCGAACCCCACATGGTGCTGACGCGCCTGGGGCGCCCAGGACCTGGTGCCTGAAGGCTCTCACGGACATCTGGACGGGCGACGCCGAGCGGAAGGGCGACCGCCTCATCCCGACGGGACTGCTGGGCTCGATCCGCTGGTGGTTCGAGGTGGTGGTGCGCGGGCTCGGCGGCAGCGCCTGCGATCCGACCGAGCACCAATGTCCGGATCGCCAGAAGAAGCTGCACGAAGCCGGTCATCACTGCGTGGTGTGCGAGCTCTTCGGATGCACCGGCTGGGCGCGGAAGTTTCGTTTCGATGTGTTGGATGGCAACGAACAGATCAAGACGACCCAGATCAAGAAGGACAACGCTTTCAAGCTGCGTTTCACCCCGCTTCGCCGGATTGAGCAAGAAGAGTGGGCGCTTCTCGACCTCACGCTCCGCCTGATCGCGAAGTACGGCGCCATCGGCGGCAAGACGGTTTACAAGCCGTCGGATGAGTCGGCACGGCAGAGCCAAGCGCATCACAGGGATTATGGGATTGTGCAGATTAACGGGGCGCCGACAATTGAGAAGAGAAAACTCAATCAGCTAAAGGCATACGTGTCCAGGAGCGAATGGCGGACGTTGAACCACGGAGCTTATGCCTGGGCGTCGCTCGCGAACTTCTGGTGCGTCCCTGGCCGCTATCTGGTCCGCCAGAACGGAAATGAGAGCACGTTCAATCGCGTTCTTGGACGCAAAGAGCCGAAGAATCAGGGTCAGCAGCTTCGCGACAAAGCGGAATGTGTCGACAAGTGGCTTGCTGGTAAGCAACAAGAAAGCAAGAAGGTCTTCAGCTTCAAGGATCCGCCGCGCACGTTCGGCTTCGTGAAGCCCGGAGTTATCGATTTCGTGGCGATGCGCCAGAGGTTGAAGCAGACCTGGTCGGATCTTAAAGACGAAGAGTTCATCGAAGGTCCGGCGCTGCTCGATCGCTTGCTCGGCGAGGGGGGTGGAGCGACCGAATGACGTTCGACCTTTACGCCGACCTTGCTGCCTTGCAGGTGTGCCCAAAAAGCGGACCTCTTCCGTGCGGGCTCGTATCGGGTTTCGTCGACGGTTGCACCGCCTTCTCGGCATGGGACGGCAAGGGCAAGAACGACGCGCGAAATTGCTACACGAAACACGCGAAGTCCGCCGATCTGCGTCTTGAAGACGCCTTGGCGCTGGACCCCGAGCCGCAGCCCCTCCTGCCGGGTTGGCTTGCAATCAAGATCACGTTCACGCTCACGGGCCCGTGGTATTCGAAGGACGATCGTCCCTTCCACGTGCTCGACAACCCCCTGCGCAAGGATCGCGTCTTCGGCGTGCCGTTCATGGCGGCGGCGAGCTGGAAGGGACTTCTTCGCTGGGCGATGCGCATGACCATGGGTCTGATCGGTCCGGAACCCGTGAAGGACGAGCGGAAGCGTCGGGAGGCGGAATTGGCCGTACTCCACCTCTTCGGCAACGAGAAAGGGGAGCGCGACCTTTTTCAGCGCGGCGCGCTCGCCTTCTATCCCACTTGGTTCTCGAAGATCGGCTTCGAGGTCATCAACCCCCACAGCCGCAAGACGCGAGCGGGAACGCAGCCGATCCCTTACGAAGTCGTGCCGGCCGGAACGAAAGGTACACTCAAACTGCTCTACTCTCCGCTCCCTGAAGCGGAAGGGCATGCGCAGCTCGATCGCCCGGCCGCGATCAGCCAACTGCTCGATGCCGTGTGGGATTTGCTCACGGTCTATGGCTTTTCGGCCAAGCGTACGGCCGGCTGGGGAGCGGCCACGATCACAAAGGTGAAGGTAATCGGCCGCGCAGGCGAGAAAGAAGGGAGCCTGGAGGAGGTGAAGGCCGCGCTTCCGACGCTGCTGACGAGCGGGGGGACGCCATGACCGCCGGCCCGCAGGGCTCCGGCTTGCTCGACAGGCTGCGCGCTTCGCGCCCGCTGTTGCTCGCCTGCGAAGCCATCGGCTGGCTGCACATGGCGGGGAAAGCCAATGCCGCGTTCCTTCGCAGACACGCCGGTCAGCTCAACGAATACGACTACCAACAGTGGTTTGCTCTCGAGAATCCGCCGTTTCCGTGGTCCGATCGAATCGCGTGGATCAAGGATGACTTTCCTCTCAGCGGCAAAGCCTGGCCTTCCTCCCTCGAAGCCTTTGTCAGCCAACATACAGGTCGTAACCCGGGTCTCCTCGGTTTGCTGCAGGCCGGCCACGCCATGGCTTCGGGCATCGAAAAGCAGAGTTATCCCGACCATACCGTCCGATATCTCGCCCAAGACGCCACGCACCTGTGGCTCGTCTCCCCGTTCGGTCATCCTCGTCGCAATCTTTTGAGCAATCCGCCGGACGTGCTCAAGGATGGGGGCTGGGCGGCGCTGGTGGACGGCATCGATAAACTGCTCAGGGAGCTCGAGCAGCTCGGCACGAGCGCCAGCGCGACCTGGGAACATTCGGTCGATGATTGGTGGAAGTGGCGCGAAAGCGCCATCGGCGAAGAGGGTCGGCTGCGCCACGCCTTCCTCTCCACGCTTGCGGAGACCCGCCTTCCCAACAACGACGTGACGCTGTGGGATCAGTCATATGTCGCGGCGGCGCTCTTCAAGAGTGCGGTCGCGGGCGCCGTCCTGGTCAACGATTCCTTCGATTGGAACGACGCCGAGATCAAACAGAAGACGCGCTGGCGCGTGCTCACGATCGGCTTCGGCACCGATCATTACGAGGCGCGGGCGGTGCGCATCGGCGACTGGGCCGGCGCCCGGCGCGATATCGAGCATTTCTTCGAGAAGATCCGCAAGTTGATCGAGGTCGATCTGACCGTGGGCTCGCTCGTCTATCGCGACACCAATACCATGGCGTTCACCTTTCCCGGCTTGCGAGCCGATGCGACCGCGGGCAGCCTCGATAATAACACGGCGGACTCACTGCGGGTCGCGATCGAACGTCAGATCGACGAATACGCTTACGCCTACAAGTTCGAAACGCCACCGTTCTGTAGGTTGTCGGGGTCGACCCGCTCCTTCATCGGCATGATCGAAGAGCGGCGGAAGGCGCGAAATAAGCTCGCCGTCCCGATCCACCGGGCGTGGACCATCCCCTGCGCGGACAAGGAAGCGCGCGGGCATGTGTGTCCGGTGTGTCGCGTGCGGTTCAATGGGGAAAGCAGCGGCGAGCAATCCAACGTCAAGAAACAAAAACCCTGCAGTGTGTGCCGCGAGCGCCGCAAGGGACGGCTCGACGAATGGTTCAAGGGCGGCACGGAGACGCTCTGGATTTCGGAGGTTGCCGACGACAACGACCGGGTCGCGCTGCTCACGCTGAGCCTTGGCCTCGAACCATGGCTCGATGGTACTCATGTCGACTCCCTGCGCGGCCAGAGCATTGCCGAATGGAGGCGACACAACCCGAAACTGGAAAGCAAGGATAATCCGATCTCGGCGGATAGACCTGATAAACCGCACGACGCGCTTGTGTCTTACGTTCGCTCTAAGCTGTCATCGTTCGACAAGAACGATCCCGTTCTCCGGAGCCTTCAGCAGGGCTATCAGCATGAGAGCGACTGGCCGCCGTTTTTCAGCAAGATCGTTGAGGACCGCTCCGGGGCCCTTTCGTGGGGCTCACTCGACGATGACAAATGCGCACGCTGGCTCGTCCACCAGCTCTTCCGCAAGCTGCCGTCGCCCGGCCGCGTCTATCGCTTCTGGCGTGCGGCCGAAGAATTCTTCGATGAGCTCGAGAGCCGGTTCAGGGAATTGGCCGCGGCGCATCCCAACCGCTGGCGTACCCGCCGGCTGCTCGTTGAGGCAAAAAACGGAGAATGGCAGGAGAACGAAACCTATCTCGGCCACCACAACAACGCCCCGTTCGAGCTTCTCTATAAGAACGGCCGGTTCCTTACGATCTGCAATCTTGCCCGCGTGCTGGGCGAGGCAGACAACGGCGCCTCGCCGGTGAAGCAGACGATCCGGCTCAAGGACGAAGACGGAAAACTGCACGACCTCCAGATCTCGAAGGTTACGCCTGCTGACGGCGACTTGGGCGTCTACCACCCTGTGATCGTGCTCGACAAACGCCCCCTGCGGTTTCGCATCCTTGTGCCGCTGGAAGCCGCGACCCACTGCATCGAGCACGCAATCGCCAAATGGCGCGAAGAGTTTGCCCGCGTGTTCGATCGCCTGCCCCTTTCGATCGGCGTGGTCGCGTTTCCGCGCCTGACGCCCTTCCAGGCGGTCATCGAGGCGACGCGGAACCTCGAAGAGGTCGTTTCGAACGGCAAGTGCGAGAGCTGGCGCGTCTGCAGCACCGAGACGCGAAACGGTACTGCGGCCCTCGTCTTCGAGCGGCAAGACCGCGGCCGTGATCTCGTCCTTGTCCCGACCTTGCTTCCCGACGGGCGCGAGGATGTCTTCTATCCTTACATGCGCGTCGAGGATCGCGAAGTGAGGTTCCCGCGCGATTTCCAACACCCCGAAGGCCAAATCTTCCGGCACGTGTGCGATCTGCGGCCGGGCGCCGGCGTGCGCGTTGATCCGAGCCGTCTGGCCGCGGTGTTCCTCGACACCACGGCCCGGCGCTTCGAGCGCATCGAAGCGCGGCTGTTATCTGATTTCCAGCGCATGCGCGACATCTGGAGGCTGTTGCGGCGGGTCTCCCCAAGCTCGGCGGCGTTGCGGGGCGCTTGGGCGGAGCTTGAAGCGCGCAAGAGAGAATGGCGTGCGCCGGAGGGCGACTGGCTGCCCGGCGCGAAGGAGGAATGGCGTGAGCTGGCGCGCGCCGTGCTCGCTCAGCGCCTTGCGGTAATGGGCGCGGCACTGGACGCGCTTGTCGAGGCAGCGGCGGACGGCGCGCTCGAACATGCACTCGAATGGCACCTCACGTGGCTCAAGGAGGGGGTGGAGGGCTAAGCCATGGCGGAAAGCTTCAAGCCGTATATCGTGACTGCTCAAGCCGTCGACCCGATCCATGTGGGCACGGGCGGCGCCCGGCTCGGACGGGTGGACCTCTCGATCGTGCGGGATCCGGTGACGCGGGTGCCGAAGATCCCCGGATCAAGTCTTGCGGGAGTCTCTCGCGCTTCCGCGGCGATGGCGAAGGGCAAATATCCGACCTGTGCGGGTCAGGGCCAGCCCGGCAGGGACGGCAACAAGGGGCACTGCGGCCAGCCGGACTGCCCCATCTGCATGGTCTTCGGCTTCGCACGCGGAGAGGGCGGTGGCTTTGCCGGGCTTGCGGCTTTCAGCGACGCGCAGGTGTTTCTCTTTCCCGTCGCCACGCGCGAAGGGCCATTGTGGATCACGTCTCCTGAGGCGTTGCGGTTCATCGGCGTCGATCTCGGCAATGGTTGTGATGAAACCGCGTTGTATCGCGAGAACGACGGTGCTCAGCTCAATCTCGGCTGGCTTCTGCTGCCGGTGAAGACGCTTGATCGATGGGACAAAGTCCGCAACGCGTTGACCGCCGGGAATGTTCCTCGCTTTGTAGAGGGAAAAGTCGGCGTCGTGTCCGACAAGCTGTTCACCCACATCGTCAACAGCAATCTCGAAGTTCGTACGTCGGTGTCGATCGATCCGGAAACAGGCGCGGCGGAAGAAGGTGCGCTCTTCACCTACGAAGCGCTGCCGCGGGCCACGATCCTCGCCTGGAACGTGACGTGCCGAAACCCGGCGCACTTCAAGGTCAAAGAATCAAAAGAGTCATCGGTCAGTGCGGTCGATTCTTGTGAGAAGGTGATGGACGTTGTGTGCGCGGCCCATCCATACCTTGAGCATCTCGGGATCGGCGGCATGGGAACGCGCGGCATGGGCCGCCTGCGCGTCCTCCATGTTCAAGAGCGGTCCTCGCGTGAGGGCGAAACAGGCGCTGTTCCGGCAGCGCGTGTGAACGCGGGGGTCGCCAATGCGTAACCTCGATCTTGAATGCGCGGAGCTTGGCCGCAATCTTGCTAAGGACACGAATGAAAAGGTCCTGACGGACTCCCTTTCCGTGCTTGAGGAGCAGGGCGTTTACGCTTGTTTTTTGTTTTTGCAGGCACGGGGCGGAGATGATGGGAAGAAGATCAGCAAGAGTTGCACCGACTTTCTTCGAAAGGTACCGGAGGGCGCTCCATTGCTTGCCGATGGCAATGTTTTCGAGGCGCTCAAGACGCTGGCGCAGGACCTCGATAAACTTCTCTTTGCCAAAGATCTTCTGCGCCAGGCTTTCGTCTACGGCCGCTATCACGCCAAGGGCAGCAGGGAATTGGCATGACGTGGTCGCTCTTCCGTTGGATATGGGAGGTAGAAGGCCCCGTTCATATTGGCATTGCGCCGGCCGGGAGTCTTAATCGTTGTCGGCTTTATGTGCCGGCGCGTGCGCTGTGGGGCGCCTTGACCGCCGAGCTCGCGCGCCGAGAAGTTGGAAGCGGTGATCCCGACTATCCCGCCGTGGGGGAGCGCCTGCGGAAAGACGCTCGTTTCACCTATCTCTATCCCGCGGAGTATGACGGCAGAGAGTGGCGTGCCTGGCTGCCGCGCTACGAAGAGGACAAGGGTTTGGTTTGGAAACGGGAAGACCGCCGGGATGACGATGACGGCCTGTCCGACCGGAAGATGCGTGCCCGGCTCGTGAGCACGCGTGCGGCCACTGCAATCGATCCCAATTCGGATACGGCCGCCGAGGGCAGCCTGCGGGAAACCGAATGCATCAATACGCATTGGCGAAACGAGGATGGAACCCCGGCAGGCCCGGTCGCCCTCAAGGGATATGTACTGACCCGCGCTGAGGGCGAACCGAACCTCGCGAAACTTGAGACTATCAGCGTGGGCGGAGATTCGCGCTATGGCTTGGGACGATTGCGACGTATCGACGGCATGGAGGCCGACTCGCGGATATTTCGTCTGGACGTAACGTGTGAGCAAGAGCAGCCCGTTGTTGCGGCGGACACGCTTTTGGCCCACGGGCAGGTGAATTCCCAACCGAAGGACAATGCGAACAAGGGTAACGGCAACGCTCCTGCGGCAATCATTGGCGACCAGGAGGCGATCGGCGGTTGGGATTATGACAGGAACGTCATCCAGCGCATCGCCGGCCCGTTATGGAGCCCGGGCTCGCGCGCTCAATCCCCAGCACGGTGGATCATAACTGCCGAGGGAACGTGGTCTCTCTCTTGAGCCGACGTCAGGCTATTTCGGATCGGCTGCGAGCGGCCGTCGATAAATTTCGGACGATGCGCATTTTCGTCATTCGCAACAAGAGTAATATGGGATCAGTGTCTGCGCATGGGCGAGCTATGTCCAGAAGAGCCGCCGCTGCTCCTCCCATGCGAGCGGCATTCCGCGCAGCAGCGTGGCGAGCTTGAGGCCCTTGGGGTGTCGGCCCTCGAGGATGGCCTGCGTGATGTCCGGGGCAAGGAGGGTGAGGCACAGCATGCGCGCGACGAAGGAGTCGGTGAGATTCTCGTGGGCGGCGAGCTCGGAGGCGGAACGGAATTCCCCGCTCTCGATCTCCCGCCGCCAGTGGTGCGCGCGCACGAGCGCGTTGATGAGAACGGGATCGAAGGCGGGTTGCGGCGCGGAGGTCTTAAGGCCGTCGGGCACGATGACGAGTTTGCGGCCGCCGCGGCGGCGCAGCATCATCGGGATGCGGATCGACAGACCGTCAAGCTCCACCTTTGGTTGGGTTCCATTGTGGGATCGAGGAAAACCGTTTTAGGGTCGAGGGAAGAAGGCCCCGGTGCCGTTCGGCCGGTCGTTCCGCGCGGTGCCGTCCGCCCGCTCGTGCCGTGCCGCTGCCGTGGTCGAACGTGTGCGCCCCTTTTGCGGACGTGCGGCCGCTCGTTCGGCCGGCTCCGGCGCGACCCTCATGCGACCGCCTCTGCGTGTTGCGGGTGCACCTCCTGGTGCAGGGGAGGCCCGACGTCGCGCAGCTCGGCGACGACGCTGTGGAGGCCTTCGGCGCGGAGCCTCAGATCGACGCCTTCGGTTCCCACTGCGAGCCGCTCGATGAGGAGGTGCAGGATGCGCGCCTGCTCCGCGGGGAAGAGTTCCTCCCAGACCTTGTCGATCTCGCGCAGCGCTGCGATGGTCTCCTCGCGGCTCGGCGCCGTCTCGCCTGCCGCGGCGCGGACGGCGCGCAGCGTGCGCGCGACCATTTCCGGCGTGCGCAAGAGCGCGCGAACCTGCGCGATCACCGCACTCTCGATCTCGCCGGCGGGGACGTAACCGAGGGGACAGGCATCGCTGCTCGTCTTGGCGGCATGCACGCAGGCATAATAGCGGTACTGCTTGCCCCGCTTGCGCGTGTGGGTCGGCGTCATCGCGCAGCCGTGCAGGGCGCAGCGGATGAGACCCTTGAGCGGCGCGGGCGTGGCGGCACGGCTGCGGGCCGCGCGCCGGCGCCAGTGCTCGGCGAGGATCGCATGCACCTTGTCCCAGAGCTCCCGCGGCACGATCGCCCCGTGCTCGCCGGGATGCGGGGTGCCCTTGTGGACGGCCTCGCCGAGATAGACCCGGTTGTTGAGGAGCCGGTAGAGCGTGCCCTTGTGGAAGGGCCGGCCTTCGCGCGTGCGGCCTTCAGCCGTGACCCAGGACTTGGTGCGGCGACCCTCGGCATTGAGCTCCTTCACGAGGGCGGTAGCGGAACGCAGAATGACGAAGCGCCGGAAGATGTGCCGCACGAGCTCGGCCTCGGCCTCGTTGATGACGAGCTTGCGGTGCTTGACGTCATAGCCGAGCGGCGGATGGCCGCCCATCCACAGGCCCTTCCTGCGCGAGGCGGCAAACTTGTCGCGAATGCGTTCGCCAATCACCTCACGCTCGAACTGGGCGAAGGAGAGCAGGATGTTGAGGGTGAGCCGCCCCATCGAGGTCGTGGTGTTGAACTGCTGCGTGATGGAGACGAACGAGACGTCGTTGCGCTCGAAGGCGTCGACGAGCTTGGCGAAGTCCATGAGCGAGCGCGTGAGGCGATCGACCTTGTAGACGACCACGACGTCGATGCGGCCGGCCTCGACGTCGGCGATGAGGCGCTTGAGGGCGGGGCGTTCGAGCGTGCCGCCGGAGACGCCGCCGTCATCGTAGCGGTAGGAAACGAGCACCCAGCCCTCGTGACGTTGGCTTGCGATATAGGCCTCGCAGGCTTCCCGTTGGGCCTGCAGGCTGTTGAACTCCTGCTCGAGGCCTTCCTCGCTCGATTTGCGCGTGTAGATGGCGCAGCGGACCTTGCGGACGGGGACCTTGCTCATGTCAGGCTCCCGGGTCGGCGCAGGCCGAAGAACAGCGGCCCGTTCCAGCGGGTGCCGGCGATCGCGCGGGCGATGGCCGAGAGCGACCTGTATTTGCGGCCCTGGTATTCGTAGCCGTCGGTGAGCACGGTGACGTGGTGCTCGACGCCCTGCCATTCGCGGATCAGCCGCGTGCCGGCGACGGGGCGGTCCTTGGGCAGGCTATGGCGCGACTTGCCCCTGGGTGCCTCGCCCTTGATGCGGGCGTCGAGTTCCTCGCGCGCCTCCTTCGACAATCCGCCGTAGGTGAGTTCCTGGATGCGATAGGCGAGCGCCTTGATCAGGAAGCCGCGCCGGTAGCCGGGCGGCTCGCTGCCGTAGTACTCGCGCCAGAGCGCCTTGAGCTCGCCATGGTCGAGATCGTGGAGCGCAGCGATCTGCTTGAGGATGGGGGTCGTCATCGCGCCTCCCTGCCTTGGGCCGGTTCGTGACGACAGACGCTCCGTTTTGCCGGCAAGTCCAGCGGAAAGTCTCCCAAGCCATTGATGTCATTCGTGTGTTGGCGCGGATGCGGGCTGAGGAGCCGCAGCACTCCGAGAGCGAGGATCGCGGCGATCTCGTCGAGATGGACGGCGGCTGGTGGATGCGGACGGCGGCGAGCGGACATGGGGGCGGCGCAGCCGGAGAATTCCTTTCCTTGAGCCCTCTACTCGCCGGCATCGGAAAGCGTCCCATGGCTCCGGCGGGTGAATTCAGGTGAATGTTGAGGTGCCCAGGATCGACTCGGAGTTGCAGCCGAGTCGGAACATAATAGGAACGTACACACCGATTCGTTGGGTGGCCGCCATGGCCAAGAACTTAAGGAAATTCGTCAATCCGCGCTTTCTCAAGACCGTCGACCTGAGCCTCCTGCGGCGCCTCTTCGACCGCCATAGTGGTCAGCTGCAGGGGGTGGACCTCGGGCTCCTTGATCGCGATCCGGACCGGGCCAGGCAGGCGTTGCTCGATTTTTTCGCCGGGCCGGAACAGAACTATCCACGCGGCCTGGTGGCGGATCTGCATCGGATCGCGGAGGTCGGTACCCGCACCGGCATGAACATGCTGCTGGAGCGAGCCCGAGCGATGAGCATTGTGCTCGTTCCGGCGCAGGATGCCGCCGCCGCGGAATATCGCATTGATCCCAAGCAGCTGGCGCTGCGGGCATTTCTCGATCATCCAGCCGTCTTCAATGCGGCATCGGACCTCGTCGCGTTGATGCGGCTGACCTCACCTGCCGAGTTCGCCGGGCTCGACGAGGGTGTCGAACCACGCCTCGATGAACAAACTCGAAAAGCATTCGAGCAGGCCGCGGCGCGACTATTCGAAGCGGACTTGCACGGTAACTACTGCCGGGTCGGTTGGTACGAGGACGATGACGAGATCAAGGTCGTCGTAACGCATGGCACCCCGATCACAACAGTTCCGGTTGTGGAGGGCGGTGAGGAACGCATTATCAGTTTCACTACGACCGAGCAGGCGGTGCTGTCCTATTCCGCGCCGGCCGGCCGCCTTAAAGTTGGTGGCGTGAGCAAAGCGCGATGCGCCGATTTCGCGGAGGCGTTCGCGGCGATCATGCTGGAGCGTCCCAAGTTCTTCGCTGCTCCGGATGCTCAAAATCTTTACACACTGGAGCCGGTCGAGGCGGCGGGCTTTGGATTTACCTTCGACCATGCCTTTGACCCAACCATCCGCCGCGTTCAGATTGTCGAAGCTCAGACCGATCGGATTACGATCGATCCTCGGTCAGGTGAGGAACGGCGCTCCTGGTCATTGACGATGCACGACAGCAGCAACGCGCTTTTCAGACTCGGTAGCGAGGCGCGCCGGATAGTCTTTGCGCAGGATGGTTATCGCCTCAACCATATCGTGTTTCGGGTGCAGATTGAGCCTGTAGGCGAACGGCCCGCGCGCGTGACCGTCAAACTCAAGCCGCCCGGTTCTGCGATGTTCAAACGTGAGCGCTTCGAGGGTCAGATCATGACGCTCCTGCGGCGCAATGGGCTGTGTCGTGAGCGAGAGCCTCGAAACCTTGCTGTTGCGGCTCAGTGAGGCGGGCGAAACCGCAACGCTTTGGGGCCGACAGGCCAAGCCACATTTGGGGAGCGAGTTCGAACGCCTGCTCGCACGGCGCATTCTCGTGGAGCAGGCGCCGGCGACCGAATGGCCGGTTTGCGCCTCTTGCGAATGCGGACTTGACGCGCGTCCGGTTCAGGCGGTCGGAGATCGCTATATTGCGCCTTGTCCCTATGATCACCGCTGTGATGTCACCCTCGACAATGATGATCTGCGCAGCTTTCGAATTGACGGCGAAGTCCTGATCAAGGAAATTGCGGCCGCTTCGGGGATCCCTGACGAACCGGAACTTGTTTTGCCGGGGATCTGGCATCTTGGTCGGCTCGGATCGAAGCGAGCGGTATTCGGCGTGCTTTCAATCAGCGCCGCCATGCAGCCCGGCCTGATCGTCGCGATGAGAGCGGCGGCGCGCGGTCAGCCGGTGACACTTGTTGCGCCGCCGTTACCGACGTCCGAACGGCAACAGTTCAAGCAGGCGGGAATTCATCTGGTGGCAGTGAGAGATGCCATCGGCCACAATGGGGCAGCCTGGGCTCTCGACCCTGCTCGCCTTGCACCTCACATAGTGGGCGAGCCGCGTCTCGTGATCGCGCGTTCAATAAAGTCCGTCAGCCTTGATGGCATCGATTGCGCCCTATCGGATCAGACGTTCAAGCTTCTATGTCTCCTGGCCGCGCGGGCACGAGGTGACCAACCGTTCGCCACGACCCGCGACATCGAGCAGGAAATTTGGGGTGCGTCACTCCATCGCGTTTCTCGCCCGGCGCGAGACGTTGTTCGCGAACTTCGAGAAGCACTCGCGGCCGGTGCATCCGAGCCAGACGCCGTTCGCCGACTCATTGAGAACAAGCGCAATCGGGGTTGGCGATTGACGCTGGCGGCGGACGCGATCGACCTGCGAAACTGATGTTTTAGGCGCTCCCACACAGCTCCCACGACATCCCCACTTTAAGCGCACCTGGCGGCGAAAGGCGATCGGCATCCTGCGGTCATCATTCGAGACCGAGGATTCGACCAATGCAATCTCCGATTTCGCACGCCGATCTGCAGACCCTGCTGCATGAGGCCGACATTGCCGCCCGCCGATTGATCCGCAAGCTGCATCTTTCCAAGGAGGATCTCGACGACATCCGCCAGGACCTGTTGGTGGATCTCATCGCCCGGCTGCCGGCCTTCGATCGTCAGCGCGGCTCGCTCGGCGCGTTCGCAGGACTGGTGCTGCGGAATCAGGCAACGCGCATCGCGGCCAGGATCAAGCGCGAGCGCGCGATGTTCGGTACCGCGCCCGTTTCCCTCGACGAGGTGGTGCCCGCTCACGATGGCGCTACCCGTGGGGAACTGGTCGGCGAGGAGGAAGAGCTTTCCGCCTGGCTCGGCCAGCGGGTCGATGGCTTTGCCGCGATTGAGCAGCGTCTTGCTGTCGAGCGCGGCCTCGGGTTGCTCGATCGCCGTGACGGCGCGCTCTGCGCTGCGCTTGCGCACACCACGATCGAGCGGCTTGCGGCGCAAGGTCGTGGCTCGCGCAGCACGCTCTACCGCCGCCTCGAGCACATCCGCCTTGCCCTGACGGCTCATGGCCTCAAGGCCGCGTGAGACGCTTCGGCCTGCCCATGAGTAGGAGAAGCCCATGACGCGCTCCATCACCAGGTTTCCCGCTGCCCGCCTCCGCCTCAAGGAGATCGATCTTTGCGGCTGGATCGGGCAGGCCATGCCCGGCGACATGCTCGAATACCATCGGGGCTTCCTCGCTCTCGATGTCACCGAGCAGGGCACGCGGCTCACCGAGCGCGACCGCGCCGAGCTTGCCCGCGTGGCGCGCCGCGCCTGGTGGGCGGCCGAACTTGGGCTCGTGCATCTCGTGCAGCGGCGGCACGGCCCCGACGACTACGGCTATCTCGCGATCGCGCGGCCGAAGCCGAGGCGCGCTTCGGCATCGCTCGGCTCATTCCTGCTCGAGGAGGTCGCGTGATGGCAACGGAGCGCAGCAATCGGCCGCAGCTCGCCGACATCCGGACGATGCCGGTCGGCGAGATCGCCAGGCTGCCGGCGGAACATCTCGCGCTGCTGCAGGACGAGGCAGAGGAAGCACTGAACGCGGCCAAGCGAACCAAGGACTGGCTCGAGGGCGCGATCGCGCTTCGCTACGGCGAGGAGGCCGCGCGCTTGCGCGCCGCGCAAGGCAAGGACACGGGCACGGTGCGCTTCGATGACGGCCCAGTAACCGTCGTTGCCGACCTGCCGAAGCGGGTCGAGTGGGACCAGGACCTGCTTGCCACGCTCGTCGAGCGCATGCGGGCGAGCGGCGAGAAAGTGGCCGACTACGTCTCCATCGAGATCAAGGTGTCCGAGCGTGCCTTCACCGCCTGGCCCGAAGCCATCCGCCAAGCCTTCTCGCCGGCCCGCACGGTGCGGACCGGCAAGCCGACCTTCCGTCTCATGCTCGAGGAATCCCGATGAGCGACTTCACTCGCATGGCCGCGCTGCGCAAGCGCCACTATGGCCTCGAGGCCATCCCCGACACCATCGTCGTTCCCGCGCTCGGTGCGCGCCGCCCCGAGGCGGCCGTGAAGAGAATCGAGGACGCGACCCTCGACGACATCGCCTTCGCCCTGCGCGGGATCGAAGCCGAATTCAATGCGGTCGGCGATCGGCTCCACGCTTTGCGCCGGCTCTACGTGCTCGCCCGCGAAGCCGGGGCGCTCGGCTGCGAGCGACCGATCGACCTGCTCGCCGATGGGGGCCGCTGATGGCGCTCAGGATCGTCAGTGCCGACGAGCGCCTCGCGGAGGCCGCCGTCAAGACCACGATCGCGATCTTCGGCCCTTCCGGTGTCGGCAAGACCTCGCTGCTCAAGACGCTGCCCGCCGACGAGACGCTGTGCATCGATCTCGAGGCGGGCATGAAGTCGGTGCAGGACTGGCCCGGCCTATCGATCCCCGTGCGCACGTGGCTCGATGCGCTCGACGTCGCCTGTCTCGTCGGCGGCATCGACCCCGCTGCGCCCGCCGATGCGTTCTTCTCGGAAGCACACCACCGCCATGTCGCCGCAACCTACCCCGACCTCCTCCGCCTGATCGCGGACAAGCGCATCGTCTTCGTCGACTCGATCACCGATCTCACCCGCCAGGCCATGGCCTGGGCGAAGACGCGGCCGGAGGCCTTCTCGGAGCGCAGCGGCAGGCCGGATACGCGCGGCGCCTACGGGCTGCTCGCGCGCGAGGTGATTGCGCTCTTGAAGCACCTGCAGCACGCGCAGGCGAAGACGGTGATCTTCGTCGGCATCCTGGAGAAGGTCACCGACGAGCTCAATCGCGTCCACTGGCAACCGCAGCTCGAGGGCGGCAAGGCGGGTCGCGAGCTCCCCGGTATCGTCGACCAGGTCGTCTCCATGAGCCTGTTCGTTGCGGAGGGCGAGGGTCTCCGCCACGAGCCCGAGCGCGGCGAGATCCGCCGCCTCGTCTGCCGCCCCAACCCTTACGGCCTGCCCGCCAAGGACCGCTCCGGGCGCCTCGACGTGACCGAGCCCCCCGACCTCTCCGCCCTCATCGCCAAGATCAACGCCACCAGGAAAGGATGACCCCATGCCCCTCGACATGAACGACGCCGAGCCGCAGCGCGCAAGCGAGCTCATCCCCGACGGCACGTTTGCCAAGGTCGCCATGACGATTCGCCCGGGCGGGATCGACGGTCCGGACGAGATCGATCGCGGCCTGCTCAAGGCCTCGACCTCGAGCGATGTGCTCCTGCTCGATTGCGAGTTCACCGTAGTCGAGGGCCCCCATGCCCGGCGCAAGTTCCGGCAGATGTTCACGGTTCAGGGCGGCAAGGTGGACGAGCAGGGCGTCTCGATGGGCTGGAAGATCTCGAAGAGCACCTTCCGCGCCATGATCGACTCGGCACTCGGCCTCGATCCCAACGACATGAGCGAGGCGGCGAAGTCGAAGCGCATTCTGCGGGGTCTAGCCGACCTCAACGGGATCGTGTTCGTGGCCAAGATCCGGGTCGAGCCCTCCGACAACCCCGCCTACCGCGATCAGAACCGGCTCGATCGGGTCGTGCTGCCCAACGAGAAGGAGTGGAAGGCGGTGATGGAGGGCCGCGAGGTGCCGCCGAGCCCGAGCCGTCGCGCGGTACCGGCAACCGCGCAGCCGTCTGCGCAGCCGGCCTGGAATCGCCCCGCCACCGCGCAGCCGCCGGCACCATCCGTGACACCGGCCTGGGCGACCGCAGCACGGGAAACGCAACCGCAGCCGCAACAGCCGGCTAAGTCTGCCGGCCCCGCCTGGCTCAACGGCTGACGGCCATGACCGATGACGTGTGGCAGGCCCACCTCACGCACGAGGCGGCAAGAGAGATCGGCCGATGGCTCGAAGGGCGCGGCGCTGGAAGACTGCAAAGCCCCATCGCCTCGCTCACCATGGCCGATCTCGAAGCCATGGCGAGCAATGCCATCTCGCGCTGGATCGTCCTGCAATCGGAGCGCCTCGCACGGCAAGGCTGGCCTCAGGACGACCCGATCGGAAAGCTCTTGCTCGGGTAAGCCTCTGCGCCTTGTGCGGGCGCGAGGCACGCGGCTTCGGCTACTGCCACCGGCTGGCTTTCGACCGCTACCCCTTCTACCGCTTCTGCTCCATGCGCTGCCTCGATGCGGCAGCGGCGCTCGCTCAAAGGATGCACGGCATGATCGACAAGACCGATCTCGAGAAGCAGGCGATCAAGGAGGCGCGGCGGTATTTCGCGGAGGCGCTCACCGAGCTCGGGCTCATGGGACCCTTCCACGACCGCACGGCGGAAGAGATCGATCGACTCATCGAAGCCTGCATCGACGGCTTCCAGGCGTCGATGCAGCGCCAGGCCGCCGAGAAGCGGGCACGGGACGATGGATTGAACGACCCTTTGCCGTTTTGAGAGACATGCTTCTCGATTTGAACCACGGCTCGGACTTCATCTACGGGCGTCCGACGCAAGGCGAAGGCCCCGCTGCCCGCATCAACGCCCTCATCGATGCCGCTCTTACCGCCGAACGGGAACACACGCCGCCGCGCGACTATCTTGGCGCAAGCCGCATCGGCGAGCCCTGCGCGCGTCGCCTCGTCTACGAGATCACCCATGCGCCGCCGGACGAGGGATGCGAGGTGGATGCCGCAGCACTGCGCATCTTCGAGGCCGGGCATCTGTTCGAGCGGCTCTCCGCCCGCTGGTTGCGCGCCGCTGGCTTCGATCTGCGCACCGAACGTCGGGACGGAAGCCAATTCTCCTTCTCGGCCGCCGGCGGCAGGCTGCGCGGCCATATCGACGGCGTCATCGTGGATGGCCCTGCCATCGGCATCGCCTGGCCGGCGCTTTGGGAACACAAGGCCCTGAACGCCAAGAGCTGGAACGATCTGGTCAAGCGAGGTCTCGCAGCGTCGAAGCCGATCTACTTCGCGCAAGTCCAGCTCTACATGGCCTATCTCGAGGTCGAGACTACCTTCTTCACGGCCCTCAACAAGGATACCCAGGCGCTCCACCACGAGGTGGTCGCGTTGGACCCCGCTCAGGCCCAGGCCCTCTCCGACAAGGCCGTCGCCATCCTCCGTGCAGCGGAGTCCGGTGAGCTGTTGCCACGCATCGCCGCAGCATCCGACTTCTACCTCTGCCGCGCCTGTCCCTATGCGCGCCGCTGCTGGGAGGCGGGCGCATGATCGACCTCAACGACGTCGCTCCGCCCGCGCCCCACATCCATTACGATCTCGATGCGATCGTCGCCGGCCTGCGCGACACTGCGGCAAGCTGGGTACCAAAGCATTTTCCCAATGGTCGCCGAGACGGCGACGTCTGGCGCCTGGCCGACATTACCGGACGCGCCCCGCGCAAGAACGGCTCCTGCGTGATCGCGCTCCAAGGCGCGCACGCCGGCGATTGGTACGATCACGACGGCGGCGAGGGTGGCGGTCCGCTCAACGCACTCCAGCACGCCACCGGACTTGCCGGGCGCGATCTCTACGCCCATGCCGCCACGATCACCGGTTGGAGCACGACGCCGCCCGTCCGACGCGATCCCCCGCCGCCTCCGAAAGAGAAGGACAGCACGCGGGAGATCGCGATCATTCTCGCCCGCACCGTGCCGATCGCCGGCACGCTCGCGGAGACCTACCTGCGCGCGCGTGGGCTCACCGTTCCGTCATGCGAGGATCTCCGCTTCCATCCCGATCTCGTTCATTGGGAGACCAGGACCGGCTCACCGGCGATGGTCGCGGTGATCCGCGATGCCAAAGACGAGGCGATCGGACTGCATCGCACCTGGCTCGCGCCCGACGGCACCGGCAAGGCGCCACTGACGCCCAACCGCAAGATGCTGGGCAAGTCGGGCGGCGGGGCCGTGCGCTTGTCCGCCCCCATCGATGGTCTGCTCGCGCTCGCCGAGGGCATCGAGACCGCGCTCGCGGTGATGACGGCCTGTCCGGACATGCCCGTCTGGGCGACCCTGTCCGCCTCCAATCTCGAACAGATCGAGCTTCCGCCCGGCATCGCGCGCGTCATCATCCTTGCCGACCACGATGCGTCGGGCGCCGGACAACGAGCGGCCGAAGCGGCCGCCCTCACGCTGCATCAGCAGGGCTGTCGCGTCTTCATCGCGCTGCCGCCCCAGGAAGGAGACGATTTCAACGATCTGCTGCGCCGCGCGGGTGCACAGGCGGTGCGCGCGGTCGTCGAATCGGCCGCAGAATGGAGGCCGTCGGCGCCGACAAGCGATGCCGCTCGCTTGGCGGCTGGCCGCAGCGACGCGCCGAACCTGCCGGTCGGATTTCCGATCATCACGGGGATGCGGCCGCGGTTGCGCGCCGACAACGGCGATCTCGCCGTGCTCGCAGAACAGACCCGCGCGCTGCTTTCGGAGTGCAATGAGCGGCCCTGGCTCTACCGCATGGGTGCCATGCTCGCCTGGGTTGCCCGCGACGACGACGGCCGGGCCATGGCCCTCCATCTCACCGAGGACCGCTTGAGACTCGCGCTCGCCCACCTCATCGATTGGCGCAAGCGCAATCGGGAAGGCGATCTCGTACCCGCGCCTCCACCGATGCCGCTCGTCAAGGCTCTGCTCGCGACCCCCAATCCCGACCTGCCGGTGCTCGCCGGCATCGTCGCCGCGCCCGTCTTCGGTCGCGCGGGCGAGCTCGTCACGATGAGCGGCTATCACCCGGCAACGCGCTTGCTGCACGAACCGCCGCCAGGCTTCGCGCTTCCACCTATCCCCGTACATCCGAGCAACTCCGAAGTCGCCGCCGCGCGCTCGCTGCTCCTCGATGATCTCTTGGGCGATTTTCCCTTCACCTCCGAGGCCGAGCGCGCGCACGCGCTCGCCCTCCTGCTCCTGCCCTTCGTCCGCCCGCTGATCGAAGGACCGACGCCCTTGCACCTCATCGAAAAGCCCACGCCGGGAACCGGGGCCACGCTCCTGGTCGATGCCGTTGCCGTCGTCGCAACCGGACATTCGGCCTCGATCATGACCGAAGGCCGCGACGAGGAGGAATGGCGCAAGCGGCTCACCGCCAAGCTGCGCTCCTCACCGCTCATGGTCGTGATCGACAACCTGCGCCGTCCCCTCGATGCCGCACCCCTCGCCGCCGCGCTCACCGCCCCGTATTGGGAGGACCGCATTCTGGGCCGCTCCGACATCGTCCGCATGCCGGTCCGCTGCGCATGGGTCGCAACCGGCAACAACCCTCAGCTCTCGAACGAAATCGCCCGCCGCACCGTGCGCATCCGTCTCGATGCCCACATGGACCGGCCCTGGCAGCGGGACGGCTTCCGCCATCCCAATCTGCTCGCCTGGATCCACGCCAATCGGGGTCCGCTCGTCGCCGCCTGCCTCACGCTCGGCCGCGCCTGGGTCGAGGCCGGAAGGCCTCGCTATCAGCGCACGACCCTCGGCAGCTTCGAGTCCTGGTCCGAGATCGTGGGTGGCATTCTCGATGTCGCCGGAGTGCCCGGATTCCTCGCCAACGCAGACGAGCTCTACGAGGCTTCGGATGCCGAAGGAATCATGTGGCGCAGCTTCGTTGCCGCCTGGTGGGATCGCTTCGGCACGGCGGAGGTCGGCACCTCCGATCTGTTTCCGATTGCCGGAGAATGCGAGCCGCCGCTGCCGCTCGGCAACGGCAGCGACCGCTCGCAGCGGACCCGCCTCGGCAAGGCCCTTGGGCGGATGCGCGATCGCGTGTTCGCCTTCGATGCACTTCGTCTGCGCGTCCGTGCAACAGGCATCTCCCACCAGGCCCAGCGCTGGCAGCTAGCCATCGAGGAAGGGCCATCGACCCACGGGGAACGTGGGGAACGTTTTTCCGAGGGCTACAGCCACTCGGAGGGGGGAACGTGCGACCAACGTTCCCCCACACGTTCCCCGGCCGAAGTCATTGAAAATGAAGGGCTCGGGGAACATGGGGAAGGTGGGGAACGTTTTTCAATGCTAGCGCGTGAGCGGTCGCGCGCGCCTGACAATAATAATAAAGAGGCGGAAAAACGTTCCCCACCTTCCCCACGTTCCCCAACGCAAGGCCTGCCAAGCACTTGCGCCGGGGAACATGCCGGGGAACGTGCCTTCGAACGTTCCCCCACTGAAAACCCGCCCGCTTGGCTGAAGGAGGTGCTGTGATGCGCCGCCTTCAGGCCCACGGCGCCCCGCTGTCATCGCAAACGCGCCGCATCGCAACCACCGCGCAGCCCCGCGCCCTCCTCGCCCTCGACCTCGGCTCCACCACCGGCTGGGCACTCCGGCTCGCCGGCGGCATGGTCCACAGCGGCAGCGTCTCCTTCCGCGGCAGCCGCTTCGACGGCGGCGGCATGCGCTTCCTTCGCTTCCGCGGCT
Source organism: Tepidamorphus gemmatus (assembly GCF_004346195.1). Classification (NCBI taxonomy): domain Bacteria; kingdom Pseudomonadati; phylum Pseudomonadota; class Alphaproteobacteria; order Hyphomicrobiales; family Tepidamorphaceae; genus Tepidamorphus; species Tepidamorphus gemmatus. Next base: position 7,046 of record NZ_SMAK01000005.1, on the reverse strand, counting down.
TTCTCGATGGCCTTCTCGCCGACGCGGGCGGCATCGAAGCGATCTACTTCGAGGAAGTGCGTCGCCACATCGGCACCGATGCGGCGCATCTCTACGGGGGGTTCCTCGCCACGCTCAGCGCCTGGTGCGAAGAGCACGGCATCGCTTACGAGGGCGTGCCGGTCGGCAGCATCAAACGCCACATCACCGGCAAGGGCAATGCCGACAAGGCTCTCGTGATCGAAGCCGTCCGCGCGCGCGGCTTCGATCCCGAGGACGACAATGAGGCCGACGCGCTCGCGATCCTGCTCTGGGCCGTCGAGACCCGAGGAGGCGTCTCATGAAAGGCAAGGCTATGCTGCGACGCGCCGCGGCCGTGGTCGATGCGCGCCGCGCGCTCTACGGCGAACCGCGGCGCTCCATGGAGGCGGTCGCCAAGCGCTGGTCGATCACGCTCGGGTATCCCGTGACCCCAGCCCAGGTGGTTTTGTGCCTCATCGACCTCAAGCTCGCGCGGCTTGCCCGCGATCCGCACCACACCGACTCGATCCTCGATGTCGCGGGCTATGCCGCGGTGCTCGCCGAGGTCACACGATGAGGTATTGGCCCAAGGGCTATGGCGGCAGGCGCCGCTCGCTCGAGGAGCTCAAGCGCGAAGGCTGGCGCAAGCAGAACCTCCTCGTCGTCAGCCCGCACGATCCGCGCCTGACCTGGCCCGAGCGCGAGCTCGTGCGCCAGCTCGGCGAGAAGCTCTATGGCGAACGCCGCCGCGGCGAGGAGCATCACCATGACTGACTGGACGCGCGAGCGGGTCGAGGAGCGCTTGAGCGAAGCCGCCGATGTCATGCGCCGCCTGCCGCCGGTGCGCGTGCAGGGCTACTACAATCTCTGGCCCAAGGTGCTCCATGAGTTCGCCGATCTCGTCGGCCAGGAGCCGCCGCGCCTCAAGCGCCCGCCGCCGGCGCCGGAGGCCATCTCCCGCATGGAGGAGGCGCTCGACTGGCTGCGTTGGCTCGACGCCGAGGACGCCAAGCTCGTCTGGGCGCGTGTCGAGCGCACGCCCTGGAAGATGATCTGCTGGCGGTTCGGCATCAGCCGCGCCACCGCGCACCGGCACTGGGAGTATGCCTTGAGCGTGATCGCCTGGCGGCTCAATGGCCGGCGTCCGCCAGCGAAGCGGTCGCGGCGGTTCGTCGTTGAAGGCACGCGCGCCCTGTCAAGATGATTTCGGTGCGTGAGACAATTTTCGGTGAGACATCGGCTCCTGAGACAGACCGCGGCGAATTCGGCTATGCCAAGCGCCAGGCTCGGGCGAGACGCGCGCAGACGGCTACCGGCTCCAAGGCCCGCTTGGTGGCCACAGGATGGCATCGGCTTCCGATCCGGCTGCCAGTCGGATCACCGGCATCAGAAAGCCGCGCAATGCCGCGACTACGTCCGCCAAGGAACCCGGCTGCTCGCTCAGGACGTTGCAGCTCGTGAAGAACTGCCATCGCCGCACAGTGTCGGCATTGGTGGCGAACTCGTCGCTCAAGCCGCTGTACTCAGGCTCCAAGTACAGCCGTTTCATAACAGTGGTTCGCGGCCGTGATCTTGAGCTCGCGAAATATCGACATCTTCCAGCGGCGCAGCGGCAAGCAGAGCCTTCAAACTGTCAGCCCGCAGGCGGTGCCGATTGGCGCGGACAACATGGCTCCGCCACGCCAAGCGCCGCGATCGCTTCTGGGTTCTGTTTTTCATGTGGCGCGCGGCGCAACCTCCTGCTCGATCTTGCGACGGACGGTGCGATTGGCGACATCGAGATCGTAGCGCGCTTGCAGATTGATCCAGAATTCCGGCGACGTCCCGAAATAGCGCCCAAGCCGCAGGGCGGTGTCCGTGGTAATCGCGCGCCGGCCGAGCACGATGTCATTGACGCGCGAGCGCGGCGCCTTAATCGCATTGGCAAGCTCGTAGACACTGATCTCCATCGGAGTCAGAAATTCGTCACGGAGGATCGTGCCCGGATGGACAGGCGGCAGGCGTCGGCCGGAGCGCACGTCAGAGAAGTCGATTGCCCCTTTGTCGATGTCTTCACGCTTGATGCTCATCTGTCTTGCTCCTCAATGGTAGTCGGCAATCTCGACATCGAAGGCCTCACCGTCTCGCCATACAAAACATATCCGCCATTGATCATTGATGCGGATGCTGTGTTGGCCCTTGCGGTCGCCCGCCAAGGCTTCCAGCCTGTTGCCCGGCGGCTGGCGCAGGTCGTCAAGTCGCTTGGCGGCGTCGATCGCCAAGAGCTTGGCTCGGGCTCGCTCCTGAATCTGCGGCGGCAGCCCGCGAACGGCATAGCCCGCAAAGATCGCAGCGGTGCGTTTGTCGCCGAACGTCTTGATCACGCCGGAACGTACCGCACCACGTTACGTAATGTCAATCGGAACGTACCGCAAGGAGGTACGGTATCTGCCTAACCATTTGAAATCACGGTTCCTCCCTGGCCAAGATCGTATGCTGGCGGCAATGGCCCGGAAGTTCGCCACCGCCAGCCCTGCGAATTGAGTTACCAGTTACCGGGCCGCGCGCCTTCGATAGCGCCGCTAAGCCTTTGGCCCGTCGCGCCTTGCGTGCACTACCAGGCTGGTAACGCCAGCCCGGTAACCCGCACCACGGTTACCACTCGATCGATATCGCCTGCCGCCCGGCCGCCCGACACGTCGGGTGACGACCGGGCTCGTTCTGAAGACCCGTTGCCTTTCGGCATTCCCCGGCGGCCACCGGGGATGAGACGCGACCATGTGCGATTCGAGCTTCATCGGGTCCGGTGGTCGCATTCGTGTGACCCCCTGACTCGCGTCCGGGGCGTGGCCGCGCCGGACCCGATGGAGACCAACATGGCAGCAGTCAAGGAAACGACCCAGATCGAGCTTCCGCCGCTCAACCTGGAAATCATCGAAGTTACCCTTGTCGGCGACACCCCGCTGATCTCGCACGCCTGGTCGGAGAAAGCCAAGCGCGAGATGCTGGGCAAGCAGATGAAGCGGGCCAAGCCGGCTAAGGAGGCGAAGGACCCGCACGAGGACTTTCAGCAGAGCCTCTATCGGATCGAAGGCGGCGGCTATGGCTTCCCGTCGGTCGCATTCAAGGCGGCAGCCGTCACCGCCTGCACTTCGGTTGCCGGCATCACCAAGGTGGCGGCGCGCCAGGCGTTCCATGTGGTGGGCGCGCAATCGGCAGTGCGCGGCGCCTTCAAAGGCGCGCTGATGCGCATGGACCTGGTGCGCATTCTGGGATCGGAGCCGGAGATGCGCGAGGACATGGTGCGGATCGCCATGGGCACTGCCGACATCCGCTACCGCGGGCAGTTCTGGCCCTGGCATGCCACGGTGCGGGTGCGCTACAACGCCAATGTGCTGAGCGCGGCGCAGATCGTGAACCTGTTCAACACGGCGGGGTTCGGTGTGGGCATCGGCGAGTGGCGTCCCGAGAAGGACGGCCAGTTCGGCATGTTCCATGTGGCGACGGCGGAGGAGATGCGGCGCCTTGTTACGGAGGCCGCGTGATGGACCGGTTCGAATACGCTTGGCGTGACGGCGCGCGGCTGCAGAAGGGTGCGCGGGTGGCGGCGCAAGCGGCGGGCGAGCGGCTGGAACAGTTGCGGGCCGCCGGCGGTGGCGAACTGACGCCGGAAGCGGTCGTTGCGGATGCTCGCCATTCGGCTTCGCCGCTGCATCCGCTGTTCGAGTGGGACGAGGCGGAGGCAGCCCATCAATACCGCCTCGTGCAGGCGCGCGCTCTGATCCGCTCGGTCGTGGTGCGCTACCGCGCCGGTCCCGGCGATGGGGCGAGACGTGTAGTCGCCTTCGTGAATGTGAAAGACGGCGATCGGCAGTACTACACCACGTCCGCCGTCGCGCTGTCGGACCCCGCGCGGCGCGCCATCGTGCTGCGCCAGGCCTGGGAGGATTTCCAGGCGCTGCGACGCCGCTATGCCGATCTTGTCGAGTTCTCCAGTTTCTTCGCCGCGCTTGATGAGATCGAGGCGGCGCTGCCGCCAGTGGCAGCGTGATCGGCTTCGAAGGCAAGGCAGGGATGGGCGCGGCAAGGCTCGGTGCATCGGGGCTCGGCCGGCAAGGCCGATTCGGTTCGGGTAAGGCGTGGCTTGGCCGCGCACGGTGGGACGCGGCGTCGCATGCCTGGGCGCCGCTGGCGGGGTCTGGCGTGACTGGGCTGGCTCAGGCGTGGTGAGGCTTGGCACGGCAGGTGCCGCATGGCTGGTTCTGGTCCGGAAGGGCCGGGCAAGCCTGGGCGGGGCAAGTCATGGCCGGCATGGCGTGTCGAGGTTGGCGGGGCTGCGCACGGCAAGGCGGCTTGCCACGGACTGATCCAAACAACCATGCGTGATCTTCGCTTTCAGGCCTCGGCCATCGAGCAGTGGCCGATCGAGAAGCTTGTGGCCTATGCGGCAAACGCCAGGACCCACGACGAGCGCCAGATCGGCCTCCTGGCGGGAAGCCTGGTGGAATATGGCTGGCTGGTGCCCTGCCTGGTTGACGACGAGGGCACGCTGATCGCGGGGCATGGCCGCGTGCTGGCGGCGCAGCGTCTCGGCCTTAAGAGCGTGCCGGTGATCCGGATCTCGCATCTCACGCCGGCTCAGCGCCGCGCCTATCGCCTTGCCGACAACAAGCTCACCGAGCTTGCCGGCTGGAACGAGGAGCTGCTTGCCGCCGAGCTGTATGCGCTGAACGGCGACGGCTTCGACCTGGCGCTCACAGGCTTCGACGAAGCCGAGCTCGACCGACTGATGGCGCCGCTCGACGACACGGAGGCGATGTCGCCTGACGGCGACACCGAAGAAGGCAGCGCCGCGGACGAAGCGCCAGAGCCGCCGCGCAACCCGGTCAGCCGACCGGGCGACCTCTGGCGGCTCGGCGATCATCGCCTGCTCTGCGGCGACAGCACGGATGCCGCTGTCGTCGAGCGCGTGATGAACGACGAGCGCGCGGCGCTCGTCTTCACGTCACCGCCCTACGGCAACCAGCGCGACTACACGACCGGCGGGGTCGGCGACTGGGACGCGCTGATGCGCGGGGTGTTTGCCAACCTGCCGGTGACCGACGACGCGCAGCTGCTCGTCAATCTCGGGCTGATCCATCGCGACAACGAGTGGCAGCCCTATTGGCAGGATTGGCTCGACTGGATGCGCGCTGAGGGCTGGCGCCGCTTCGGACTCTACGTTTGGGACCAGGGACCGGGGCTTCCAGGCGACTGGAACGGGCGCCTGGCGCCCGCATTCGAGCTTCTGTTCCACTTCAATCGCTCGGCGCGCAAGCCGAACAAGATCGTGCCCTGCAAATGGGCCGGCCACATCAACGACGCCCACGGCGGCATGCGCAACAAGGACGGTCACGTCGGTGAATGGACGCACGCCGGCCAGGGCGTGCAGGACACGCGCATTCCCGACAACGTCATCCGCATTACCCGGCACAAGGCGCGCGGCATCGAAACCGAGCACCCGGCGGTGTTCCCGGTGGCGCTGCCCGAGTTCGTGATGCACGCCTACAGCAATGAAGGCGATGTTGTCTACGAGCCGTTTGCGGGCTCGGGCACCAGCATCATTGCCGGCGAGCGGACCGGCCGGCAGGTGCGCGCGATCGAGCTTGCCCCGGAATACGTCGACGTCGCGCTCCTGCGGTGGCGTCAGCTCTTTCCCGATCAGCCAGTGTTCCTCGATGGTGGGACCGAAGACTTCGAAGCGGTCGCACGGCAGCGCGGCGTTGGGCTTGCGCCGATCTCTTGAGGGGCAGGCAATCCGGAGGGGCGCCGGCGCGGCCGGCATGGCGCGTCGAGGCTTGGCGGGGTTTGGCAAAGCATCGCCCGGCTGTCCTGGTCGTCCGCCTGTGAGCCCATCATGAAAGACCTTCGCTTCCAGTCCTCGGCGATCGAGCTTTGGCCAGTCGACCGGCTCATCCCCTATGCGGGCAACGCGCGTGTGCACGGTGAGGATCAGGTGGCAAGGCTTGCCGAAAGCCTCGTGCGCTTCGGCTGGACCGCACCCTGCCTTGTCGATGAACGCGGTGTGCTGGTCGCCGGTCACGGCCGGCTGCTTGCGGCCCGGAAGATCGGGCTCAGGGAAGTGCCGGTCATCCGCCTCGACCACTTGAGCGACGCGGAGGCGCGTGCCTACCGCATCGTCGACAACAAGCTGACCGAGCTTGCCGGCTGGGATGACGCGATGCTCGCAGCTGAGCTGGGGCGGCTCAAGGAGGACGGGATCGACCTCGATCTCCTCGGCTTTGGCGAGGACGAGCTCGACCGCCTGCTCGACGACCTGAACGGGCCCGATGGCGGCACGGACGGTGAGGACGTCGTCCCAGAGCCGCCGGCGGATCCCGTCACACGCCCGGGCGACCTCTGGCTGCTTGGCAAGCATCGGCTGCTCTGCGGCGACGCCACGAGCGGCGCCGATGTCGAGCGACTGCTCGCGGGTGCGGTCCCGCACTTGATGGTCACGGACCCGCCCTACGGAGTCGACTACGACCCGGCCTGGCGCAACGAAGCCGGCGTATCGGCGACGGTGCGCACCGGCCGTGTCTCCAATGACGACCGCGCCGACTGGCGTGAGGCCTGGGCGCTGTTCCCGGGCGACGTCGCCTATGTCTGGCATGCCGGCGTTCACTGCCGCACCGTCGCGGAGAGTCTCGAAGCCTGCGGACTGGCGATCCGGTCACAGATCATCTGGGTGAAGCCCCGCTTCGTGCTCGGCCGAGGCGACTATCACTGGCAGCACGAGCCCTGTTTCTATGCCGTCCGTAAGAATGCGAACGGCCATTGGCAGGGCGCACGCGATCAGTCGACCATCTGGCAGATCGGACACGCTGGTGACGAGGACGAGGCAACGGCGCACGGGACCCAAAAGCCGGTCGAGTGCATGCGCCGGCCGATGCTGAATAACAGCGCTAAGAGCGTGTTTGAGAAGGGGGATTTCCAGGGCGACTCCTGTATGATTCATGGGGTGTCGGCTTTTCCGAACCGAGGTCGACACCGATGCGGCGCCGCCGCCGTGCCTATCCGACCGATCT